>NZ_JBIRQM010000005.1:264339-509061 GCF_044333225.1 Streptomyces sp. NPDC021080 | reverse complement strand
GCGCCTCTTCTGTTAGCTCGGGTGGGGCGCCGTTGTTGGCCATGTTGTGTTACTTTTCCACCCCCCCCCCCCCGCCCGCCGCCGGGGGGGGGGGGGGGGGCCCCCCCCCCGGCCCCCCCCCACGCCCCTCATCCAATGGCCCGGCCCCTGTGTACCTGCCGGCGGACGCCTTCCCCGCGTGCTCCCGTCGTCCGCCGGCACTCAGGGCCGGGCGACCGTGCCGAACCGGATCTCGTACCCCTCGCCGGGGTGCATGACCGTGAGCATCCGCTCCCCCTCCGCGGCGACCTCGTCCCGCCGCGCCTTCGTGAGCCGGCCGAAGGGTTCGACGGTCAGCGCGCCCTCCTCCAGCTTCCACAGACCGGCCGTGAAACCGTCGACGAGCAGGGTGCGGTAGGCCTGGTTGCCCCGCCAGGTCCGTCCCTTGAGATCCGTGGGAACGACCCGGGAGCGGTCCGCGTGGGACAGCAGCAGATTGTCGAACTCGGGCAGGAAGCGCGGCGGGGCGGGGGTGTCCGGATCGGGCCGGGGCGCGTCGGGAAGGTCGAACAGTTCGACCCCGTTCTCGTCACGGAACACCGTCAGAGCGGGCCGGAGCCGTTCGAAGACCTCGCGGAGCCGGGTCAGCCCGGCCCAGGTCTGCATGTCCTTGACCGAGGCGGGGCCGAAGGCGGCGAGATAGCGCAGCACGGCCGCGTCGGGCTCGGGCGCGGGTCCGGCGGGGCGGCCCAGCCAGTGTTCGGCGGTGGTGAGGGCGACCTGGCCGCTGCGGCCCCACACACCGCGCGGGGTGACCTGGACGAGCGGCAGGGTGCAGCGGGCCGCGACGGAGAGGGCGAACGGGTCGGCGTCCGGCCAGTGGGCGAGCAGCGCCTCGCGGAGCTGCTTCATGGTGCGGGGCTCGGCCTCCACCAGCTCGCGGCTGATCGTGGCGAGCCGGTCCAGGTCGACGCCGGTGAGCCCCTTGCGGAAGTGGACCAGCTCCCGGTCGCGGGCGGCCTGGACCAGCGGACGCAGGGTGAGGGCGTCGTCGGCGGTGTGCGTGTGGATGGTGGAGCGCAGGGTGACGATCCGGACGACGTCGCGCGCCTCCATGGCCGCCGACAGCTGCCCGGGCCGAAAGCCGTCGAGGCGGGCCGCGAGGGCGTAGTACGGCGGCTTCACGTTCTGCGCCTGGAGGCCGAGCAGGTGCTCGACGGCGGCCGTCACGGGCGACGGGGAGCGGCGCAGCAGGAGCTGACGGTCGAGGGTCGCGCGGTTGAGGGCGCGGGTGCCGAGCACGGGGGCCGCCGCGGTCGTCTTCGTCATACCCGCACGCTAGCGCCGCTCGCGGACACCTTCTGTCCGCAACTCTCACCCGATCCCCGCCCGGTCCGCGGCACACGGACCGTATGCCCCGTATATCCTGCTCGGAGATCGCGCAGACGTTCGTCCGACCCTGGAGGCAGCCGCGATGTCCGAGCGACGCGCCCGCCCCGCTTCGGAGAACCGGCGGGACGCGGGAAACACGGACGGGTCCGCGGAAGCGACGGGTCCCGGAGCCTCCGGCGCTCCGCGGGGCGCGAAGGCGGCGCGGAAGCCGCTCTGGCGGCGCGCGCTGGCTCCGCCGTCCGCGCCGCCCCCTCGGCGCACGGCGCCGCGGGAGGCGCCTCCCGCGCACGAGCCCTCCGAGGTCGTCAGCGTCGTCCAGTCCGCGCTGTACCGCGACGGGGTACGGGTGTCGACGCCCGGGTCGCTGGCCGAGACCTTCCGGGAACTGCGCGAGCAGCGGGACGGCATGGCGTGGATCGGCCTGGCCCGTCCGACGGCGGCCGAACTCCATTCCCTGGCCGCCGAGTTCGACCTGCATCCGCTGGCCGTCGAGGACGCGATGGAGGCGCATCAGCGGCCGAAGCTGGAGCGGTACGGCGACACGCTCTTCGTCGTCCTGAGCGCAGCCCGCTATCTGGACGCGGCCGAGGAGGTCGACTTCGGCGAGCTGCACGTGTTCGTGGGACCGGACTTCGTGATCACGGTCCGGCACGGCGCGGCTCCGGACCTGTCGGCGGTGCGCCGCCGCATGGAAGGCAGCCCGGAACTGCTGAGGCTCGGTCCGGAGGCGGTCCTCTACGCGATCCTCGACTCCGTCGTCGACGGTTACGTCCCGGTGGTCTCCGGCGTCCAGAACGACATCGACGAGATCGAGACCGAGGTCTTCCGCGGCGACCCCGCGGTGTCCCGCCGCATCTACGAACTGTCCCGCGAGATGGTCGAGTTCCAGCGCGCCACCCGCCCGCTGGTCGGCATGCTGCACAGCCTGATGGCCGGCTTCGCCAAGTACCGCACGGACGAGGAACTCCAGCGCTACCTCCGCGATGTCGCCGACCACGTCACGCACACCAGCGAGCGGGTCGACGGTTTCCGCCAGGCCCTCGCCGACATCCTCACCGTCAACGCCACCCTCGTGACCCAGCAGCAGAACGCCGAGATGCGGGCATTGGCGGAGGCGGGCTTCGAGCAGAACGAGGAGATCAAGAAGATCTCCAGCTGGGCCGCCATCCTCTTCGCGCCCACCCTGGTCGGGACGATCTACGGCATGAATTTCAGTCACATGCCGGAGCTGCACTGGGTGTTCGGGTATCCCTTCGCGATCGTTCTGATGGCGGTGGTCTGTACGAGTCTGTACATCATCTTCAAACGGCGCGACTGGCTCTGAGGCCGCCGCGGGAGCGCCGCCCGCGGACGAAGGGCGCCGTGACCGCCCCGTCAGGGCCGCCTCCTCCCCCCGTCCCCAACTCTCGTGGCGTCTCGCCGAGATGCACCAGCAACGGTTCCGCTTTCGTCGAACTTGGCTCTACAGAAGGCCTGTTGGGACTCTCCGATCGCTACCGCGTACAAACTGGGCCCGGATTGAGGCGAGTTGTCGGAGGGCTCGATGGCGCCAAAGCGTCCGCGAGTGGTCGCGGACCTGTGGGAACCGGCACCAAATCTTGAGCACAAATTCCACACATCCCCCTCTCCATACCGGCCCCGATGGTCTAGATTGACCGTGCTTCAGCTGTTCGGACACGAGGCGACCGGTAATGATCTATAGGTCCGGCGCCGCGGATGCCAGCATGGGCGTTCTCGGCACCAGACTTGGGGGTGATCGGTTCCTGGAGTCCGCGAGGGGGCTCGGGTGCGGGGAGCACCCGGGGTTTCGACGGGTTCCCGGACACCTCGAGCGCCGGCGGGACATTCAGGTCCGCCGCCGCCAGGGTGGGTTGTTCTCGTGGGTCCGCAACAGCCGGGTGTCATGAGCGGGAGGCCTAGCCTCCCGGGGGGAGGAACAGCGCGGCGCGGGAGGCGGGGGCCTCCCGGGGGGAGGAACGGCGCGGCGCGGCGCGGGGGGCGGGGGTGCCTCCCGGGCGACAAACAGTGTTAGGCGAACACGTCGAACCACTGGAACCTGGGGGGTTCTGTGCGGCAAGGGGGACTAGTACGCCCGTTTCCGTCTGCGCGCGGGCGTCTGACGGACGAGGCGATCAACCAGCCTGCGACCGATTGGGAGCAGCGGTACCGCCGTACCGTCATCACCAGCGACACGGTGGCCACCGCTTTCGTGGTGGCGGGGATCGGCAACTTCTTCGGGGCCCGGGACGCGGCCAACTGGCACGAGAAGTGGGGGATACTCGCGTTCGGCACCGAGCTGCTGGTGCTGGGGGCGCTGTGGGTGAGCCGGGCGTGGGCTCCGGCCGTTCTCGGCCAGGGGGCCGAGGAGTTCCGTCGGCTCGGACGCTCGCTGTTCACCGCGACCGTCGTGCTGGCGCTCGGCGGGATCGCCCTGACCTCGCGCAACATCAAGCTCTGGATCTTCGTCGCGATCCCCGCGATCGCGCTCGTCACCATGACCGTGCGGTACCTGCTGCGCCTGTGGCTGCACAAGCAGCGGAAGGAAGGGCGCTGTCTGCGACCGGTGCTCGCCGCCGGGAGTCCGGCCACCGTGCGCGACCTGGTCACCCGGACCCGCAAGTTCCCGCACCTCGGCTGGCGGGTGGAGGCCGTGTGCACGACCGACGGTCACGGGCTCGACGGTGACCAGCTGGACGGGGTGCCGGTCGTCGGCCGGCTGGCGGACGTCGCGGGCCACGTCCACCGGGACGGCTACCGCGTCGTCGCGGTCACACCGGACCCACACTGGTCACCGGACAAGCTGCAGCGGCTCGCCTGGAACCTCGAGGGCAGCGACGCCGAGATGGTCGTGGCGCCCGTGCTGATGGAGGTGGCCGGCCCGCGGCTGCACGTCGACGCGGTGCTCGGGATCCCGCTGCTGCGGGTCAGCATGCCGACCTTCACCGGGGGCCGCCGCGCGGTCAAGGTGGTCGTCGACCGGCTGGGCGCGGCACTGCTGCTGGTGCTGTTCGCACCGCTGATGGTGCTCGTCGGGCTGCTCGTGATGCTGGACAGCCGGGGCGGGGCGTTCTACCGCCAGCGCCGGGTGGGCAAGAACGGCCGCGAGTTCACGATTCTCAAGTTCCGCACCATGGTCTCGGGGGCCCACAAGGCGCGTGCGGAGCTGGCCGGCCTCGACGAGGGCGCCGGCCTGTTGTTCAAGGTCCGCCGGGATCCACGAGTGACCCGGGTGGGAGCGGTGCTGCGCCGGTACTCGATCGACGAGCTCCCGCAGCTCTTCAACGTGCTCACCGGATCGATGTCGCTCGTCGGTCCGCGGCCTCCGTTACCGGAGGAGTCCGCCGCGTACGGCCCGGACATCCGGCGGCGGCTGCTGGTCAAGCCCGGACTCACCGGTCTGTGGCAGATCAGCGGACGCAGCGACCTGTCGTGGGAGGAGGCGGTGCGGCTGGACCTGCGGTACGTGGAGGACTGGTCGCTCGCCCTGGACACGGTGATCCTGTGGAAGACGCTGCGTGCGGTGCTGTACGGGCAGGGGGCCTACTGATGCGCCGAGGGCGCTGTGGGGCAGGGGCGCGGACGGCAGGCCGCAAGGGCCTGCCCCGGGGGAGGAACGGGTCATGAAGGTCAGCGTTTTCGGGCTCGGCTACGTGGGCTGCGTGTCGGCCGCGTGCCTGGCCGGCAAGGGCCACGAGGTCATCGGCGTGGACGTCAACCAGGTGAAGGTCGACCTGGTCAACGACGGCAAGGCCCCGGTGGTCGAGGAGGGGATCGGCGAGCTCGTCGCCGGCGTCGTGGAGAGCGGGGCCTTACGCGCCACCACCGACGTCCGTGACGCGATCGCGAACAGTGAGGTGTCGCTGATCTGCGTGGGCACGCCGTCGGAGCCCAACGGCAGTCTGTGCACCACGTACTTGGAGCGGGTCACCGAGGAGATCGGTGCCGCGCTGGCCGAGCGGGGCGGGCGGCACACCGTCGTGTTCCGCAGCACCATGCTCCCGGGCACCTGTCTGAACCTGCTGGTGCCGATCCTGGAGAAGTACGTCGGCGGCACGGCCGGGGTGGACGTCGGGGTCGCGGTCAACCCGGAGTTCCTGCGCGAGGGCACGAGCGTGCGGGACTTCTTCGACCCGCCCAAGACCGTCATCGGCGAGCTCGACGCCGCGAGCGGCGATGTGGTGGCGGCGCTGTACGAGGGCCTGCCCGGCGAGGTGTTCCGGGTGCCGGTCCCGGTGGCCGAGGCGATCAAGTACGCGGACAACGCGTTCCACGGCCTCAAGATCGGCTTCGCGAACGAGCTGGGCTCGGTGTGCCAGGCGCTCGGGGTGGACTCGCACCAGGTGATCGACGTGTTCCTGGCCGACCGCAAGCTGAACATCAGCCCCGCCTATCTGCGGCCCGGCTTCGCCTTCGGCGGCTCGTGCCTCCCCAAGGACCTGCGCAGCCTGGTCCACGCGGCACAGCGGGCCGACGTCTCGGTGCCCATCCTGTCCCATGTACTGCCCTCCAACTCCGACCATCTGCAGCGTGCGGTGGAGCTGGTCGAACGCACCGGCAAGCGCAAGGTGGGCCTGTTCGGGCTCTCCTTCAAGCCGGGCACCGACGACCTCCGCGAGAGCCCGCTCGTCGAGCTGGCGGAGCGGCTCTTCGGCAAGGGCTACGACCTTCGGATCCACGACGCCAACGTCAGCCTCTCCCGGCTGCTCGGCGCGAACCGCGAGTACATCGAGACCCGGCTGCCGCACCTCGCGCAGCTGCTCGCCGACTCCGTCGACGAGGTGCTGGAGCACGCCGAGGTGTGCCTGGTCGGTACCAAGGATCCGGCAGTCCTGTCGGCTCTGCCCCACGGTGACGGCCCGTTGATCGTCGACCTCGTCCGCCTTCCCGACGCGGATACGCGCCGGACCGAACCGGGATACATGGGCCTTGCCTGGTAAATCGACCAGCGGTGACCGGCACGGCCGGCGCGCGCTGATCCTCGTGGAAAACCTGTCGGTGCCGTTCGACCGGCGGGTGTGGCAGGAATGCACGACGCTGCGCGACGCGGGCTGGACGGTGCACGTCATCTGCCCTCAGGGCACGAAGCGGGACACGGAACCGGAGGCCGAGATCGACGGGGTGCGGATCCACCGCTACCCGTTGCGCGCGGCCACCGGAGGACCGGCCGGCTACCTGCGGGAGTACGGGTCGGCGCTGTGGCACACCATGAGGCTGGCCCGGAAGATCGGGCCGGTCCACGTGGTGCACGCCTGCAATCCGCCCGACCTGCTGTTCCTGCCGGCACGGTGGCTGAAGCGGCGCGGAGCGCGGTTCGTCTTCGACCAGCACGACCTGGTGCCCGAGCTGTACCTCTCCCGGTTCGACCGCGGCGAGGACCTGCTCTACCGCGGCGTGTGCGCGCTGGAACGGATGACCTACCGGGCCGCGGACGTCGTGCTCGCCACCAACGAGAGCTACAAGGACACCGCGGTGCGCCGTGGCGGACGGCGGCCCGAGGACGTCTTCGTGGTGCGCAGTGCGCCCGACATCGACCGGTTCCATCCCGTGCCGCCGGAGCCGGAGTTGAAGCGCGGCAAGCCCCATCTGCTGTGCTACCTCGGTGTCATGGGCCCGCAGGACGGTGTCGACTACGCCTTGCGGGCGCTGGCGAAGCTGCGCGACGAGGTCGGACGGACCGACTGGCACGCGGTGTTCGTCGGCGGTGGCGACACCTTCGACGCGATGGTGGAGCTGTCCCGGGAGCTCGGGCTCTCGGAGCAGGTCCAGTTCACCGGGCGCATCCCGGACGCCGATCTGGTGCGCTACCTGTCCACCGCGGACGTGTGCCTCTCCCCCGACCCGCACAATCCGCTCAACGACGTGTCGACCATGAACAAGGTCCTCGAGTACATGGTGATGGGCCGGCCGATCGTCTCGTTCGAGCTGCGGGAGGCGCGCGTCTCCGCCGGTGACGCCGCCGTGTACGCGCCCGCCAACGACGAGTCCGAGTTCGCGAGGCTCGTCGCGCAGCTCATGGACGATCCGGAGAAGCGGGCCCTGATGGGCAAGATCGGCCAGGAGCGGATCAGCGGGCCGCTCTCCTGGCGGAACTCGCAGGCCTCGCTGCTCGCCGCCTACGCCGCCGCCTGCGGTGACGACGCCCCGGCGTCGGCGGGCGAGTCGGACCGTGCCCAGGGCGGAGGCCGCACCCTTGAACGATGACACGATACGCCTGGTCACGGTCGGGCGGATCATCCGACGGCGCTGGCGGCTGCTCACCGTGCTCGCCCTGGTGGGTGCGCTCGTCGGGTACGGCGCTTCCCTGCTGTTCCCCGCGCAGTACACGACGTCGGCGTCGGTACTGCTGCCGGGGGCGTGGGAGGAGCGCGAACTGCTGACCCAGCAGGAGATCGCGACCAGTTCGGTCGTGGTCGACCAGGCGGCCGGCACGCTCCACTGGTCCGGGGTCTCCAAGAGCGAGCTGCGCAAGCGGGTGAGCGCCAAGACCTCCGACGGGAACATCATCGAGATCTCGGGCACGGCCGACACCCCGGAGCGTGCGCAGCAGCTCTCCGACGCGGTGGCCCAGCAGTTCGTCGCCTTCGCCGCGCGGGTCGTGGACGACAACAGCGACCCCGAGGCCGCGGCGCAGCGCGAGGCGCTCCAGCAGACCGTGACGCAGACCAGCCGCCGCATCACGCAGCTGGCCGACGCCGCCGATCCGGGCAAGACCGTGGAGGGCGTGCAGGCCCGTACGGAGCTGGAGAAGCTGCGTACGACGCTGCAGGAAGCCATCACCAAGCTGAACCAGTCCGACCCGGCCGCCAACAAGGCCCACATGGTCGTCATGGGGCCGGCGGCCCGGCCGACCGGAGAGGCACCGCCGACACGGACGCAGCTCATCGCCGCCGGGGCGCTGCTGCTGTTCCTGCTCGGGGTCATCGGCCATCTCACCGCGGCCCGGATGAGCCGCCGGCTGCGCACCCAGCCGGAGATCGCCGCGGCACTGGGCTCGACGCTGCTGGGCACCGTCGACGTGGCCGGATCCCGGCCCGCGCACCGGCCGGAAGGACGCGGCCCGCGGGCCGGGATCCGGCGGCTGCTGGGTGTCGACGTCCGCTGGGACGTACCGGCCCCGCAGGTGTACGCCGACGAGGCCGGCCGGCAGATCCGCTACCGGCGGGTGTGCGCCCGGCTTCGGGACCAACTGCCCTCCCCCCGGCGGCTGCTGGCCGTCGTGCCGGACGGCGACGAGATCGCCCGCCGGGCCGCCGTGGAGCTCGTCGCCGAGGCGGGCGGCGATCCTCTGCTGCGGGTGGTGGGGGTCTCGGCGTCCCAGCCGCTGGTCCCGGACCGCGGCAGCGAGTCCGGTGCCCTGGTCGTACTGAGCGCGGGCAGCTGGACCGCGGCAGAACTCTCCGGCATCGCCGAGGCGTGTGCGGACGCCCGGCACGAGATCGTCGGCGTCGTCCTCGCCGGCACGGTCCGGGCCCTTCCGGCCCGATCCGCCGGCCGCCCCCGGGACACCGCCACGCCGGTGCTCGCGGTGGGCCATGACGCGAAGGGAAGTTCAGGGTGACGACGAGTACGACGCCGGAGTCGTCGGCCGCCGCTCCGCTGGTGGACCTGCAGGCACTGGTGGTGGCGGTACGCAGACGGCGCCGTTTCTGGTGCTCCGCGGGGCTGCTCGGGCTCCTCGTGGGCACCGCGGTGGCGATCCTGATGCCGGCGCCTCCGACCGCGGTGACCAAGGTGCTGGTCGCGCACCAGGAGGACCAGCCGAACGACCCCGGAACACTGATCCGCACCGACGTGGCGCTGCTGCAGACCACGCGGATCGCCGACCAGGCCCTCAAGTCCCTCCACTCTCCGGAGAAGCCGGAGGACTTCATGAAGGAGTACTCGGGTGCCGGGCTGACCAACAACCTGCTGCAGATCACGGTGACGGGTGACAGCGACGCGGACGCGGAGGCCCGCGCCAAGGCGCTGGCCGACGCGTTCGTCGCGGACCATGTGAAGCGGATCAAGGATGCCGCGAACGCCGAGGCCAAGGCCCTGCTCGACCAGCGTGACCGCATGCAGGGCGAACTCGCCCAGGTCAACAAGGCGATCGGGGACGGATCGGCGCAGACCGGGCCGACGGCGTCGGCGGACCTGGAGTCCCTCTTCGCCCGCCGGGCCGAACTCACCTCGCGCATCACCGATTTCAGCCAGCGCGCCGCGGACGCGCGCATCGGTACACCGCAGCTCGTCGCCGGCACACAGATCGTGGACACCCCGAGCGCGATGCGCGGCTCGCTGCCGAAGGCCGCCGCCACCAACGGCGCGGTCGGCCTCGTCCTCGGCCTGGTCCTCGGCCTGGCCGTGGCCGCGGTCGGCTCGGTGGTCGCGGACCGTCCCGTGCTGCGCCGGGACATCGCGTCGAACCTCGGCGCCTCGGTCATCACGGAACTCCCCCGCCGCAGGGGCAGGCTGTGGCGGCGGCGCCGGATCCGGGCGGCCCGCGAACGGCTCACCACGTCCCTGGCCCGTACCGCGCGCGGCTCCGCGGAACCGGTGTCGCTGCTCGAACTGGGCTGCGCGCGCAGCACGAGCGTGATCGCCCTGGACCTCGCCCGGGCCCTGGCGGCCGACGGGCCGGTGGTCGTCGTCGACGGTCTGCCCGGCCCGCAGCTCGCAAGGCGCCGGGCGAAGCCGGGAGACCCGACGGTGGTCGGCGGCGGCAGCGCCCCGGCCGTACCGCACCAGGAGCGCCGGATCGGCGTCGGCTCGGTGGCGCCCGGTACGGCGTGGACCGACCTGCAGTACCTCGGCACCCGGACCGTGCTCGTCGTGCGGGCCGGGCACGGCAGCGCCGCGTGGCTGCACACCGTGGCCCGGCAGCTCGCGGACCAGCGCATCGCGGTCATCGGTGTGGTGCTGATCGACCCCGATCCGCGGGACCGGACCGACGGCACGCTGTGGAACGGGCTGGGCACCGCGCTGCGCGGCCAGAACGACCGTCCGGCCCGGCAGAGCGGGACCGACCGACCGCGGACGGAGCGGCAGCCGATCTGGGCGGCACGGGTCCCGGACAGCGACCAGGAGGCGCGGTAGCACATGTGTGGCATCGCAGGCACGTACCGGTGGCCGGACGGGAAGGCCGTGGCCGACCGGCTCACCGAAACCCTCGCCCACCGCGGGCCGGACGGGGCCGGCCGTTACAGTCACCCCGCCGGTGACGGCGAAGTGCACCTCGGGCACCGCCGACTGGCCATCATCGACCTGTCCGAGACGGGCGCCCAGCCGATGGTCTCGGGCGGCCTCGTCCTGACGTACAACGGCGAGCTGTACAACGCGCCCGAGCTGCGTGCCGAGTTGGAGGGCGCCGGGGTGCGCTTCCGCGGCACCTCCGACACGGAGGTGCTGCTGGAGGCCTGGCGGCGCTGGGGCACGGACTGTCTGCCCCGGCTGCGCGGCATGTTCGCGTTCGGGATCTTCGACGAGCGAACCGGTGAACTGGTGCTCGCCCGAGACCAGTTGGGCATCAAGCCGCTGTTCCTGCTGCGGCGCGGCGCGGGCCTGGTGTTCGCCTCGGAGCTCAAGGCGCTGGCCGCCGTGACCGGCGGCTCGCTGGAGGTGGACCACGCCGCGCTGGTGGCCTCGCTGCTGTACTACTGGGTGCCGGACTCGCGGTGCGCGTTCCGCGAGGCGGAGAAGCTGCCGCCGGGGAGCTGGATGCGGTTCCGGCCGGACGGCCGGGTGGAACGCGGCCGGTACTGGAATCTGAGGGACGTCGCCGCCGAGGGCCGGGAGCGGGCCCGCGACGGCGAGCGGCCGGATGTCGCCGCGATCGTCGAGGAGTCGACCCGGCGTCATCTGCTCTCCGACGTCCCCGTGGCGACCTTCCTGTCCGGCGGTCTCGACTCCAGCTATCTGACCGCGCTGGCGGCCCGCGAGCGGCCCGGGATCTCCGCCTACACGATCGGCTTCCGCGCCGAGGACGCCAAGTTCGAGGCGATGCCGGACGACCTGCGCTACGCCCGGCAGGTGGCCGAGCAGTTCGGTGTCGACCTGCACGAGATCGAGATCGCCCCGAACGTGCTCGACCTGCTGCCGCAGATGACGTACCACCTGGACGAGCCGATCGGCGATCCCGCCGCGATCAACACGTTCCTGATCTGCTCGGCCGCCCGGGAGGCCGGGGTCAAGGTGATGCTCTCGGGGATGGGTGCCGACGAGCTGTTCGCCGGGTACCGCAAGCACCTGGCCAACCTGATCGCGCTGCGCTACCAGCGGGTCCCGCGGCCCCTGCGGCGCGGGCTGTCCGCGGCCGTGGACCGGCTGCCGGTCGCCTCGGCCCGCCGGGGCTACCGGTCGGTGCGCTTCGCCAAGCGGTTCCTGTCCTTCGCGGACCTGCCGGAGGAGACCGCGTTCCGGCGCAGTTACACCATGTACGACCAGGACGAGCTGCTCGCCCTGATCGATCCGGACCTGGCCGGGACGGTCGAGGACGTGCTCACCGAGCACGCCGACGTCTACGAGGACAACGACCTCGACGACTTCGTCAACCGCATGTGCCTGGGCGACGCCCGGATGTTCCTGCCGGGCCTGAACCTCGCGTACACGGACCGCTCCAGCATGGCCGCGTCGACCGAGGTGCGGGTGCCGTACGTGGACGTCGAGGTGGTCAGGGCGGCGTTCACCGTGCCCGGCGACCGCAAGATCGTGGGCCGGCAGGGCAAGGTGGTCCTCAAGGAGGCGGCCGCCTCGGTCCTGCCCCGGGAGATCGTGTACCGGCCCAAGGGCCTGTTCAGCGCCCCGCTGCGGGCCTGGATGAGCCGGGATCTGGCGCCGCTGGTGCGCGAGGTGGTGAACGACGGCGAGCTCGTCCGTTCGGGGCTCCTGCGCCGTGACGCCCTGGCGCGCATGGTCGCCGAGGACGCCGCCGGACAGCGGGACTTCTCCAAACACCTGTGGCACGTGCTGACCCTCGAGTACTGGTACCGCGGCGCGACCTCCCGGGCCGGCCAGGACTCGCCCGTGACGGCGTAGAGACAGACGAGACAAGAGGACTTCGGTGAAACAGGTCGTACAGAACTACAAGAGCGGCGAGCTCGCCCTGCTCGACGTGCCGGTCCCCGGGTGCAAGCCGGACGGTGTGCTCGTCCGCAGCGCCTACTCGCTGATCTCCACCGGGACCGAGCTCATGAAGGTGTCCGAGGCCGGCATGTCGATGCTCGGCAAGGCCCGCTCCCGCCCGGACCAGGTGGCCAAGGTCGTGCAGAGCGTGGCCACGAACGGGGTGCCCGCCACGTACCGCAAGGTGATGGGCAAGCTGGACTCCTACACGCCGCTGGGCTACTCGCTGTGCGGGGTGGTCGAGCAGGTCGGCGCCGGGATCGACGACGTGAAGGTCGGCGACCTCGTGGCCTGCGCCGGCAACGAGCACGCGCTGCACGCCGAGCTGAACTGGGTGCCGAAGAACCTCTACGCCCCGGTGCCGGACGGCCTCGCGCCGCGGCACGCGGCCTTCGGCACCGTCGGCTCGATCGCGCTGCAGGGCGTCCGCCAGGGCGAGTCACGGCTCGGTGAGGTGGCGCTGGTCATCGGCCTCGGGCTGATCGGGCAGCTGGTGGTGCAGCTGCTGGCCGCCTCGGGGGTCCGCGTGGTCGGGGCCGACCCCGACCCGGCTCGCTGCGAGCTCGCCGAGAGCCTGGGCGCGGCGGCCTGCGGCGATCCCGGGTCCGCGGCCGTGGAGAGCGCGGTGGCCGAACTCACCGGCGGTCACGGCGTGGACCAGGTGTATCTGGCCGCCGGCGGTGGCAGCAACCAGCCCGTCGAGCTGGCCGCGCGGCTGAGCCGGGACCGCGGCCGGGTCGTCGACATCGGCAAGTGCCGCCTCGACCTGCCGTGGAACGCGTACTACGAGAAGGAGCTCGACGTCCGGTTCTCCCGCAGCTACGGCCCCGGGCGCTACGACCCGGCGTACGAGCTGGAGGGCCGGGACTACCCGATCGGCTACGTGCGCTGGACCGAGCGCCGCAACCTGGCGTGCTTCCTCGACCTCGCGGCCCGCGGCAGCGTCGACGTGGAGCCGCTGATCTCCCACATCGCCGCCTTCGACGACGCCGTCGAGACGTACCGGAGCCTGAAGGACGGCGAACTGAAGGCCGTGGCCGTGCTGTTCCGGTACCCGGACCAGGAGGCGGAGGCACAGACCCCGGCGAAGGCCCCGGCCGTGGCCGTTCCCGCGGTGCGGCGGGGCGGCGGTGAGGGGTCCGCCCCGGTGCGGGCCGCGAAGACGCCGGTGCGTCTCGCGTTCGTCGGCGCGGGGAACTACGCGACGTCGATGCTGCTGCCGCATCTGGCCCAGCGCGACGGCGTCGAGCTGTCGACGGTCGTCACCACGACGGCGCTGTCCGCGGCCAACGCCAAGCGGAAGTTCGGCTTCGCCGAGGCGACCACCGATCTCGACGCCGTGCTCGGCGACAAGTCCGTCGACGCGGTGTTCGTGGTCACCCGGCACAGCTCGCACGCCGAGCTGACGCGCAAGGCGCTGCTGGCCGGCAAGACGGTGTTCGTGGAGAAGCCGCTGGCGCTCACCGAGGACGAACTGGTCGGTGTGCTCGCCGCGGTGGAGGAGTCCGGCAACGACCGGCTGCAGGTGGGCTTCAACCGCCGCTTCTCGCCGCTGCTGCAGGAGGCCAAGAAGCGGTTCGGCGCCCGGACCGGCCCGGCGAGCCTGCGCTACCTCGTCAACGCGGGGCAGCTGACCCACGGCAGCTGGTACCTCCAGCAGGGCACCGAGGGCTCGCGGTTCGCCGGCGAGGGCGGCCACTTCGTCGACACCGCGAGCTGGCTGCTCGACGCCGACCCGGTCTCGGTGTACGCGGTCGCCCCGTCCGGCAACGAGGACCTGCAGGTCGTCCTGCGCTACCCGGACGGCTCCACCGCCTCCATCAGCTACGTCACCACCGGAGCGCCCGGCTTCCCCAAGGAGACGCTGGACCTGGTCGCGGACGGCAAGGTGCTGCGGCTCGACGACTTCGTGCGCGCCTCGGTGTACGGCCGCAAGCGGTGGGTCAGTTCGCGGCTGCCGAAGGCCCGGGACAAGGGCCAGTCCGCCGAACTGGCCGCGTTCGTCAAGGCCGTCCGTACCGGCGGCCCGATGCCGGTGCCGCTGGAGTCGCTGGTCGCCACCACGGCGGCCACCCTCGCCGTGCAGGCCGGTCTGGCCGGCGGCGTGCCGGTGACGCTGGCGGGGACGCGATGACCATGAGCGCGGGCTGGTACCTGCGGCGGCTGTCCCGGATGGGGCCGCGGGAGGTCGGCGGCCGGGTGGGCGACACGGTGCGCAGACGGCGGTGGCGGTCGGCGTTGCCGGACTGTCCGGACGTGACCGGCGCCCGGTTCACCGCGGTGCTGCCCGCGGGAACCGTCGACGCGGTACCGCCGGACGCCGCGAAGCGTCTGGTCGCCGAGGCGGACCGGCTGCTGGACGGGCACGCCGAGTTCTTCGGGGTGGACCGTGACGACCTGGCCGACCCGGACTGGTCGTACGACCCGAGGACCGGGCGCCGGGCTCCGCTGGTGTACGCCTTCGACGTGCCCTACCGCGACGAGGAGGCGGTCGGGGACATCAAACAGATCTGGGAGCCGTCCCGGCACCAGTACCTCACCGTGCTCGCCGCCGCGTACGCGGTCACCGGGGACGAGCGGTACGCCGAGCGGGTCGACGCGCACCTGCGGTCGTGGTGGGCGGTCAACGCGCCGCTGCGCGGGGTGCACTGGACCAGTGGCATCGAGCTGGGGATCCGGCTGCTGTCCTGGGTGTGGATCCGCCGGCTGCTCGACGGCTGGCCGGGCGCGGCCGCCCTGTTCGAGGACAACCCGGTGGCGCGCGAGCAGATCTGGCACCACCAGCGCTGGCTGGCCGCCTTCCCCAGCCGGGGTTCCTCGGCGAACAACCACGTCGTCGCCGAGGCCGCCGGGCAGTTCGCCGCGGCCTGCGCGTTCGGGTGGTTCCCCTCCTCGGCGCGCTGGCGGGCCGACGCGCTGCGCTCGCTGGACCGGAACCTGCGCGGCAACACCTTCGGCTCCGGTCTCAACCGGGAGCTGGCCACCGAGTACCACGGACTGGTGCTGGAGCTCGGCCTGGCCGCGCTGGCCGAGGCGGACGCCTCCGGTGTACCGGTCCCCGCGACGGTCCGGCTGGTGCTGCTGCGGATGACCGACGCGCTCGCGGCCGTCGTGGACAACCGGCTGCGGCCGCCGCGCCAGGGGGACGCGGACGACGGGCACGGTCTGATCGTGGACGGCGCGGGCACCGACCGCTGGGGCTCGCTGCTGGCCACCGGGGAGGCCGTGTTCGGCCGGCTCGGCTGGTGGCCGGAGGTGACCGGCACCGATGTGCGCACCCCGCTGCTGGCCGCGCTCGTCCGACCGTACGCGAAGGACGGAGCCTCACCGGCCGTGTCCCGTCCGGCGAACAGGCCGGCCCACTTCTCCGACGCGGGCATGACCATCCTGCGCGGTCCGGAGGAGATCTGGGTCCGCTGCGACGGCGGTCCGCACGGTTTCCTGTCCATCGCCGCGCACGCCCACGCGGACGCGCTGTCGGTGGAGGTCCGGCACGACGGGGTCGACGTGCTCGCGGACCCGGGGACGTTCTGCTATCACGGGCAGCCCGAGTGGCGGCGGTACTTCCGCTCCACCCTCGGCCACAACACCCTGGAGCTGGACGGCGCCGACCAGTCGGTCTCCGGCGGCCCGTTCCTGTGGACCCGGCATGCCCTCAGTCGCGTCCTGGTCGCGGACACGTCCGGTGAGAAGACGCTCCGCTGGTGCGCCGAGCACGACGGCTATCAGCCCTCCGCGCACCGCCGCAGGGTGGAACTGACAGCCGAAAGGCGGGAGTTGAGGGTGGTCGACGAGGTGCGCGGCCCGCGCCGGACCGTGCGGCTCGCGTTCCACCTCGGTCCGGCGATCACCGCGGACCTGGAGGGGAACCGGGCGCGTCTCACCTGGACCCGGGACGGCGAGGACCGCTCCGCGGTGCTCGACCTGCCCGGGGAGCTGACCTGGCGGGCGCACCGCGGCGAGAGCGAACCGCCGCTGGGCTGGTACTCCGCGGGCTTCGGGCGCAAGGAACCCGCCACCACGCTGGTGGGCACCGGAGTCGCCGAGGGCACGCGGGAGTTCAGCACCGTACTCGGGTTCAGCGGCTAGAGGGGGAAGGACGCTTGAGGATCAAGGGGCGGCACGGGGCGCTGCCGACGGCACTGCTGGCACTGGCCCTGTCGGCGGCGACCGGCTGCCACAGCTCGTCGGACACGCGGCTGAAGCCGGCCGCCGAGCCGGCCGCGCCCGCGTCCGTGGCCCGGGTGTGCGCCGAGCCCGCGTCCGGGCCGGCGAAGGCACCGGCGGGCGCGGTGACGGTCGACCCCGCCGTGCCCGGCGACCTGGCCGCGAAGACCAGGAGCCATCCCCCGAGGACCACGTTCTGGCTTCGGCCGGGCAGGCACCGGCTCGACAAGAACCGCTACGCACAGGTCCTCCCCAAGAAGGGGGACGTCTACCTCGGCGCGCCCGGCGCGGTGCTCGACGGACGCAGGACCAACCAGTACGCGTTCGCCGGCACCGCCCCCGACGTCACCATCCGCTACCTGACCGTGCAGGGCTTCGTCGCCCCCCAGAACGAGGGCGTGGTCAACCACGACTCCGCCGACGGGTGGGTCGTCGAGCACACGACGATCCAGAAGAACTCGGGCGCCGGGCTGATGGCGGGCGCCCGGCAGCAGGTCCGCGCCAGCTGTCTGCGCGACAACGGCCAGTACGGCATGAACGCCTACAAGGGCAACGGCCGCATCACCGGCCTGGTGCTCGAGGGCAACGAGATCACGGGCAACAACACGGACGACTGGGAGCGCAAGCAGGAGGGCTGCGGCTGCACCGGAGGCGTCAAGTTCTGGGCCGTCGACGGCGCCGACATACGCGGCAACTGGGTGCACGACAACCGCGGGACCGGGTTGTGGGCGGACACCAACAACAACGACTTCCTCATCGAGGACAACGTGCTCGAGGCCAACGACGGTGCCGCGCTGATCTACGAGACCAGCTACAACGCGGTCATCCGGAGAAACACGATCCGCAAGAACAACTGGGTCGAGGGCCGCAAGTACGCCGACCGCGGCGACAACTTCCCGTTCGCGACGGTCTATCTGTCCGAGTCCGGCGGCGAACCACGGGTCCGGGCCCGCACGGACAAGATCGACGTCTATCGGAACGTGCTGGAGAACAACTGGTCCGGGATCACCCTGTGGGAGAACGCCGACCGGTTCTGCAACAGCCCGGCCAACACCTCGTCCGGCGACTGCACGCTGCTGGTGAAGAACGCCAAGCGCTGTGCCCGCCCCGCGATCGCCACGGCGCCGCTCTACGACGACTGCCGGTGGAGGACCCAGCGGGTGGACATCCACGGCAACCGCTTCGTGCTGGACAAGTCCGTCGTCGGCTGCACGGTGAGGTGCGACCGCATGGCCGTGCTGTCCAACTACGGCACCTACCCGGACTGGTCGCCGTACCAGGGCGAGCGGGTGGCCGAGGCGATCACCCTCAAGCAGCACAACCGCTGGCACGACAACACCTACGTCGGACCGTGGAGGTTCGTCGCCCACGACCCGAGCCGGATGCTCGACCCCGCACAGTGGCAGGCCGCGCCGTACCGGCAGGACGCGGGCAGCACCTTCCGCGGCCAGGACGGTGGCTGAGATGCGTACCGACCACACGCCGAAGATCGTCGGGACCGTCTGGGGACTGCTGATCCTCAACACGCTCGGCTCCGCCGGGGCGAAGACCATCGTCCCGCTGCCCCGTTCGCTCATCCAGATGGTCACCATGGGCGCGCTGGTCACCGCGTTCGCGCTGGCCCTCACGGTCAATGCCCGGCTGCGGATCCGGGCCGGCGCCTATCTGTTCCTGCTCACCCTGCTGCTGGTGCTGAGCGTGATCTCCAGCGTGCATCTGGAGTCCGGGTTCGGGGCGCTGTTCCGCTGCTTCAGGCTCTCCCTGTTCGTCGGCACACTGTGGCTGCTCAGCCGCTGGTGGGACGGCGGGACGACCTTCGTCCGGCACCACATCCGGATGTACCTGGCGGTGCTGGGCACGGTGGCCGCCGGGCTGATCGCCTCACCGGGTGCCGCCCTGCCGGATCTGTACGGCGGACGGCTGGTCGGCGCGCTGTGGCCGCTCACCCCGCCGCAGATCGGACAGTACGCGGCGGTGATCATCGGGCTGACCGTGCTGCTCCTCCTGGGCGGTCGCACCGACCGGACCAGCGCGGCCGTGGTCATCGTGCCCTCGCTCGTCCTGCTCGCCCTGACCCACACCCGGACGGCCACGCTCGGCCTGCTCGTCGGGCTGGTGCTGGCGATCGGTTCGCTCATGCTGACCAGCGGCGCCGCCCGCCGGTTCTTCACCAGGGCGGTGGTGATCGCCACGGTGGCTGCGGTGGGGTTCGCCTCCGCGCTGCAGACGTGGTTCCTGCGCGGGCAGAGCCAGGAGAACTTCTCCAGCCTCACCGGCCGGGCCAAGGTCTGGCACGCCCTGCTGACAGCACCCCGGACCACCACCGAGTACCTGTTCGGCCACGGCCTGGGCGACAAGTCGTTCGACGGGCTCCCGATCGACAACAGCTGGCTGGCCGTCTACAACGAGCAGGGCGTGATCGGCGTCGGCCTGGTGGCGGCGTTCCTCGTCGTGCTGGGCGGGGTCGCGCTGCTGCGGCCGCCGTCGCTGGAGCGGGCCTGCGCGATCTTCCTGATCAGCTACTGCGCGATGGCGTCGTACACCGAGGCCGGACTGGGCGACGCCTCGCCGTATCTGCTGCATCTGGCCGTGGCCGCCTCACTGCTGGCGACGCCCGCCCCGGCCGCTCCCCTGCCGGTACCCGAAGTGCCCCGACGGCGCGTCCCGCGCTGGGCCCAGAGATCGGAGGTGGGCTGAGCATGCACGTCCTCGTGGTGCACAACCGCTACGCCTCGGCGCAGCCGAGCGGTGAGAACAAGGTCGTCGACCAGGAGGTGGCGCTGCTGCGCGGGGCCGGCCATCAGGTCGAGCTGTTCGAGCGGCGCAGCGACGACATCGGCGCCCTGTCCCTGCCGGCCAAGGCCGCGCTGCCGCTGCTGGTGCCGTGGAACCCGGCGGTCCGCAAGGAACTCGCCGCCAGGCTCCGCGCCGAGCGGCCGGACGTGGTGCACGTCCACAACGTGTTCCCGCTGCTGTCGCCCGCGGTGCTGGCCGCCTGTGCCGACGCGGGCGTGCCCGCCGTCGCCACCCTGCACAACTACACCCAGGTCTGTCCGCCCGGCACGCTGCAGCGGGACGGCCGGCCGTGCACCGAGTGCGTCGGCTCCACACCGCTGCCCGCGGTCCGGCACGGCTGTTACCGCGGCTCCCGGCTGGCGACCGTGCCGCTCGCGGTCAGCCTGTCGGCCAACCGGCGGCGCTGGTGGTCCGGCGTGGAGCGGTTCTTCTGCATCTCGGCGGCGCAGCGCGAGGTCCTCGTGGGGGCCGGGATGCCGGCCGAACGCCTGGCGGTGAAGCACAACTTCGTGCCCGAGCCGGGTGACCGCCGGCAGGGCGACGGCGAGCATCTGCTCTACCTCGGCCGGCTCGCGGAGGCCAAGGGCGTACGGCTGCTCATGGCCGCGTGGGACGAGATCACCTCCGGCGGCGGAATCGGCGTGCCGCTCATGATCGCCGGAACGGGGCCCCTGGAGCGGGAGGTGGCCGACTGGGCGGCGGGACGGGACGACGTGCGCTACGTCGGCCTGTACGGCCAGGAGGAGTGCCGGCGGGCCATCGCGCGGTCGGTGGCCGTGGTGGCTCCCTCCACCTGGCTGGAGGCGTTCGGCCTGGTGGTGGTGGAGGCGATGGCCGCGGGGGTCCCGGCGGTCGCCGCCGGTCACGGCGCCTTCGTCGAACTCGTCGAGGACGGGGTGACCGGACTGCTGCACCGGCCGGGCGAGCCCGGCTCGCTCGCGTCCTGCCTGCGCCTGATCACGGCCGGGCAGGTCCGCAACCGGGAGATGGGACAGGCGGCCCGGCGCCGGTACGAGAAGGACTTCAGCCCGGCCGTCGGGCTGGAGCGCCTGGTGGAGGGGTACCGCACCGCGATCGCGGTGCGGTCCGGCGACGGGGACGGCCCGCCGCCGGTAGGGGAAAGAACGGGCTCGTCGCGGGTGCACCCGGGCGAGCGGGATGGGGGAAATTGATGTCACGTTGCCGACTCTGCGGCGCGGCGTCGCTCGCGAGCGTCGTCGATCTCGGGGCGACCCCGCCGTGCGAGAGCTTTCTCGCCGCGGACCAACTGGACCAGCCGGAGCCGGCGTACCCGCTGCACCTGCGGGTGTGCACCAACTGCTGGCTCGCGCAGATCCCACCGCTGATCACACCGGAGGAGACGTTCAGCGAGTACGCGTACTTCTCCTCCTTCTCGACCTCCTGGGTGGAGCACGCGCGCACGTTCGTCGACGGCGCCGTGGAGAAGGCCGGTCTCGGCCCCGACGCCTTCGTGGTCGAGGTCGCGAGCAACGACGGATACCTGCTGAAGCACGTGGTGGACCGCGGGATCCGCTGCCTGGGCATCGAGCCCTCGGTGAACGTCGGTGCCGCCGCGCGGGACGCGGGTGTGCCCACGCTCACGGAGTTCCTGTCTCCCGGCACCGGCGCGGCCGTCCGCGCCGAGCACGGCCCGGCGGACCTGGTCGTGGCCAACAACGTGTACGCGCACATCCCCGACGTGGTCGGGTTCACCCAGGGGCTGCGCGCCCTGGTCGCCGACGACGGCTGGGTCTCGATCGAGGTGCAGCACCTGCTGACCCTGATCGAGGAGAACCAGTACGACACGATCTACCACGAGCACTTCCAGTACTACACGGTCGCGTCCGCGATCCGGGCGCTGGCGAGCGGCGGACTCACGCTCGTGGACGTCGAGTTGCTGCCCACGCACGGCGGCTCCATCCGGCTGTGGGCCCGCCCGGCCGAGGTGGCCGGCGAGCCGTCCGCGAGGGTGGCCGAGGTCCTCGACCGGGAGAAGGCCGCCGGGCTCCAGGACCTGTCCGGGTACACCGAGTTCTCCGCCCGGGTGGCCAAGGTGCGCCGGGACCTGCTGCGGTTCCTCATCGACGCGGCCGAGCGCGGTGAGCGCGTCGTCGGCTACGGCGCCCCGGGCAAGGGCAACACCCTGCTCAACCACTGCGGCATCCGGCCCGACCTGCTCGCGTACACGGTCGACCGCAACCCGTACAAGCACGGCAGGTTCACCCCCGGCACCCGCATCCCGATCCTGGCGCCGGAGCAGATCGCCGCCGACAAGCCGGACTACGTCCTCGTCCTGCCGTGGAACCTGCGGACCGAGCTGTCCGAGCAGTTGTCCTTCGTGCACGACTGGGGCGGCCGCCTGGTCTTCCCCATTCCGGAACTGAGCATTGTCGAGGTCAAGGCATGAAGGTCGTACTGTTCTGCGGCGGCTACGGGATGCGCATGCGCAACGGCACCTCCGACGACGTGCCCAAGCCGATGGCGATGGTCGGCCCGCGCCCGCTGATCTGGCATGTCATGCGCTACTACGCGCACTTCGGGCACAAGGAGTTCATCCTGTGCCTCGGGTACGGGGCCCACCACATCAAGGACTTCTTCCTCAACTACGAGGAGACGACGTCCAACGACTTCGTACTGCGGGGCGGGCGGCCCGAGTTGCTGTCCACCGACATCGCCGACTGGACGATCACGTTCGCGCAGACGGGCATCGAGTCGCCGATCGGGGAGCGGCTGCGCCGGGTGCGCCATCATCTGGACGGCGACGAGATGTTCCTCGCCAACTACGCCGACGTGCTCACCGACGCCCCGCTGCCGGAGATGATCGACAACTTCGCCCGGCGTGACGCCGGAGCGTCGATGATGGTGGTGCCGCCGCAGTCCTCGTTCCACTGCGTGGACCTGGGCGAGGACGGCCTGGTGGGAGGCATCACCGCGGTGAGCGACATGCCGCTGTGGGAGAACGGCGGCTACTTCGTGCTCCGCCAGGAGGTCTTCGACCACATCCCGGAGAACGGGGACCTGGTCGCCGACGGCTGCGCCCAACTGGCCAAGCAGGGACGGCTGGTGGCCCACCAGCACCGCGGGTTCTGGAAGCCGACCGACACCGTGAAGGAACGGGCCGCGCTCGACGACGCCTACACCCGGGGCGAGCGCCCGTGGGCCGTGTGGGAGCACGGCGGCACCGGGGCACGCGTGCCCGCGAGCCGGGCCGGCGCCGGGGCGGGGACCGCGTGATCCGGCTCGGGGCGGGGCCCCTGAACCGGATCGTCGCGGTGGGCGCGCACTGCGACGACATCGCCATCGGCGCCGGTGGAACGCTGCTGACGTTGTGTCAGGCACGGCCGGGCGTCCGCGTCGACGCGCTGGTGCTCTCCGGCGGTGGCGGCGAGCGGGAGCAGGAGGAGCGGGCCGCGCTCGCCGCCTTCTGCCCGGGCGCCGACCTCAGGCTGACCGTGCACAAACTGCCGGACGGCCGACTGCCCGCGCACTGGGACGAGGCCAAGGGCGCGGTCGAGGAGCTGCGCGCGGGGACGGAGCCGGATCTCGTCCTGGCCCCGCGCACCGAGGACGCGCACCAGGACCACCGCGGCCTGGCGAAACTCATGACCACGGCGTTCCGCGACCACCTCGTGCTCGGCTACGAGATCGTCAAGTGGGACGGCGATCTCGGCCGTCCGGTGGCGTACCAGCCGCTGTCGCCCGAGATCGCCGAACAGAAGGTGCGGCTGCTGCAGGAGCACTACCCCTCGCAGCAGCACCGGCCCTGGTACGACCGGGAGGCCTTCCTCGGGCTCGCCCGGATCCGCGGTATCGAAAGCAACGCGCGCTACGCCGAGGCGTTCGCCGTCACCAAACTCACTCTCGACCTGGGGGAATGAACCTTGCGCGTACTGCTGACCGGGCACCAGGGCTACCTGGGCACCGTCATGGCCCCGGTCCTCACGGCCGCCGGGCACGAGGTCGTCGGACTGGACTCCGGCCTGTTCGCCGACTGCGTGCTCGGCCCGGCGCCCGCCGACCCGCCGGGGCCCCGGGTCGACCTGCGTGACGTCACGGCCGAACACGTGGCCGGGGTGGACGCCGTGATCCACCTGGCCGCGCTGTCCAACGACCCCCTGGGGTCGCTGGCGCCGGAACTCACCTACGACATCAACCACCACGCGTCCGTGAAGCTGGCCCGCCTCGCCCGCGAGGCCGGGGTGCGGCGCTTCCTGTACGCGTCCACGTGCTCGGTCTACGGCGCCGCCGGCGGCGACGAACTCGTGTCCGAGGAGGCGCCGTTGCGCCCGGTGACGCCGTACGCGGAGTCCAAGGTGCGGGTGGAGGACGATCTGCACGAGCTGGCGGACGGCGACTTCAGCCCGGTGTACATGCGCAACGCCACCGCCTTCGGCTACTCGCCCCGGCTGCGCGCCGACATCGTGCTGAACAACCTGGTGGGGCACGCCCTGCTGTCCGGTGAGGTGCTCGTCCTGTCCGACGGCACCCCCTGGCGTCCGCTGGTGCACGCCGCCGACATCGCCCGGGCCTTCACGGCCGCGCTGGCCGCTCCCCGGGAAGCGGTGCACGACCGGGCGTTCAACATCGGCAGCGAGACCAACAACGTCACGGTCGCCGAGATCGCCGAGCAGGTCGCCGAGGCGGTGTCCGGCGCCAAGGTGGTGATCACCGGGGAGAACGGTGCCGATCCGCGGTCGTACCGGGTGGACTTCTCCCGGTTCCGCACGGCGATCCCCGGCTTCGACTGCGAGTGGTCGGTGAAGCGGGGCGCGCTCGAACTCGCCGACGCCTACCGGAAGCACGGGCTGACCCGGGAGGCCTTCGAGCAACGCTTCACCCGGCTCGCCGTGCTGCGCGCGGCCTCCGAGGCGGGCACCGTCGACGACACCCTGCGGTGGCGCCGGTGACCACGCGTGTAAAAAGAGGTGTCGGCGAGGAGATGCACGAACTGGTGCGGCGGATGTACCCGCTGTGCCGGAGCATCACCGGCGACGGGGTGCGCGCCACCCTGGACATCGTCGGCGAGTACATCCCGCTCACGGTGCACGAGGTGCCCACGGGCACACAGGTGCTCGACTGGACGGTTCCGCAGGAGTGGAACATCCGGGACGCGTACGTCGCCGACGGCACGGGCAGGCGGGTCGTCGACTTCGCCGCGTCCAGCCTGCACGTGCTCGGCTACAGCGTGCCGGTGTCGGCGACCGTGCCGCTGTCCGAGCTGCGCGGGCACCTGCACACCCTGCCGGACCACCCGTCCTGGGTGCCGTACCGCACCAGCTACTACAAGCCGGAATGGGGGTTCTGCCTGTCCCAGGAGACCCTCGACGCGATGCCGGACGGCGAGTACGAGGTGCGGATCGACTCCACCCTCGCCGACGGCCACCTCACCTACGCCGAGCACGTCGTCCCCGGGCAGGTCGCCGACGAGGTGATCGTCTCCTGCCACGTCTGCCACCCGTCGCTGGCCAACGACAACCTGGCCGGCGTCGCGGTGGCGACGTACCTGGCGCGGGCGCTCGCGGAGCAGAACCCGTACTACACCTACCGGTTCATCTTCGCGCCCGGCACGATCGGGGCGATCACCTGGCTGGCCCGCAACGTCGAGCGGGTGGAACAGGTCAAGCACGGCCTCGTGCTGGCCTGCGCGGGCGACCGGGGCGATCTGACGTACAAGCAGAGCCGGCGCGGCGACGCGGAGATCGACCGGGTGCTGCGGCACGTGCTGGCTGCCTCCGAACGCCCGCACCGGATCGACGAGTTCACGCCGTACGGCTACGACGAGCGGCAGTACTGCTCGCCCGGGTTCGACCTCGGCGTGGGCTCGCTCAGCCGGACCCCGTACGCGGGCTATCCCGAGTACCACACCTCCGCGGACAACCCGGACTTCGTCTCCCCGGAGGCGATGGCGGACACGCTCGCCGTGTGCCGCGAGGCGTTCGGCGTCCTGGACCGCAACCGGCGGTACGTCAACCTCAGTCCCTACGGCGAGCCGCAGTTGGGCCGGCGCGGACTGTACGACGCGCTCGGCGGCCGCAGCGACACCAAGCAGGCGCAGATGGCCATGCTGTGGGTGCTCAGCCTCTCCGACGGCGAGCACTCGCTGCTGGACGTGGCCGAGCGGTCCGGGCTGCCGTTCGACACCGTCGCCACCGCGGCGGACGCCCTGCGCGGCGCCGAACTGATCAAGGCGTGAGGCCCGTGACCACGGAGGGGGAGACGACGAGGGCACCGGCGGGGTCCGCCAAGCGTGCC
This sequence comes from Streptomyces sp. NPDC021080, assembly GCF_044333225.1. Taxonomy (NCBI): domain Bacteria; kingdom Bacillati; phylum Actinomycetota; class Actinomycetes; order Kitasatosporales; family Streptomycetaceae; genus Streptomyces; species Streptomyces sp. NPDC021080. Next base: position 483,375 of record NZ_JBIRQM010000005.1, on the reverse strand, counting down.
CTCGTCGGCCGGCTGTCCTGGGGACTGGCCGACCAGGCGGCCTCCAGCGTGAGCAACTTCGCGGTGGGCCTCTACGTGGCCCGCTCGCTCGGGGTGACCGCGTTCGGCGTGTTCAGCCTCGCCTGGGTGACGTACGGCGTGGTGCTCAACGTCTCCCGCGGGCTGGCCACCGATCCGCTCACGGTGCGCTTCAGCGGCCCGCCGGGCCCGGCCTGGCGGGGGGCGGTGGGCCGCTCGACGGGTACCGCGCTCGGCGTGGGCGCCGTGCTCGGCGTGGTGTCCCTGGCGGCCGGGCTCGGCCTCGGCGGCCGCGTGGGGCCCGCGTTCGCCGCCCTCGGTGTCATGCTGCCGGGACTGCTGCTCCAGGACGCCTGGAGGTACTCGTTCTTCGCCGCGGGCACCGGGCGAAAGGCGTTCCTCAACGACGTCGTGTGGGGTGTCGCCCTGATCCCGGCCATGGTGGTGGCCGCCCGTGTGGGCAGTGTGGCCGCCTTCGTGCTCGCCTGGGGCGCATCCGCCACGGTGGCGGCGGGCTACGGCTGCGTCCAGTCCGGCATCCGGCCCCGGATGGCGGAGGCGCGCGGATGGCTGCGCGAGCAGCGCGACCTCGGCTACCGCTACCTGGTCGAGAACGTGAGCCTCAGCGGCGCGAGCCAGTTGCGGGCGTACGGGGTCGGCGCGATCGTCGGGGTGAGCGCGGTGGGAGCCGTGCGGGGCGCCGAGCTCCTCATGGGCCCGTTCCTCGCCGTACTGATGGGACTTTCCCTGGTCACCGTCCCGGAGGCGGCACGGGTACTGCGCCGGGCCCCGCACCGGCTGGCCAGGTTCTGCCTGCTCCTCGGCGGAGGACAGGCCGCCGGCTCGCTGCTCTGGGGCGCGGCGCTGCTGCTGATACCCGGCCGGCTCGGCGAGATGGCACTCGGCGACGTCTGGCACTCCGCTTCCCCGCTCATCGTGGCGATCAGCCTCGGCGTCGCGGGCGCGGGCCTCGGCACCGGTGCGGCGGCCGGGCTGCGCGCGCTCGGCGCGGCCCGGCGCAGCCTGCGCTGCCAGTTGTTCGCCTCCGTCTGCTACGTCGGCGGCGGACTCGGCGGCGCGGCCGCCGCCGGCGCGGTCGGCTCGGCCTGGGGCGTCGCCGCCGCGACCGTCAGCGGCTCGGCCGTGTGGTGGCTGCAACTGCGCTCCGCCCTGCGCGAGCACGCTCAAGAACCGATCCCCGAAGTGAGGACGTCATGACCGCGCAACCCAGGCTGAGCATCGGCCTGCCCGTCTACAACGGCGAGGAGTACCTGGCCGAGTCGCTCGACGCCCTGCTCGGCCAGACCTACGAGGACTTCGAGCTGGTCATCTCCGACAACGCCTCGGCCGACGGGACCGAGGACATCTGCCGCCGGTACGCGGCGAAGGACTCGCGCATCCGGTATCTGCGGCTGTCGAAGAACATCGGCGCCACACCGAACCACAACCATGTGTTCAACGAGTCGCGGGGCGAGCTGTTCAAGTGGGCCTCGCACGACGACCTGTACGGCCGGGACCTGCTGCGGCTGTGCGTGGAGGCCCTGGACGAACGGCCGGAGATGATCCTCGCGCACACCGGCCAGGCCGTCATCGACGGCGACGGCAAGGTGAAGGTCCCCTACGAGTACACCCTCGCCACCGACTCGCCGAGCGCGCCGGAGCGCTTCCGCAGTCTGCTGTTCGAGCCCGGCGGCGACGACTTCTACGGGGTGTTCCGGGCCGACAGGCTGCGCCGGGTGAAACCGATGGACAGTTACCACCACGCGGACCGCACCTACGTCGCCGAGATCACCCTGCACGGGCCCTTCCACCAGGTGCCCGAACTGCTGTACTTCCGCCGCGACCACCCCACCAGGGCCGAGCGGGCGAACCCGAGCAAGCGGTCCCGGTGTGTCAACCTGGACCCGCGCCGGGCGGGCCCGCTGCACCCGACGCCCCGGCTGCTCGCCGAGTACGTCTGGGGCTTCGCCTCGGCGATCCGGCGGGCGCCGCTGTCCCCGGCCGACCGGCGCGCGTGCTACCGCCACCTGGCCTCGTGGATGACCAGCCGGGTCCGGCCGGGTGCCGGCGAGCGGGTCGAGGACCGTGCCCCGGTCGACCCGGACCGGCTCGCCGTCTCCGTCGACGCCCTGGTCGCCGGCCGTGAGGGGAGGCGGTCGTGACGGCCGCGGACGGAACTCCGGTACGGGTCGGGATGTTCGGGCTGCTCGGCTCCGGCAACCTCGGCAACGACGGGTCGCTGGAAGCCGTGCTCGGGTACCTGCGGGACAGGCACCCGGAGGCGGCCGTGGACGCGCTGTGCGGCGGGCCCGAGGCCGTCACGGCCCGGTACGGGATCCCCGCGACGCGGCTGCACTGGTACCGCGGGGAGTACCGGACCGCGTCGCGTGCGGGCGCGGTCGTGGGGAAGGGCCTGGGCAAGTTCGTCGACGTCTTCCGCACCGCCTCCTGGGTGCGGAAGCACGATGTGGTGATCGTCCCCGGCATGGGCGTCCTGGAGGCCACGCTGCCGCTGCGGCCCTGGGGCTTCCCGTACGCGCTGTTCCTGCTCTGCGCGGCCGGCCGGCTGTCCGGCACCCGGGTCGCGCTGGTCGGTGTCGGCGCCGCCCCGATCGGCAACCGCGCGACCCGGACCCTGGTGCGCTGGTCGGCGCGGATGGCCGCGTACCGGTCGTACCGTGACGCCCCGTCCCGCGACGCCATGCGGGCGATGGGGGTGGACACCGCACGCGACGAGGTCTACCCGGACATCGCGTTCTCCCTGCCGGCGCCGCCGGCGGGCACGCCGTCCGAGGCTCCGGGCCTGGTCTGTGTCGGCGTCATGGCCTTCCACGGCAGCGACGACGACCGCGCCCGGGCCGAGGAGATCCACCGGCGCTACCTCGACGGGACGACCCGGTTCGTCCGCGCGCTGGTCGAGGAGGGCAGGCCGGTCCGGCTGGTCACCGGCGACGACGTGGACGCGCCGGTGGTCGAGGCGATCCTCGACGCGGTGGACTCGCCGCTGGTCACCGTCGCCGAGGCGGCCTCGCTGGCCGACGTGATGAAGGAGATGGCGGCCGCCGACACCGTGGTGGCGACCCGGTACCACAACCTGATCTGCGCGCTGCGGGCCGGCACGCCGACGCTCGCGCTCAGCTACGCGGCCAAGAGCGACGCGCTCATGGCCCTGATGGGGCTGGACACCTACAGCCATCCGGCCCGCGAGGTCGACACCGACCGGCTGCTCGAACAGTTCCGGGCGCTGGAGAAGAACGCCGCGGACGCGCGGCGGACCCTCACCGAGCGGAACCAGGACGCCGTCCGGCGTCTCGACCACCAGTTCGCCGCTCTGACGGCGGTCCTGTACCCGGCGACCGACGACGCCGACGCCCTGCGGGAGGCACCGTGAAAGCGACCGAAGTACCGACGATCGCCGGCGCGTACCTGTTCGAGCCGACGCCTTACGCCGACGAACGCGGCTTCTTCTGCCGCACCTTCGACTCCGACGTCGTCCGCTCGGTGGGCCTCGACCCGGACTCCTTCGTCCAGGACAGTCTGTCCCGCTCGGCCCAGGGCGTGCTGCGCGGCCTGCACCTGCGCTCCGGCGCCGGCGAGGCCAAGCTCGTGCGGTGCTCGTACGGGAGGATCTTCGACGTCGTCGTGGACCTGCGGGCGGACTCGCCGACGTATCGCAACGTGGCCACGTTCGAACTGTCCGGCGAGACGCAGGTGACCCTGTACATCCCGGCGGGGTGCGCGCACGGCTTCCAGTCGCTGACCGAGAGCGCCGACACCTCGTACCGGATCGACCGCCCGCACGATCCGGCCGAGGACGTGACGATCGCCTTCGACGACCCGGAGCTCGCCATTCCCTGGCCGCTGCCGGTCACCTCGATGTCCCGACGGGACCGGGAGGCACCGAGCCTCGCCGAAGTCCTGAAGCACGAAGAGAGTTGAGGTCCGCGTGGACACCGAAGAGCTCACCCTGCCCCTGTCGCGGAGGGCGAACGAGCGACTGCACGCCATGATCCCCGGTGGCGCGCACACGTACGCCAAGGGCGACGACCAGTACCCCGAGAATCTGGCCCCGGTCATCAGTCACGGCAACGGTGCCCACGTGTGGGACGTCGACGGGAACCGTTACATCGAGTACGGCTCCGGTCTGCGGTCGGTCAGCCTCGGTCACGCGCACCCGCGCGTGACCGAGGCGGTGCGACGGGAACTCGGCCGCGGCAGCAACTTCGTCCGGCCGTCGATCGTGGAGGTCGACGCCGCGGAACGCTTCCTGGCCACGGTGCCGACCGCCGAGATGGTGAAGTTCGCGAAGAACGGCTCGGACGCCACCACCGCGGCGGTACGCCTCGCCCGCGCGGCCACCGGGCGCCCGAGGGTGGCCCTGTGCGCCGACCATCCGTTCTTCTCGGTCGACGACTGGTTCATCGGCACCACGCCGATGTCCGCCGGCATTCCGGCGGCGACCAACGAGCTGACCGTGACGTTCCCCTACGGGGATCTGGCCGCCACGGAGGAGCTGTTCGCCCGGTACCCGGACGAGATCGCCTGTCTGATCCTCGAACCCGCCACCCACACCGAGCCGCCGCCCGGCTATCTCGCCGGGCTGCGCGAGCTGGCCGACCGGCACGGCTGCGTCCTCGTCTTCGACGAGATGATCACCGGCTTCCGCTGGTCCGAGGCGGGCGCCCAGGGCCTGTACGGCGTCGTGCCCGACCTCTCCACGTTCGGCAAGGCGCTGGGCAACGGATTCGCCGTCTCCGCGCTGGCCGGGCGCCGGGCGCTCATGGAGCTGGGCGGGCTGCGTCACTCCGGCGACCGGGTGTTCCTGCTGTCCACCACGCACGGCGCGGAGACGCACTCCCTGGCGGCCGCGATGGCCGTGCTCGACACCTACGTCGAGGAGGGCGTCACCGCGCGGCTGCACGCCCTCGGCGAGCGGCTGGCCGCCGGTGTCCGCGAGGCCGCGGCCACCATGGGCGTCGGCGACCACATCGTCGTCCGGGGACGGGCCAGCAACCTGGTCTTCGCCACCCTCGACGAGAACGGGCAGCCGTCGCAGGAGTACCGCACCCTGTTCCTGCGCCGGCTCCTCGCGGGCGGGGTACTGGCCCCGTCGTTCGTGGTGAGCAGCGCGCTCGACGACGCGGACATCGATCACACCGTCGACGTGGTGGCCCAGGCGTGTGCGGTGTACCGCAAGGCGCTGGACGCCGCCGACCCGGCGTCCTGGCTGGCCGGACGGCCGGTGAAGCCGGTGTTCCGCCGCCTGGTGTGATGGGTGCGACCTGACATGACGTGACATCAACGGTGTTCCCCGCGACCGGCTTCGGCCATGCGCCCGGTCATGCGCCCGGCCGTCGGGTCCGACGGCCGGTCGTCATCCGGTCCTCCGGCCCGTCGGCCGGCCGTGCGGGCGGTCACCCGGTCGGCCGCCTTGTCGACCAGCCACGCGGTCGCCGGTGTCACCGCCAGCGCGGTGCACCAGCCGCCGAGGGCGTCGGTCGGGTAGTGCGCGCTCAGCGCGACCTCCGCCCAGCCCATGGCGGTGCCGGCGGACACCGCCGAGGCGAGCACGAGTGACGTGCCGGCCGGCCTGCCGAGGCCGGGCCGGCCGGCCGCCGTCAGCGCCACCACGAGGGCGAGCGTGGTGGCGAAGGCGGTGTGCCCGCTCGGGTAGGACAGGTTGTCGCCGTGGATGGTGCGTCCCACCAGGGACTTGAGCAGCGTCGCCGTTCCCACGGACGTGGCGGTGCCGGCGACGAGAAGCACCGCCGTGCGAGGGCGCCGAAGCAGCAGGCAGCCCGTCACGAGGGCCGTGACCAGCGCCACCGAGCCCGCCGGCTCCCCCAGGAAGTCCAGGGCCAGGGCGACGTTCCGCCACGACTGCCCCACGTCGTACGCCTCCGCCCCGAGGCGCGCGTCCAGTGCGTCGGGTGTGCTGTCACCGGCGTACAGGATCCCGAGCACCAGGACGACCAGCGCGGCGAGGGCGGCGACGAGACCGAGGAACGTGCGCAGCGCCGGGGGTACCGCGGCGGCTTGCGCTCGACGCCAACTCCCCACTGACACACCCCCGTTGTGTCCGGCTTGGCCCGCGCGGCGAGCCTTTGTCACCCTAGCCAACGAAGCGGTCGCGGCACACCGTCATCGGCGGCCTCGCGGGTCAACACTTCGCGAAATCTCAACTGCACGGCGCGATGGTGACGTTGACGTGTTTCATCAACGGCTGGTCGCTCTGGAGGCTGTAGTCGCCGATCGCGCAGAGCACGTTCATCTCCGGCATGTACCCCGCCGCGCAGCCGCGGGGGATGTCGTACGGGATGGCCCGGTAGCCGTCGAGGCTGCGGTGGCTTCCGTCCTTGGCGGTGCTGACGATGCGGACCGGGGTGAACTCGGAGATACCGCGTTCGCGCATGTCGTCCTCGTTCATGAAGACGAGCGTGCGCAGGTTCTTGACGCCCCGGTAGCGGTCGTTATCCGAGTAGATCGTGGTGTTCCACTGGTCGTGGGACCGCATGGTGCCCAGCGCCAGGGTGCCGGGGGCGGGGACCACGTCGGGCAGCGGGGCGGCGGAGAACTCGGCCAGGCCCGAGGGGGTGAGGAAGACCAGTTCGCGGGCGGGCTGTTTGATACGGAACCCGAGCGGCAGGCGCACCCGGCGGTTGCAGTCCTCGAACCCGTCGAGGACCCGGGCCATCGTGTCGCGGATGCGGTCGTAGTCCTCGATGTACCACTCCCAGGGGGTGTCGCTGTCCGGGAGCGCGGCGCGTGCGATGCCGGCGATGATCGCGGGCTCGGACAGCAGCTGCTTCGACGCCGGGCGCTTCATGCCGACGGACAGGTGCACCATGCTCATCGAGTCCTCGACCGAGGTGCTCTGGACGCCGCCGCGCTGGTGGTCCTTCTCGGTGCGGCCCAGACACGGGAGGACGAGCGCCCGGCGGCCGTGCACGAGGTGGCTGCGGTTGAGCTTGGTGCTCACCTGGACGGTGAGGTCGCAGTTACGCAGGGCCGCGTAGGTGTACGGGGTGTCGGGCGCGGCGAGGGCGAAGTTGCCGCCCATGCCGACGAACACCTTCACCTCGCCGCGGTGCATGGCGTGGATGGTGGCGACGGTGTCCATGCCGTGCTCGCGGGGCGGGTCGATCCCGCAGACCTCGCCGAGCCGGTCCAGGAACTCCGCGCCCGGCCGGTGGTCGATGCCGCACGTCCGGTTGCCCTGGACGTTGCTGTGGCCGCGCACCGGTGAGGGACCGGCGCCCTCGCGGCCCAGATTGCCGCGCAGCAGCAGGAGGTTGACGATCTCGCGCACGGTGTCGACGCCGTGTTCGTGCTGGGTGACGCCGAGGCACCAGCTGACGATGGAGCGGTCGGCGTCGCGGTACACCCGCGCCGCCTCGAGGATGCCGTCCCGGCCGACCCCGGACTGCCGCTCGATCGCGTCCCAGGAGGTGGCCTCGCACACGGCGCGGTACTTGTCGAAGTACGCCGTGTGCCGGTCGATGAACTCCCGGTCCAGAGCCTTGGGATCGGTCTCGGACTGCTCCAGGATCGCCTTGGCCATCCCCCGTATCAGCGCCATGTCGCCGCCGATGCGCGGCTGGAGGTTCAGGGTGCTGGTCCGGGTGGACTTGAGGACGGCCATGTCCGTGAAGTCGTGCGGGACGATGGTCCGGGTGGCGGCCGCCTCGACCAGGGGGTTGATGTGCACGATCTGGGCGCCGCGGTGGTAGGCCTCGGCCAGGGCGGTGAGCATCCTGGGCGCGTTGGAGGCCGCGTTGACGCCCAGGATGAACAGGGCGTCGGTGGTCTCCCAGTCCTTGAGATCGGCGGTCCCCTTGCCGGTGCCGAGCGAGGCCGTGAGGGCCCGGCCGCTGGCCTCGTGGCACATGTTCGAGCAGTCGGGCAGGTTGTTGGTGCCCAGTTCGCGGGCCAGCAGCTGGTAGAGGAACGTGGCCTCGTTGCCCAGCCGGCCCGAGGTGTAGAAGGAGGCCTGGTCCGGATCGTCGAGTTCGCGCAGGGCACGCCCGGCGAGTTCGAACGCGTCGCGCCAGCTGACGGGCACGTAGTGGTCCGACTCCGGGTCGTAGACCATGGGTTCGGTCAGCCGGCCCTGGTCCTCCAGGTCGTAGTCGCTCCAGGTGGACAGCTCGGTCACCGAGTGCGCGGCGAAGAACTCGCGGCCGACCCGCTTGCCCGTCATCTCCCAGGTGACGTGCTTGATGCCGTTCTCGCAGATGTCCAGGTGCAGGCCCTTGGTGTCGTCGGGCCACGCGCATCCGGGGCAGTCGAAGCCCGTGTTCTCGTGGTTCATGCGCATGATCGCGCGGGGGCCGTCCACGAGGGCGCGTTCGCGCACCAGGACCTGGCTCACGCTCTTGGCCGCACCCCAGCCGGCGGCCGGGTGGTGGTACGGATGGAACTCGGGTTCGCCCCGTGGGTCGGGCCCTACATGGGGCGTCCGGCCGTCCTGTCCGTCCTGGGATGCGTTCAAGGGTCTCACCGAGCTAGCACTGAGGTCGTCTTCCGTGGTTCGCGGCGTGCTTGCGGCGGCTCTTCTTCTTGCGGCGTCGCTTCGAGGACATGGGACCTCCCTCACTCGCAGGACAGCACGAAGCGTCCTGAACTCCGGTGACCCACGATTCCATACATCACATTTCACCGCGATCCGACCCGTTGGTACATAGAAGCGCGTGGATATGCTGATATCACTCCGTTCCACGTCATCTCTCGTACACCGAGGAGCAGGCATGTCCGGCGAACCGGCACCGATCAGCAAGACCGCCCGGCAGGCACTGGAGCAGGAACTCGCGGACCTCCGCACCGAACGCGCATCGGTCGCGGCGACCCTGCGGGACTCGGACGCCGAGGTCGGCGACCAGGCCGACGCGGCCGACGAGTTGCAGCGCGCGGACGATCTGCGGCGTCTGGACGACCGGATCTCGCGGATCACCACGCGGCTGGCCCAGGCGGAGGTGGCGGGTCCGCCGCCCACGGACACGGTCGGTGTGGGCAGCACGGTCACCGTCCGGTTCTCGGACGGTACGACGGACACCGTCCAGATCGGCGACGGCGCCGCGGTGCTGGACCGGACCCTCGTGACGGCCGACAGCCCGCTCGGCCACGCCCTCCTCGGTCACCGGGCGGGCGACACCGTGAATTTCCGGGCACCCGAAGGACCCCGAAGCGCGCTCGTGGTCTCCCTCGGCCACTAGACATCCGTGGTCTTCCCGGACCACTGGGAAGCCGTGGTCTTCCCGGGCCACCGGACAGTGGCCGACCGGAGCCGCGCGCCGGGGTCCGACGGTGCGTTTCCCGCGCCGACGGCGCTTTTCCCGTGGGGAGTTCAGTCCCCGTAGCTGGAGGGCGGGTAGGGGGCCCGGTTCCGCCGGGTGAGGTTGCCCGTCGGGATCCGGCCGGAACCCACCTCCAGGTCGATCTCCACCCGCTCGCGCCGGTATGCGGCCTCGGGATCCTCCATGGGTCCGCCGAGCAGACCTGCTTCCCGCCGCTCACGGACCGTACGTGCGTGGAGTTCGTCGTCGTCGGACCGCAGGGGCATTCCCCTGTTGTGGGCGTGCTCCGGATCGCCTTCGACAGCCCGGTTGGACTTGTGGTGCGTCATGCGCAGCCTCCTCAAACGACTACCCGGCGTCGGTGCGCCCGGGTACGTCCTCGGTGTCAGGAGTCCTCCGTCCCGTCCTTCGTCGTGCGTCGATCACTCGTTCCGTGTGTCGCCGGCGGGCGCTCGGCCGCCCTGCTCCACCTCCGTGCTCCCGCCCGGGGAGCCGTCGCCCCGGGCGCCGTCGTCCGAAGTGCCGCCGCCCGAGGAACCCTTGCGCACGATGCAGCGCACGGAGCCGTCCCGGTCGTCGGCGACGATCGTGTCGCCGGGTTCGGCCTCGCCTCCGAGCAGGAGCTCCGCGATGCCGTTGTCGAGTTCCGTCTGGATCGTGCGCCGCAACGGGCGCGCCCCGAACTCGGGTTGGTGGCCGTGGGCGACCAGCAGCTTCTTGGCCGCGTCCGTCACCTCGAGCTTCATGCCCTGCGCGTGCACCCGGCGTTCGCTGCGCCCGAGGAGATGCTCGACGATCTCGGCCAGATCGTCCTCCTTCAGGCCGTGGAAGATGATGATGTCGTCGATGCGGTTGAGGAACTCGGGCAGGAACCGGGTCCGCAGCTCGTCCATCAACGCGTCCTTGAGATCGGACACATCGCCCTTGTGGTCCAGGATCCGGTGCGCGCCGATGTTGGACGTCATGATCACGACGCAGTGCCGGAAGTCGACGGTACGGCCCTGGCCGTCCGTCAGGCGGCCGTCGTCGAGGATCTGCAGCAGCGTGTTGAAGACATCGGGGTGCGCCTTCTCCACCTCGTCGAACAGCACGACGCTGTACGGCTGCCGGCGGACCTTCTCGGTCAGCTGCCCCGCCTCGTCGTATCCGACGTAGCCGGGAGGCGCGCCGACGAGCCGGGCGACCGTGTGCTTCTCCTGGAACTCGCTCATGTCGAAGCGGATCATGCGGCTCTCGTCGCCGAACAGCTGCTCGGCAAGGGTCTTGGCCAGCTCCGTCTTGCCCACGCCGGTGGGGCCGAGGAAGAGGAAGGAACCCACGGGGCGGTTCGGATCGCCCATGCCCGCCCGGTTGCGGCGCACGGCCTGCGAGACGGCCGTGACCGCCTCGTCCTGGCCGACGATCCGGGAGTGCATCTCGTCCTCCAGCCTCAGGAGCTTCTCCTTCTCGCTGGCGGTGAGTTGGGACACCGGGATGCCGGTGCGCCGGGAGACGACGTCCGCGATGTCACGGGCGGTCACCGAGACGACACCGGCGCGCCGCTCCTCGATGCCCGCGAGTTCGCCCTCCGCCTCGGCGATCCGCCCCTTCAGCTCCCCGGCCCGCTCGAAGTCCTCGGCGGCCACGGCCTGATCGCGTTCACGGCGCAGTTTCGCGATGCGGTCCTCGCGTTCGGCGACCTCGGTCGAGCGGCTCGCGCTGCGCAGCCGCACCCGGGCACCCGCCTGGTCCATCACGTCGATCGCCTTGTCGGGCAGGAACCGGTCGCTGATGTAGCGGTCGGAGAGTTCCGCCGCGGCGGCCAGGGCGCCGTCGGCGAAGCGGACCTGGTGGTGCGCCTCGTACGCGTCGCGCAGTCCCTCCAGGATCTGCACGGTCTCCTCGACCGTCGGCTCCGGGACCATCACCGGCTGGAAGCGCCGTTCGAGGGCGGCGTCCTTCTCGACGTACTTGCGGTACTCGTCGATGGTCGTCGCACCCACGACGTGCAGTTCTCCGCGGGCCAGCGCGGGCTTGAGCATGTTGCCCGCGTCCATCGAGCCCTCGCCGGTCGCGCCCGCGCCGACGACCGTGTGCAGTTCGTCGATGAACAGGACGATCTCCCCGTCCGAGGCCTGGACGTCCTCGATGACCTTCTTCAGCCGCTCCTCGAACTGCCCGCGGTACTGGGCTCCGGCCACCATGCCGGACAGGTCGAGCGAGACGACCCGCTTGCCCTTGAGGGTGTCGGGGACGTCGCCGGAGACGATGCGCTGCGCGAGTCCCTCGACGATCGCGGTCTTGCCGACGCCCGGCTCGCCGATGAGCACGGGGTTGTTCTTGGACCGCCGCGAGAGGATCTCGATGGTCTGCTCGATCTGCTCGGCACGCCCGACGACCGGGTCGAGCCGGCCGGCCTTCGCCTCCTCCGTCAGGTCCCGTCCGAACTCGTCGAGGGTCGTGGCGGGCTTGTCGGGATCGGTGGGACGGCTCTCGGGACGGGCCGTGCGTTCCGTGAGACCCGCCAGCTTCTGCGCGTCCTGCCCGTCGGCGCGCAGCAGCTGCGCGGCACCGGTGTCGGCGTCGCTCAGCAGGGCGGCGAGGATGTGCTCGGGGCCGATGTAGGACACACCGGCCGCCTGCGAGCGGGCGTACGCGGCGGCGAGGGTGCGCTTGGCCGCCGGGGTCAGTCCCGGCTCCGAGGACGGTTCGCTGCTCTCCCGGGGAAGCACCTCGGCCAGCTGGACCGCGAGCGCGTCGGGGTCCAGGTCCGCGCGGGCGAGCAGCGAGCGCGAGGGTTCCACCTTCGTGGCGGCCCACAGCAGATGCTCCGTGTCGAGGTCGGGCGTCCCGTCCTGCTGGGCCCGCTGTGCGGCCAGGTTCAGCAGTTCCTGCGAGGACTCCGTCAGCAGCCTTCCGATGGGTACGCGCTGCACCGCCGGCGGGGAGGAGGCGGGCGACATCCCGAAGAAGCGGTTCAGGAGGTCACCGAAGGGGTCGGACGAGCCGAAACCGTAGGACGACATCGACATGGACAGCTCCCGGTGCGACGACTAGTCCTTTCCACCATTTCGCGGCGCCTATTGCTCCGCAACCGGAGCGGCCGTCCGCGCCGCACAGCTCCTGGCCTGCGGTGTTCCCCCGGCGAAGGTGGAACTCACCGAGGCGGAGGGCGTGTTGAGGAACGCCGGAAAGGGGGACACGGCGCGGCCGGCGAACCCGTGCCGAGGGCCGTCCCGCCAGGGGAGCGCCCGCGCGCCCGGCGAGGTCGGACCGTACCCGTGCGCGTGTCCCCGTCCGTGTTTCCGCCTCTGTCCCCGCCCGTGCCGGACCACGGGTCGAGTATCACGACGGCACCGTCGGCTCCACCAGGGGCCGAACCCGGCGCAGCCGGGCGGCGACACCGGGTGACGGCCCGTCGACGCGGGACGGGTGACCGGTCCCCGCGGCTGCGGGCACGGGGCCGCCGGGGCCCGTGACGTCCACGACGCGGCGGCCGGGTCCGCCGGGGGCTCGTCCGCCTACCGTTCGCCGGGGGCGGCGGGGAGGTCGTCGAGGAAACCGGCGGCCGGCACGTGGAAGAGGCATCCGGTGATCGCGGTCGAGAAGTCGAGGATGCGGTCGTGCGAGGCCCGGCCGTCTCCGAGGAACATGTTGCGGAGCATCCGCTCGGTCACCTCGGGGGTACGGGCGTAGCCGATGAAGAAGGTGCCGAACTCGCCGTCTCCCAGGGTGCCGAACGGCATGTTCTCCCGCACGATCCTGCGTTCGTCGCCGTTCTCGTCGGTGACGGTGTTGAGCGCGACATGGGAGTCGGCCGGTTTGACGTCGTCGGGGAGTTCGGTGTTCGCGAGCTTCGTGCGCCCGATGACCCGCTCCTGTTCCTCGGACGGCAGCGCGTTCCATGTCCGCAGGTCGTGCAGGTACTTCTGGACGATCACGTAGCTGCCGCCCGCGAAGGCGGGGTCCTCGTCCCCGACGAGCACGGCGTCGGCGGCGGCCGGGCCTTCGGGATTCTCGGTGCCGTCGACGAAGCCGAGCAGGTCGCGCTCGTCGAAGTACTTGAATCCATGGACCTCGTCGACCACCGTGACCGCGCCCTCCAGCCGTTCCGTGATCAGCCGGGCGAGTTCGAAGCAGAGGTCCATGCGGCGGGCCCGGAGGTGGAACAGGAGGTCGCCCGGCGTGGCCGGGGCCCGGTGCCGTCCGCCCGCCAACTCCACGAACGGGTGCAGCTCCTGCGGCCTGGGTCCGCCGAACAGCCGGTCCCAGGCCGCCGATCCGATGCCGACGACACAGCCGAGGTCGCCGTCGGGGGCCCGGAAGGAGACGGAGCGCCGCAGTCCGGAGACGTCCTCCAGCAGACCGCGGACCGTGTCCTCGCGCCCCGGCGTGACGGTGACCACGAGGAACACGGCGGCCCCGGCCGGCCGGGAGATCACAGCCTGTGGCTCGGTCAAGGGTCGGCCTCCTCGGGGGACGCGGAGGTGTCCGTCGCACGCGGACCGGTCGGTTCTTCCCTCCCCATCCTGCTGGGTCCCGGGACGGAACGCATCAGAGCGGCGCACTCCCGGCGTCGTCACGACCGGATGAGTCCCATGTCGCCGCTACTTCACGAGGCCCACGACGAAGTTGATGGCGGTGGCGAGGATGCTGGTGCCGAACACGTACGACAGGAGGCAGTGCCTCAGCACGATCGCGCGGATCCTCGCGCTGGAGACGCTGGTGTCGGAGACCTGGTAGGTCATGCCGAGGTTGTAGCTGAAGTAGAAGAAGTCGCGGTACGCCGGCGGGTCGTCCGTGTTGAAGTCGATGCCGCCGTTCGTGTCGTAGTACACGTAGGCGTAGCGGGCGGCGTACATCAGATGCAGCGCGGCCCAGGCCGTGATCACCCCGCACAGGGCGGTCAGGGCCGCGACGTGGTTGTGGTCGGACCTGCCGCCGCGCAGGAGCATCAGCACGATGGCGCACAGCCCGCACAGGGCGACCGCGACCACCACGAGTTCGTCGGCCAGGGGGCGGAAGTCCTCGCGCCGCGCGTTGGCGCGGGTGTCCGCGGCCGTCATCGGCCACAGCACCGCCCAGCCCGCCAGGACGAAGAACAGACCCGTGGCGGCGATCCCGGCCAGCAGGCCCAGATAGCCGTCGTGCCCGAGTCCGACGGCCGAGCCGATCACGGCGCCGAGGAGCAACGCGACGACCAGGCGCGGCACGGCGTCCAGGGGCAGTCTCAGGGGGCTGGTCCTCATGCGCCGCCACGCTATCCCCGGGACCGCCGGCCGGCCCGGCGGAACCCACCGGCGGGGCCCGGGGGCCGGCCTCACGCGCACCCGCCCTGGGAGCGCCGGGCGGCGGGTCAGACGGGGAACAGCAGGCAACTGCTGGTGGTGTGCGCGAGCAGCCGGCCGCCCGTGTCGAAGAGCTCCGCCTGGGCGAGGGCGGTGCGGCGGCCGCTGTTCAGCACGGTGCCGACCGCGCGGACCTCGCCGGTGTCCACGGTGACCGGCCGCAGGAACTTCACGTTCAGGTCGAGCGAGGTGTACCCGGTGCCCCGGGGGAGTACGGACTGCACCGCGCAGCCCGCGGCGGAGTCCAGCAGGGTGGCGTAGATGCCCCCGTGGACGCTTCCGATGGGGTTGTAGTGCTCCTCCCCCGGAACCAGCGTGAAGACCACCCGGCCGTGCTCGACCTCGTCGAGGGTCATGCCGAGGGTCGCGGAGACCGGCGGTGCGGGGAGCCGTCCGGCCTGCATCTCGCGGAGGAATTCGAGACCGCTGTACCGGGCGACGGCGGCCGCGGAGACGGCCGGGTCCTCCCAGTCGTACGTACGAGACCTGCCCATGGCTCTTCCACTCTCCCGCGTCGACCCTCTGACTCTGTTTTTCGAAGTTAGGCGGTGCCACACCTGGCTGTCAATCTCGCAGTCAGCCTACGATGGGCGCATGACGTGGCTCGACACCAGTACCGAGAACTGCACGGTCCAGCGGACACTCGACCTGATCGGCGAGAAGTGGTCGATGCTGGTCCTGCGGGACGCGATGAACGGCGTACGCCGCTTCGACGACTTCCGGCGGCACGTCGGGCTCTCCGAGAGCGTGCTGGCCGACCGGCTGCGCAAGCTGGTCGCGGCCGGGATCCTGGACACCGTGCCGTACAGCGAACCCGGCAGCCGCACCCGGCACGCGTACCGGCTCACCCGCAAGGGCTGGGACCTGTGGCCCGTCATGATCGCCCTCAAGCAGTGGGGCGACCGCTACACGGCGGATCCCGAGGGGCCGCCGCTGGAGGTCGTGCACGCGGACTGCGGCGAGCCGGTGCGGGCGGCGGTCGTGTGCGGGGCCGGGCACGGCGCGCTGATCCCGCCGGAGGCACGCACCCGGCCCGGCCCGGCCGCGCGGCGGGCGGATCCCGCCGAGGGAGCACGGTCGGCGGATCCCGCCGAGGGGTCGGCGGATCCCGCCGCTCTCCCGGCTTCCGGACGGGGACGGGGAGGAGGGACCGGGCAGGACACGGGCCGGGACACGGGCCGCCTCGTGGTGCCGGAGCCCGGCTCGTGACAGCGTGACTCCCTAAGAGCCGTCCCGGCGGGCCGGACATGGACGTCCGCGGCCGGGGCATCTGGTTCGCATGACCGGCCCGGCGGCCCTCTCCTCGGACGGCGGCCGCGATGCCGGACGGACCGACCGGTGGAGGAACGATGAGCACGCAGACGGGCCCGCCGGCCCGGGAACGGTGGGCGGCGAGAGCCTCGCTGGCGTCGGCGGCGCTCGCCGTGGCGCTGCCGCTCGCCTTCGGAGGCGTACGCGGCTTCCTGCTCCTGCTGGCCGCCCTCGCCGCCATGGCGGTCGCGGCGGCAGCGCTGTGGTGGATGCTGAGCAGGCGCGGCCCGGTGCGCTGGATCGCGGGGCTGCTCGCGATCGTCCTCCCGCTCGCCGCCGTCGTGGTCCTCGCGGTCACGCTGCTGTGGACCCTGCTGCTGTCCCCCGTGCTGTGGATCGTCGCCGTGTGGTGCGGCCGCTACGCGCTGCGCGGCGCCCGCGGCCGGGTCCGGCCGATGAAGGAGCACCGCACTCCGCCGCCGCGACGGCCGTTCGTCCTCATGAATCCCCGGTCCGGCGGCGGCAAGGTGGAGCGGTTCGGCCTCGTGGAGAAGGCCGAACGGCTCGGCGCCCGCGTCGTGCTCCTCGACCCGGAACACCATCAGGACGTCACCGAGCTGGCCCGGCGGGCGGTCGCGGACGGAGCGGACCTGCTGGGCGTCGCGGGCGGTGACGGGACGCAGGCACTCGTCGCGGCCGTCGCCGCCGAACACGGTCTGCCGTTCCTCGTCGTCTCGGCCGGCACCCGCAACCACTTCGCCATGGACCTCGGCCTCGACCGCGACGACCCCGCCACCTGCCTCGACGCGCTGGGAGACGGGGTCGAACTGCGGGTGGACCTCGGCTTCGCCGGGGAGCACCCGTTCGTCAACAACGCCTCGTTCGGCGCGTACGCGGCGGTCGTCCAGGATCCCGCCTACCGGGACGACAAGATCGGCACGATCCTGGAGCTCCTTCCGGATCTGCTCACCCGCCAGCGCGGCCCCGTGCTGACCGCCCACGCGGCCGGTACGACACTCGACGCCCCGCAGGCGGTGCTGGTGAGCAACAACCCCTACCGCACGAACGATCCGGCGGGGCTGGGCCGGCGCGAGCGGCTGGACTCGGGGCTGCTCGGGGTGCTCGGCGTCAAGGTGGACAACGCCGTCGAGGCCGCCGCCCTGCTGCTCTCCCCCGCCCCGCACGGCCTGTCGGTCCTCACCTCGCGCGAGGTGACCGTGACCGCCGACGGCGGCGAACTGGAAGCCGGTATCGACGGCGAGGCCATGGTCCTGCCCACCCCGGTGCGCTGCCGCGTCGAACCGGGCGTGCTGCGCGTACGCGTCCCGAGGAAGCGTCCGGGCGTTCCCGCGGTGCAGCCCACCCTGGACTGGCGCCGGCTGCTGGCCGTGGCCCTGCTCGTGGGCCGCACGGCCGGCGTGCACCGCCCCGGCCACGGACCGGGGCGGGAGCGCCGCCCGCGGGAGGGGTCCGGCACCCCGTGAGCACGGGGCGGCGGGGGCTCCCCCGGGACCGTCAGCTCCAGCGCACGGGCAGGGTCCGGTAGCCGTGGCCGATGAACGACTCGGCGAGGCGCGCGGGATCGCGCGAGCTGTCCCCGCTCAGGTCGGGGAAGCGCTCGAACAGCGCGGGGAGCGCGACGGCGGCCTCCAGCCGGGCCAGGGGCGCGCCGACGCAGTAGTGGACGCCGTGGCCGAAGGCGAGGTGTTCCTTGTCGAGGCGGCCGGTGTCGAAGCGGTCCGCGCTCTCGCCGTGCCGCCGGGGGTCACGGCCCGCCGCCGCGTACGTCGCCAGGATCGCGTCGCCGCGCGGGATCAGGGTGCCGTCGGCGAGCTTGATGTCCTCGACGGCGTACCGCAGCGGGAGGTTGGCGATCGAGGGGGCCCAGCGCAGGGTCTCCTCGATGACCTCGCTCCACGGCACCTCGCCGGCGAGCACACGGGCGAGCTGGTCCGGGTGGGCGAGCAGGGCGTGGACCGCGTTGCCGATGAGGTTCACGGTCGTCTCGTGGCCCGCGCCGATGACGAGGAGGAGGGTGTCGATCAACTCGGCCTCGGTGAGCCGGGATCCCTCCTCGTCGCGGGCCGCGATGAGCGCGGTCGTCATGTCGTCGCCGGGCCGCTCCCGCTTCGACTCCACGAGCCGTGCGAGCAGTTCGTGGACCTCCCGGTAGGTGGCCATGGCCTGCTCGGGGGTGAGGGTGGTGTCCATGTTCGCCTCGATGAGACGCGCGATGTCGGCGCGCTGCTCCTCGGGGAGGCCGAAGAGTTCGCAGATCACCCGCATCGGCAGCGGGTGCGCGTAGGCGGAGCGCAGATCGGCCCGGCGCTCGGGCGCCTCGGCCATGCGGTCGAGCAGCTCGGCCGCGATCTCCTCGATACGGGGCCTGAGCGCGTCCGTGCGCCGCTTGGTGAACGCGGGGGAGACGAGCTTGCGCAGCCTGCGGTGGTCGGCGCCGTAGGCGGTGAACATGTTGGTGACGCCGACCCAGAGGGCGACCCAGCTCTCGTGGTGGGCACCGTCGATCCAGGCGGGCCAGTGCTGGTTGGGGTCCTTGGAGACCCGGTCGTCGGCGAGGAGCCGCTTGAGCGTGTCGAACCGGGTCGGGAACCAGGCCGTGATCCCGCCCGGGAGTTCCACGAGGGCGGCGGCGGGGGCGTCTCCCGTGTCCTGCGAGCCGCGGCGCGGGCCGCGTAACCGCTCGGCCTCCCCGTGGATGTCGGCGCCTGTGGGGTCGAGGACGAAGGGCTGGTCCGGCACGTGGGCTCCTGTCGCGGGAGGGGCGGTCAGGGTGCGGCGTCTCGGGCGATCGTCGATCACGGTCGGCCGCATCGTAACGCGGGGACGTCCGGTCCGGGGAGCGGTCGAACGGGCGTTCTCCGCCGTCAACACCCTCGTTCCGGCGCTGTGTTGATGACGTCTCGCCCGAGCACGGGAGAGTTCGTCCCCGGTCCGCGGCCTCCGGGCGCCTACGATCGTGCCGTGGTCCTCTTCGTCCTGGAACGCGCGTCCCGGCACGCCGTCGCCGAGAGCTGGCGGCGGCTGACCGACTGGCCCCGGCACGCGGACGTCGTCCCGCTGACCCGGGTCACCGTGCGCACGCCGCCGCCGACGCGGGAGGGCACGGTCTTCGTGGCGCGCTCGGGCCTCGGGCCGCTCGCGTTCGACGACCCGATGGAGGTCGTCGCGTGGCACCCGCCCGGCGACGGGACCCCGGGAACGTGCCGGCTGGTCAAGCGCGGCGCGTTCGTCACGGGCTGGGCCGAGTTCGAGGTGCACCCGGCGGACGGCGGCGGTTCGCGCGTGGTCTGGCGCGAGGATCTGAGCGTGCGCGGGCTGCCGGGTCTCGCCGACCGCCCGCTGGGGTGGTCGGCGCGGTGGATGTTCGGGCGGGCGGTGGACGGGTTGCTGGGGCCGTGAGCCATGTCCCCTGAAGGCCGGTCCCGCAGGAGACGCGTCTCCCGAAAGGCCGGCCCTCCAGGAGACGCGTCTCCTGGAGGGCCGGCCTCCTGTCGGGTCAGTGCCCCGGGAGAAGCGGTGGTTCGGCCAACTGAGCCAGCTCCAGGGCCTGCTGGGGGAACCAGTCCCCCGCCTTCGGGTCGACCGTGCCGCGCTCGGGGTCCTCGGGGCCCGCGGTTCCGCGCAGGCAGAGGCCGTCCGACTCGCCGGGCGTCTTGATCCACAGCCGGGCGTCCTGGAGCGGGTCGCCGGTGCGCAGCGTGGGGCGGGCGCCGAGCCCCCGGCCCGGCGGGTTGCACCAGTCCTGCGCGTCCGTGTACCTGCCGGCGGGCGGGGTCCAGGTGCCCCGGCCGTTGCGGCTGGAGTCCGTGACGAAGTGCTTCATCCGGGACGGCGGGGT
The DNA here is from genome assembly GCF_044333225.1 of Streptomyces sp. NPDC021080. Lineage (NCBI taxonomy): Bacteria > Bacillati > Actinomycetota > Actinomycetes > Kitasatosporales > Streptomycetaceae > Streptomyces > Streptomyces sp. NPDC021080. The sequence continues at coordinate 463,627 of NZ_JBIRQM010000005.1, read as the reverse complement.
CGTCACGTGCGCGTCGAACCAGGCCTGCGCGTCGGCGCGCGGCCACCACTGGTTGGGGCACTGGGCCACGTCACCACCGCCGTCGGCGTAGGCCAGACAGGACGAGATGAGCTTGCCGTACCAGGAGTTGGCGTCGTCGGTGTTGTAGTTCGAGGCGTTGGTGTAGAAGCCGGAGGCCCGGGCCACCCCGCCCTCGATCAGGCGCGGCACGATGTCGTTGACCGAGTGCCAGCCCGGATGCCCGGTGTCGAGGTACACCTTCGTGCCGCGCAGCGGCTCCAGGGCGTCGACCGCGTAGTTGACCTCGGCGTAGCGCGCGGCCGTCTTGGTGCCCTGCGCGTCGTCCTGGCCGCAGTCGGAGGGCAGCAGGGCGAGGGCGTCGGGTTCGAGGACGACGATCGCGTCGCCGCGGCCGATCCCGCGTGCCACGGCGTCGATCCACGCCTGGTACTCCGCGGTGTTCGCGGCGCCGCCGGCGGAATAGTTGGCGCAGTCCCGGCCGGGGATGTCGTACAGCGCCAGGGCGGGAACCGCGTGCTCGCGGCCCGCGTCGCGCACCACCGTGCGGACCAGTCGCTCCACCTCGGCCGGCGTCTGGTCACCGAACCACACGGCCTGCGGGGTGTTCACCATCGCCAGGACGTCCGCCGCGTCGTGCAGCCGGCCGGCTCGGGCGAGGCTCCGGACCTGCTGGTACGCCGCCGGGTTGGCGTCGGGGACGTACAGCGACGGTCCGCGGCCGGCGGGCTCGGCGGCGTGCGCCGGGGGTACGACGAACAGGGCGGCCAGTCCGACGGACAGAGCGGCGAGCCAGGTGGGGGTGCGTCGTCTCATACGGGTTCACTCCGGGGTCGCAACGGTCACGAGGGACTTGCGGAGGGGTGCGCGGGAGCGCTCCCACAGGAGACTCGCCGAGAGACGCGTTCACGTCAATACGGGGCACGGAAGAAGTGGCGAAGCGGTACGCAGGAAACCGCTCGGAAGGAGCCGCACGCGAGCGCGGCCCGGGAGCGCGGCCCGGAAGGAGCCGCCCGGACGAGGGCCCCGAGGCGCGGCCCCGGCGGGGGTCCCTCCCTCAGGCCACCGACCCGATCCGCCGCACCGGGGTCGAGGGCGTGTCGTGGTGGATGGGGGTGTGCGCCCCGGTCAGGGAGACCCCGCTCCCGCCGCGCCGGTCGGCCACGATCTCCGCGGCGATCGACAGCGCCGTCTCCTCGGGGGTCCGCGCCCCCAGGTCCAGGCCGATCGGCGACCTCAGGCGGGCCAGCTCGATCTCGGTGATGCCGACCTCGCGCAGCCGTTCGTTGCGGTCCAGGTGGGTGCGGCGCGAACCCATGGCGCCGACGTAGGCCACCGGCAGCCGCAGCGCGAGCCGCAGCAGCGGGACGTCGAACTTGGCGTCGTGGGTGAGGACGCACAGGACCGTGCGGGAGTCGACCTCCGTGCGCTCCAGGTAGCGGTGGGGCCATTCCACGACGATGTCGTCCGCCTCGGGGAAGCGGGCCGCCGTCGCGAAGACCGGGCGGGCGTCGCACACCGTCACCCGGTAGCCGAGGAACTTGCCGACGCGCACCAGTGCGGAGGCGAAGTCGACGGCACCGAAGACGATCATGCGCGGGGGCGGGACCGAGGACTCCACCAGGACCGTGAGCGGCGCTCCGCAACGAGAGCCCTGCTCTCCGATCTCCACGGTGGCGGTGCGGCCGGCGTCGAGCTGGGCCGCCGCCTCGCCGATCACCGTACGGTCGAGTCCGGGATGGGCGCCGAAGCCGCCCTCGTGGGAGCCGTCGGCCCGCACGAGGAGGGCCCGGCCCATCAGTTCGGCGGGCCCGCTCACGACCCGGGCGAGGGCCGCCGCCTCGCCGCCCGCCGCGGCGGCCAGCGCCGCCGCGTACACCGTCCGGCGGGCGGCGTCCCGCGAGCGGACCGGGGTGACCAGGATGTCGATGACGCCGCCGCAGGTCAGGCCGACCGCGAAGGCGTCGTCGTCGCTGTAGCCGAAGCGTTCGAGGACGGTCCCGCCGTCCTCCAGCGCCTGCGTGCACAGGTCGTAGACCGCTCCTTCCACGCAACCGCCCGAGACCGAGCCGATCGCCGTGCCGTCGGAGTCGACGGCGAGCGCGGCGCCGGGCCGGCGGGGCGCGCTGCCGCCGACCGCCACCACGGTGGCGACGGCGAAGTCGCGGCCCTGCTCGACCCACCGGTGCAGTTCTGCGGCGATGTCCAGCATGTCTCGGTCTCCTTGACAGCGGTTGCGTGGAAGGGGCTCGGGTGTCAGCGGACGCCCAGCCAGCCCTCGATCGGGTGGAGCGCGAAGTAGACGAGGAAGACCGCCGTGAGACCCCACATGAAGGCCCCGGTCTCCCGGACCTTGCCCTGGGCGGTCTTGATGGCGACGTAACTGATCACACCGGCCGCCACGCCCGCGGTGATCGAATAGGTGAACGGCATGATCACGACCGTCAGGAAGACCGGGACGGCGGTGGCGCGGTCGGTCCAGTCGACGTGGCGCGCGTTCGTCATCATCATGGCGCCGATCACCACCAGGGCCGCCGCCGCGATCTCGCCCGGGACGATCGCCGTGAGCGGGGTGAAGAACAGGCAGGCGGCGAAGAGGAGGCCGGTGACGACGGAGGACAGGCCGGTACGGGCGCCCTCGCCGACGCCGGTCGCGGACTCGACGAAGACCGTCTGGCCGGAGGCTCCGGCCACTCCGCCGACCGCTCCGCCCGCGCCGTCGATGAACAGCGCCTTCGACAGGCCGGGCATCCGGCCCCGGTCGTCGGCCAGTCCGGCCTCGGTGCCGACGCCGATGATCGTGGCCATCGCGTCGAAGAACCCGGCGAGCACCAGGGTGAAGACGATCATCCCGACGGTCATGGCTCCGACCTGGCTCCAGCCGCCGAACTCGACCTGGCCGAAGAGCGAGAAGTCGGGCATCGAGACGGCGCTGCCGTGCAGTTCGGGGGCGCCCCCGGCCCACTGTCCGGGGGCGACGACGCCGGTGGCGTCGAGGAGGACGGACAGAACCGTGCCGGAGACGATGCCGATGAGGATCGCTCCGGGGACCCCGCGGGCCTGGAGCGCGAAGATCAGCAGCAGGGTCGCGGCGAAGAGCAGCACCGGCCAGCCGGCGAGTTCACCGGTGGGGCCGAGGGTGAGGGGGGTGGCCTTGCCCTGGTGCACGAAGCCGGCCTTGACCAGGCCGATCAGCGCGATGAACAGACCGATGCCCATGGTGATGGCGTGCTTGAGCGCCAGCGGGATCGCGTTCATGATCATCTCGCGCAGCCCGGTGACGACCAGGAGCATGATGACGACGCCGTACATCACGCACATCCCCATGGCCTGCGGCCAGGTCATCTGCGGGACGACCTGCGAGGAGAGCACTCCGGACACCGACAGTCCGGCGGCGAGGGCGAGCGGCACCTTGCCGACGAAGCCCATGAGGAGGGTGGTGAAGGCCGCCGCGAACGCGGTCGCGGTGATCAGCGCCTTCTGGCCGAGCGTGTCCCCCGCCACGTCCTTGCCGGACAGGACGAGGGGGTTGAGCAGCAGGATGTACGCCATCGCCATGAAGGTGGTGACGCCGCCGCGCACCTCGCGCGCGATCGAGCTCTCCCGCCGGGAGATGTGGAAGTACCGGTCGAGCCAGGACCGTCCCGCCGGAACGCGGCTGCCCGCGCCCGCGTCCTGCGCGGTGGTCTTCGGCTCCAGTGACTGCTGGGTCATGTGGGCCTGCTCCCAAGGTTCAAAGGGGCACCCGTACAGCCGTCCTGACGACTGGTCAGCCGCGCCTGCGGCTGCGGGATTTGGGAAGGTGCTTCGGCAGCACGACCCGGGGGACGGCCCGAGACGAACGTGAAGGTCTCCGCGCGGCGCGGGGAAGGGTGATGTTCCCTGCGCCGCCCGGAGAGAGGTGCCCGGAACTACGCGTTGCCCGTGAGGTGTTCGGGGCGTACCGGTGTCCGGTCGAGCTCCAGACCCGTCGCGTTCCGGATCGCCGCGAGGACGGCCGGGGTGGACGACAGGGTCGGGGCCTCGCCGACGCCACGGAGCCCGTAGGGGGCGTGGTCGTCGGCGAGTTCGAGCACGTCGACGGGGATGGTCGGCGTGTCGAGGATGGTGGGGATCAGATAGTCCGTGAAGGAGGGGTTGCGCACCTTCGCGGTCTTCGGGTCGACGATGATCTCCTCCATGACCGCGACGCCCAGGCCCTGGGTGGTGCCACCCTGGATCTGGCCGATGACGGACAGCGGGTTGAGCGCCTTGCCGACGTCCTGGGCGCAGGCCAGTTCGACGACCTTGACCAGGCCGAGTTCGGTGTCCACCTCGACGACGGCGCGGTGCGCGGCGAAGGAGTACTGGACGTGGCCGTTGCCCTGTCCGGTGCGCAGGTCGAAGGGTTCGGTGGGGCGGTGCCGCCACTCGGCCTCGACATCGACGGCCTCGTCCTCGAGCACGTCGGCGAGGTCGGCGAGGACCTCGCCGCCGTCGGTGACGACCTTGCCGCCCTCCAGGAGGAGTTCGGCCGTGGCCCAGGCCGGGTGGTACGTGCCGAACTTGCGGCGGCCCATCTCCAGGACCTTCTCGCGGACGAGCTCGCAGGAGTTCTTGACGGCGCCGCCGGTGACGTAGGTCTGGCGCGAGGCGGACGTCGAACCGGCGCTGCCCACCCGGGTGTCGGCCGGCTGGATGGTCACCTGCGCGACGCCCAGTTCGGTGCGGGCGATCTGCGCGTGGACGGTGACGCCGCCCTGGCCGACCTCGGCCATCGCGGTGTGCACGGTGGCGACGGGCACTCCGCCGACGACCTCCATGCGGACCCGGGCGGTCGAGTAGTCGTCGAACCCCTCGGAGAAGCCGACGTTCTTGATGCCGACGGCGTACCCGATCCCGCGGACGACGCCCTCGCCGTGCGTGGTGTTGGACAGACCGCCGGGCAGCTGCCGTACGTCGGCGTCCTCGCCCGCGGAGAGCCACTGGCGCTCGGGCGGGAGCGGCATCGCCTTGACGCGGCGCAGGAGTTCGGCGACCGGGGCCGGTGAGTCGACGCGCTGCCCGGTCGGCAGGAGCGAGCCCTGTTCCATCGCGTTGAGCCGGCGGAACTCGACCCGGTCCATGCCCACCTCGTCGGCGAGCTTGTCCATCTGCGCCTCGTACGCGAAGCACGCCTGGACCGCGCCGAAGCCCCGCATCGCGCCGCAGGGCGGGTTGTTGGTGTAGAGGGCGATGGCCTCGATGTCGACGTCGTCGACCACGTACGGGCCGACGCCGAGGGAGGAGGCGTTGCCGACGACCGCCGGGGAGGCCGAGGCGTACGCGCCGCCGTCCAGGACGATCCGCGCCTTCACATGGGTCAGCTTGCCGTCCCTGGTCGCCCCGTGCTCGTAGTACAGCTTCGCGGGGTGGCGGTGGACGTGTCCGAAGAAGGACTCGAAACGGTTGTAGACGATCTTGACGGGCTTGCCGGTGCGCAGCGCCAGCAGACAGGCGTGGATCTGCATCGACAGGTCCTCGCGACCGCCGAACGCGCCGCCGACCCCGGAGAGCGTCATCCGGACCTTGTCCTCGGGCAGGCCGAGGACCGGGGCGATCTGCCGCAGGTCGGAGTGCAGCCACTGGGTGGCGATGTAGAGCTCGACGCCGCCGTCCTCGCAGGGCACCGCGAGGCCGGACTCGGGACCGAGGAACGCCTGGTCCTGCATGCCGAAGGTGTACTCGCCCCGGACCACGAAGTCGGCCCTGCCCGCGGCCCGTTCGGCATCGCCGCGGACGATCGGCTGGCGGTGCACGATGTTGGGGTGCGGGACGTGGCCGATGTGGTGGTCGGTGCGGCCCTCGTGGACGAGGACCGCGTCCGGCGCGGTCGCGGACGCCTCGTCGGTGATCACCGGCAGCTCGCGGTACTCCACCTTGATCTTGGCGGCGGCGCGGCGGGCGGTCTCCGGGTGGTCGGCGGCGACGATGGCGACGGGCTCGCCGTGGTGGCGTACCTTGCCGTGCGCGAGGACCGGGGTGTCCTGGATCTCCAGGCCGTAGTTCCTCACGTCGGTGGGCAGGTCGTCGTACGTCATGACGGCGTACACGCCGGGGGTGGCGAGCGCCTCGCCCGTGTCGATGGACACGATCTCGGCGTGGGCGACGGTGGAGCGCAGGATCTGGCCCCACAGCATGTCCTCGTGCCACATGTCGGAGGAGTACGCGAACTCGCCGGTGACCTTGAGGGTGCCGTCCGGACGGAGGGTGGACTCGCCGATGCCGCCCCTGGTCCCGGTGCCCTGGGTGATGTTCGTGGGTGTGCCGGTCGTTCCCATGGTCAGACCGCCTCGGACTGCCGGGCGGCCGCGAGGCGGACCGCGTCCATGATCTTCTCGTAGCCGGTGCAGCGGCACAGGTTGCCCGAGAGCGCCTCGCGGATGTCCGCGTCGGTCGGGTTCGGGGTGCGCTCCAGCATCTCGTCCGCCGCGATCAGCAGACCCGGGGTGCAGAAGCCGCACTGGACGGCTCCGGCGTCGATGAACGCCTGCTGCACGGGCGAGAGTTCGGTGCCCTCGCCGGTCTGCGAGTCGTGGCCCCTGGCCGCCCTCCCCCAGGCTTCGCCCGGGGGTGCCCCCAGCTGGGCCTCGTCGAGCGGAATACCTGCGGAATCCGGCGTGTTGCACGCGCCCGTCGTACAACCTGCCTGCTCCGCACGCTGCTTGGCGAAGTCGGCCAGCCCCTCGACGGTGACGACCTCGCGGCCCTCGACCTGGCCGGCGGCGACCAGACAGGAACAGACGGGCACGCCGTCCAGGCGGACGGTGCAGGAGCCGCACTCGCCCTGCTCGCAGGCGTTCTTGGAACCGGGCAGACCGAGGCGCTCGCGCAGGACGTACAGGAGGCTCTCGCCCTCCCAGACGTCGTCGGCCTCCTGACTGCGGCCGTTGACCGTGAAGTTGACACGCATTACGCGACTCCTTCCCTGCGGGCGGCGGTGCGGTAGGACTCCCAGGTCCAGGTCAGCGTGCGACGGGCCATGACGCCGACCGCGTGACGGCGGTAGCTCGCCGTGCCGCGGACGTCGTCGATCGGGTTGCAGGCGGCGGAGCACAGCGCCGCGAACTGCTTGGCCACCGACGGGGTGATGATCTTTCCGTTGTCCCAGAAGCCGCCCTCGTCGAGCGCCGCGTTCAGGAACTCCTCGGCCGTCCTCGCGCGGACCGGGGTCGGCGCGGCCGAGCCGATGCCGGTGCGGACCGTACGGGTCTCGGGGTGCAGGGCCAGTCCGAAGGCGCACACCGCGATCACCATCGCGTTGCGGGTGCCGACCTTGGAGAACTGCTGCGGCCCGTCCGCCTTCCTGACGCGGACCGCGCGGATCAGCTCGTCGGGAGCGAGCGCGTTGCGCTTCACGCCGGTGTAGAAGTCGTCGATCGGAATCAGCCGCGAACCGCGCACCGACTCGGCCTCGACCTCGGCACCGGCCGCCAGGAGGGCGGGGTGGGCGTCGCCGGCCGGGGAGGCGGTGCCGAGGTTGCCGCCGACGCCGCCGCGGTTGCGGATCTGCGGGGAGGCCACCGTGTGGGAGGCGAGGGCCAGCCCGGGAAGCTCGCGGCGCAGGTTCTCCATGATCCGGGTGTACGGGACGGAGGCGCCCAGGCGCACGCTCTCCTCGCCCGCCTCCCACTCGCTCAGCTCGCCGATGCGGTTCAGGTCGAGGAGGTACTCGGGCCTGCGGTGATCGAAGTTGATCTCGACCATCACGTCGGTGCCACCCGCAATCGGCACAGCCGTGGGGTGCTCGGCCTTGGCGGCGAGCGCCTCCTCCCAACTGGCGGGGCGAAGGAAGTCCATGAGTGGCTCTCTTCATTCGTGTCGGGGGTGTTCTCATCAAGCCAGATCGGGTGCGGCGTCCTCGGCTCGTTCATGAGGTCTCAACAGCGGAGTGGGGTCAGTACACAGCGGCGTCCCACGTCGGGGTCAGTCACCAAAACCATGAAGGAGTTCGCTGGCCAGCGTGCGCATCTTGTAGATTCGTATGAACCGAGGCCATCGGCAACCTCTTCGTTTTCCTCTGGAAACAGAGACCCAGTCCTCTGGAAACAGAGACCCGGTCCTCCGGGAGCAGGCACAGGGCCCTGCGGGAACAGGGCCGCGGCCGTCTGGAAACAGAGGGCCACGGGGCCGGTACCGCAGGTTCCCGGAGTCCGCGGACAGCTCCCGCGGAGCCCGGGAGGCCGACGGGCCCGCCCCACCGATCCATCGTAGATTTCGAGACAAAGAACGGCGGCGACGAGAATGCGGCTGCGCGCACTGCTCGACACGGACGCGCTGGGCCTGCGGCTGCTCGGCGGCGAGGACGAACTCGACCGCACCGTACGCGGTGTGATGACCACCGACCTCAAGGACCCGAGCCGCTATCTCTCGGGCGGCGAGCTGGTCCTCACCGGCCTCGCCTGGCGGCACGACGCCGAGGACTCCGAGCCGTTCGTCCGCATCCTCGCGGGCGCCGGGGTCGCGGCGCTGGCCGCGGGCGAGGCGGAGCTCGGCGACATCCCCGACGACCTGGTCGTGGCCTGCGCCCGGCACCGGCTGCCGCTGTTCGCCGTGAACGAGTCCGTCGCCTTCGCCACGATCACCGAGCACGTCGTGCGCCAGGTCTCGGGAGAGCGCGCCGGGGATCTGGCCGCCGTGGTCGAGCGGCACCGGCGGATGATGACCTCGGGCCCGGCCGGCGGCGGCCCGGACGTGGTCCTCGATCTCCTCGGCACTGATCTCGACCTGCGCGCCTGGGTCCTCTCGCCCGCCGGACGGCCCATCGCGGGCTCGAAGCTCGCGGGCGGGGCGCTGCCCGCGGACACCCGCGCCGAGCTGGCCGCGGCCCATCTCGCGGCGGTCCGCAGCGGGCGCCGGGGACCGCACCGGGTGACGGTGGGCCCGGCGATGTACTCGCTCTTCCCGGTCCGCTCCTCGGGGCGCGCCACGGGCGCCCTCCGGGACGTCCGCGAGACCGTGCTCTCCGACTGGCTGCTCGCGGTCGAGGCGGACGCCGGGGACTGGCCCGAGGAGCGGCTCGACCTGCTCCAGGGCGTCACCCAGCTGATCGCGGTGGAGCGGGACCGGCGGGACGCGGCGCGCACGGTGCGCAGGCGGCTCGCGCAGGAGGTCCTGGAACTGGTCCAGACGGGAGCCGCGCCCACCGAGATCGCGGCCCGGCTGCGGGTCGCGGCGCCGGTGCTGCTGCCGGGGCTGGGCGCGGCCCCGCACTGGCAGGTCGTGGTGGCGCGTGTCGAGTGGGACGGGGGCGGGATCGAGGGCGGCCCGGTCGCCCAGGCGCTCCTCGAGGAGATCCTCGTCGACCCGCTGACGCCGGGCCCTGAGCACTCCGACCGGATCGCCGTCGCCCACACGGGGGACGAGGCGGTCGCGCTCGTCCCCCTTCCGGCGGTCCCCTCCGACGAGGACGGCACCGAGCCCGGCCTGCACGCCGACACCCTGCTGGCGGCCGTACGGGAGCCGCTGTCCGCCGGCCTGAACGACGACGGCCGGCTCACCATCGGCGTCAGCGCGGCCGTCCACTCGGCCGAGGGGCTGCGCGGTGCCCTGGAGGAGGCCCGGCACGCCCGCCGGGTCGCCGCGGCCCGTCCCGGACGGGTCTGCGCGGCCGGGCACCAGGAGCTGGCCTCGCACGTCCTGCTGCTGCCGTTCGTCCCGGACGACGTGCGCCGTGCCTTCACCGCCCGTCTGCTGGACCCGCTGCGCGAGTACGACGGCCGGCACCGCGCGGAGCTGATCCCGACCCTGGAGGCGTTCCTGGACTGCGACGGCTCCTGGACGCGCTGTGCCGCCCGGCTGCACCTGCACGTCAACACGCTGCGCTACCGTGTCGGACGTATCGAGCAGTTGACGAGTCGTGACCTGTCGCGCCTGGAAGACAAGTTGGACTTCTTCCTGGCCCTGCGGATGAGCTGACCCCAGGAGCCCCGGGCGGCCCGGCGCGGGACCCATGACTTTGTGAAATCCTTCACCCGCCCTCTTGGCCGGGCCCCGTGATCCATGCTGAGATGCCACCACTCAACAGCTCAATGGTGTGCTCGGGGAGGGCAACGTGGCGCATACCGCCATGTCTGGTACCGGAACGACTGCAGGGGACGATCCACTCCAGACCGCGGTATGGCGGCTGCGCTCGCGCGCCTGCTGGGCCGACGCGGCGGCGCTGATCCAGCCGCGCACGGCGGGGCCCGCGCTGCAGAGAGCATCGCTCCTGGTGGAGCGCTGTCTCTACACCGAGCAGGGCTGGGCCGAGGCGGAGGACGCGCTGCGCACCGCCGAGGCGCTGGCGCAGAGCGACGACGAGCGCGGCGCGGCGGCCTGCGAGCGGGGTCAACTCGCCTATGCCGCAACCCTGTTGGGCGTGCGCGACCGGGCCGACGAGGCGCGCGCCGCGCTCGGCCGGGCGGCGGCGCTGCTCGCGCCCGGCGCGCCGGGCAGGGCACTGCTCGACTTCCGGCGCGGGCTGCTCGCCGAGAACCTCGCACACGCCCCGCAGGCGGCCCGCGCCGCGTACCGGCGGGCGCACGCGGGCGCGACCGACCGGAACGACGCCCTGCTGCTGTCCTTCACCTGGCGGCACCTCGCCGGAATCGCCCTGCGCGAGGGGGAGTTGGCGGAGGCCCGGCACGGCTTCGCCGAATCCCTGCGGATCCGGGAGGAGCTGGGGTATCTCGTCGGTACGGCGCCGGCGCTGGCGTCCCTCGCCGACGCCGAGACCGAGCCGGAGGCTTCGCGGCTGCGGGCGGAGGCGGGACGGCTGTTCCGGCTGCTCGGGGGTGTCCCGCTGTGGCTGGCGGACCAGTTGTCGCCCCCCGCGGCGACGGCCTGACCGTACACGGGCGGGCGGCCGCTTCGCCCGCCACGGGGCTGCCGACGCCGGGCGCGGATCCCGCCGCCCGGCACGGTGCGCCGCCCCCGGCAGGGGGCCGCGTACGACCCGGGTGGCGTGCCTCGCCCTCGCGGCAGGGGCTGAACGGGGTTCCTGGGGGCCTGGTGCCCGGGTGCCTCAGGACGCGCCGGTGAAGTGCTCCCGTACCAGCGCCTGGACGACCGTCAGGTCCTCGGCGATCAACGCGTCCAGCAGCGCGGTGTGTTCGGCCGCGTCGGCCACCAGGTCGGCGCGGCCCCGGGAGACGGGACCGCCGACGAGGGGCCACTGGGCACGGCGGTGCAGATCGTCGGCGATGCGCACCAGCTGCTGGTTGCCCGCGAGGCCGAGCACCGCGCGGTGGAAGGTCCGGTCGGACTCCGCGTAGGTCGCGCGGCAGCCCGAGGAGGCGGCGCGCACGGTGGCCTCGGCGAGCGGGCGCAGCTCTGCCCAGCGGGCGGCGGGCACGGTGCGGGCGAGCCGGAGCATCACCGGGACCTCGATCAGGCCCCGGATCTCGGTGAGTTCGGCCAGTTCCCGGGTGCCGCGCTCGACGACGCGGAAGCCCCGGTTGGGGACGACCTCGACAGCGCCTTCGAGGGCGAGCTGCTGCATCGCCTCCCGGACGGGCGTCGCCGAGACCCCGAAGCGTTCGCCGAGCGCGGGCGCCGAGTACACCTCGCCGGGGGCGAGTTCACCGGCGACGAGCGCGGTGCGCAGGGCGTCGAGGATCTGCCCCCGCACGGAGGCGCGCTGCACGACAGGGCGCGCGGACTCCGTACGGGCGGCGGGACGGGCCTCCTCGGTGCGCACGGTCCAGGTGTTCTCCGGGCGTACGGCCGGACGGGCCCCCTCGGTGCGCGCGGGGCCCGCGTCCGGCTCGCGTACGGCCGGGCGGGCGTCTTCGGCGCGCGGGGGCCGGGCGCTCCGCGGACGTACGGCCGGACGGGTCTCCTCCGCGTGCGCGGGGCGGGCGCCCCCGGCACCCGCTTCCGGCCGGGCCTCGTCCGCGCGTCCGGGACGCATGTCTTGCGGGCGTGCTGCCTGCGGGCGTGCGGCGGGGCGCGGCTCGTCGGTGTGCACGGGCCTGGTGTTCTCGGCGTCCGCGGCGGGACGGGGGACGTCCGCGCGTGCGGCGGGGCGGACGGTGTCGTCGGTGCGCGGATGCGGGATCGGCGCCTCGCTGTGCGTGTGCTCACCGCGGGCCGCGGCCAGGACGGCAGAGGTGCCGGTGCCCGGCCCGGTGCCCTGCCCGGAGCCGAAACCGTCGCCCACGGCCCCCGCGGCCGCTCCCCCGGCCCACCCCGCGTCCACCGGGCCCGACTGCTGCGGAATCCGGAAGGCGCCCGCGCGGGCGTCGGGGGCCCAGGTCCCGGCGGAGCCGTGCGCGCCGCGCGGACCGGTCTGCTCCACGGTTCCTCCTGCGGGTGGGCGGTTCTGGGGGGTCGTCGGCCGGGGTCGTGAGCATCGGTTGTTACCCGTCCGTCAAGCACGATAGGCGCACACGGCCCCAGTTCAAACACCCGGACGGCGGGGTAAGGTAAGGCTTACCTGCTAACGATCGTGAAGCGATGGTTCCGCATGTCCGCTCCCACCCTGTCCGCCGAAGCCGCCACGTCCGCCACCGCCGCCCCGGCGGGCCCGGTCGCCGCGGCCCGCACGGAGGCGCCGGCCGCCGCCGTGTCGCCCGTCGCGGACGCCTACGCACGGCTGGGCGAGGTCTTCCCCGGGCTGGGCGTCACCGAGCTGGGAGCGGGTGAGGCGCCCCCGCGCGGCGCGGGTTGGGCCGCCGCCGCCCGGCTCGCGGAGGGCGGGCCGGACCTCGACGCTTTCCTCGCCTGGGACGAGGCCCAGGTGATCCGGGACCACGGCACGCGGGCACGGCCCGACGTGGTGGCCGGCTTCGGACTGCACCGGTACGCCTGGCCGGCCTGCCTGCTGATCACCGTGCCGTGGTTCCTGCTGCGGCGGGTGCCCCGCCTGACTGTGGACGACGTCACGTTCCAGCGCGAGGCGGGCCGGATGGCCGTCCGGGTCACCACGTTCGCCTGCCTGCCGGACGACCCCGCCGCCGCCCTGCCGGGCGCCCGGGTCGTACCGGACGAGGAGGCGCTGCGCGCGGAGGTGCGGGCCGCGGTGGCCGGGCACCTGGAGCCCCTCCTCGGCGGATTCGGGCCGCGGATGCGACGGCGCGGCCGGGCGCTGTGGGGCATGGCGACGGACGAGGTGGTCGAGGGCCTCTGGTACGTCGCACAGCTGTTCGGCGAGGAACGGCGCGCGCTGCGCGAGCTGGAACTGCTGCTGCCGGGGTCCGCCCAGCCGTACGCGGGTTCGGCGGCCTTCCGGGAACTGACCGGTCCCGACGGGGAGTCCCTGCCCACCCGGGACCGGGTGAGCTGCTGCCTGTTCTACACCCTGCGCCCCGCCGACACCTGCGTCACCTGTCCGCGCACCTGCGACACGGACCGGATCGCCAAACTGACCGCCACCGCGGTGAGTTGACGGGCCCCACCACTCTCGGACGGCACGCGGGACACAGGCGCTTCACACATTCCTCACTTGTCACGGGAACTTTCCGCGGAACCATCCGTATGGGTAGTCTTTATTCGCACTCAACTCCCGTCCCTCGCGCGGCAGTTCGAGCAGAAAGTCGCCCTGCGCACCTTCTTGCACTTCCTTGGCGGCCTCTTGCCCCGAAACCCCCTGAGGGCCGATGTGATTGGGCCACTATGGCGGGCGTTACGCCCTCTCCCCATGCAAGGGACCCCCGATGAGACTGACCGACATATCGCTGAACTGGCTGCTTCCAGGCGCCGTTCTGCTCCTGGGCCTGCTGGCGGCGGTGGCGGTGCTCGCACGCGGCAAGCGGTCCGGGGACAGCGCGAGCAGCGACGACTCGTGGGAGCGCACCGAGGAGCGTCGCAGGCGTAAGGAAGCCGTCTACGGCACGGCCTCCTACGTCCTGCTGTTCTGCTGTGCCGCCGTCGCGGCGGCACTCTCCTTCCACGGCCTGGTCGGCTTCGGCCAGCAGAACCTCGGCCTCTCGAACGGCTGGGAGTACCTCGTCCCGTTCGGTCTGGACGGCGCGGCGATGTTCTGTTCCGTCCTCGCGGTGCGCGAGGCCAGCCACGGTGACGCGGCGCTCGGCTCCCGCATACTCGTGTGGACCTTCGCCGGTGCCGCGGCCTGGTTCAACTGGGTGCACGCGCCCCGGGGCGTGGACCACGCCGGCGCTCCGCAGTTCTTCGCGGGCATGTCCCTGTCGGCCGCCGTCCTGTTCGACCGGGCCCTGAAGCAGACCCGCCGGGCCGCCCTGCGCGAGCAGGGTCTGGTGCCGCGTCCGCTGCCGCAGATCCGTATCGTCCGCTGGCTGCGCGCGCCCCGTGAGACGTACAGCGCGTGGTCGCTGATGCTCCTGGAGAACGTCCGGTCCCTGGACGAGGCCGTGGACGAGGTGCGCGAGGACCGGCGCCAGAAGGAGCAGAACCGGCTGCGCCGCCGCAACGAGGAGCGGGTCGAGCGCGCGCACCTCAAGGCGCTCAGCCGCGGCTTCCCCGGCCGCGGCGGCGCCCGGGAACTGGAGACCACGACCGTGGAGCGGGCACCCGCCGGAGCCTCCACGGAGCCTGCCATATCCACCGCGGAGCAGCTGCCCGTACGATCGCGGCCCTCCCTCACCCCCGTCCGCAAGAGCACTGAGCCGATCACCGTCGACCTCACCACGGAGGACGACACGATGGCCCTGCCCCGGCTCGACTCCCTGGAGCGCAAGCTCAAGGATCTCGAGCAGCAGTTCGGCTGAGCCCCGGGCTCCCCGCTCCGGACGCCGGCCCGGACGGCCGTGGCCGGAACGGACACACCCGGCCCGGACAGCCTGACGGCCCGGACGCACGCCGGACCGACGCGGCCCGGCCGGAGTTTCCGGCCGGGCCCGGACACGACAGCGGCGGCGCGGTGTTCCTACACCGTGCCGCCGTTCAGTTCGAACCACACCGCCTTGCCCACCCCGTGCGACCGTACGCCCCACGCGTCCGCCAGGGACTGGACGAGGACGAGACCTCTGCCGTGCGTACCGTCGTCGGCGTTCGGTACGCACAGTCTGGGCCTGCGTGCCACGAAGTCCCGGACCTCCACGCGCAGCCCGCGCGGTCCGATCGTCGCCGTCAGGACGGCGTCGTCGTCCGTGTGAATCAGTGCGTTGGTGACGAGCTCGCTGGTCAAGAGCTCGGCCGTCTCGGCCCTGCCCGGTTTCCCCCAGTACCGTAAGAGCTCCCTCAGCGCCTTGCGCGCCTCGGGCACCGCCCTCAGATCCGCCTTGCCCAGCCGGCGCCTGAGCTGCGCGCCGTCCGGTTCGTCCATCGCCCCGTCGGACGCTTCCTCCACTGGATCGGTGGAGAAGGCCCCCTTGGTCATGGGACCACCTCCTGATGCCTGCCGTTTCATGACCCCCGCCTGCGTGCCGATGTCGGGTCCCCTCTGCTCGAACACGTTCACGGGATCCATGCCCTCTTCGGGATCGTGACAGTCATGTCGAATCATCAACCAGCTGCCGTACGGCCACGGGTGCGCGCCGCCCGCACGGGGAAGTGAAGGGTTCGACAGAGCCGTCCAAGGACCGAGGAGCCGCCGTGCACGACGACCGTTCGCTGGTGGAGGCCCGTCTGGAGCGCGCGCTGCGGCAGTTCCTGCGCCCCGCGCGGTACGGCGAGCGGATGCCCCTCACGCTCTCGGTCTGGCATGTGCCGGGCGAGCCGGTGCCCGTGGGACAGGCGCTCCAGGCCTCCTACGAGCCCTTCACGACCGGAACGGTCTGGGGAAAGCCCTGGTCGACCAGCTGGTTCCGGATCGAGGGCCGGGTGCCCGGGGAATGGGCGGGCCGCCCGGTGGAGGTGGTGATCGACCCCGGGTTCACCGGGGACGGGCCCGGTTTCCAGGCGGAGGGGCTGCTGTACGACGCCGACGGCGTCCCCCTCAAGGGCATCCACCCCCGCAACCGCCATCTGACGGTCGGAACACCGGCGCGGGGCGGCGAGGCGGTGCGGCTGCTGCTGGAGGCGGCGGCGAACCCCGCCGTCCTGCACGGCTTCGAGCCCACGCGCCTGGGAGACGTACTGACCGCCGGCGATGGGCCGATCTACCGATTCGCGGCTGCCGATCTCGCCGTACCGGACGAGGACGTGTGGCATCTGATCCTCGACATCGAGGTCCTCTCGGAGCTGATGTACGAGCTGGATCCGCAGCGGCCGCGCCGGCACGAGATCCTGCGCGCCCTGGAGAACATGCTCGACGCCCTCGACCTGCACGACGTGTCCGGCACGGCCGCGGCGGCACGGTCCGAGCTGACGGAGGCGTTGGCGCGGCCCGCGTCGGCCAGCGCGCACCGCGTCTCGGCGACCGGGCACGCGCACATCGACTCGGCGTGGCTGTGGCCGCTGCGCGAGACCGTCCGCAAGGCCTCCCGGACCTTCGCCAACGTCACCGCACTGGCCCTCGACTACCCGGAGCTGGTCTTCGCCTGTTCCCAGGCCCAGCAGTACGCCTGGGTCCAGGAGCACCAGCCGCACATCTGGGAACGCATCAAGAAAGCAGTACGGGACGGCAATTGGGCCCCGGTGGGCTCGATGTGGGTGGAGTCCGACGCCAACATGCCCGGCGGTGAGGCGCTGGCCCGGCAGATCGTGCACGGCAAGCGGTTCTTCCGGGAGGAACTGGGCGTCGAGACCGAGGAGATCTGGCTGCCGGACTCCTTCGGCTACACGGCGGCCTTCCCGCAACTGGCGAAGCTCGCCGGCGTCCGCTGGTTCCTCACCCAGAAGCTGAGCTGGAACCAGACCAACAAGATGCCCCACCACACCTTCTGGTGGGAGGGCATCGACGGCACCCGGGTCTTCACCCACTTCCCGCCCGTGGACACCTACAACTCACAGTTCCACGGACGTGAACTCGCCCACGCCGAGCGCAACTTCGCGGAGAAGGGCCGGGCCACCCGTTCACTGGTCCCGTTCGGCTGGGGCGACGGCGGGGGCGGACCGACCCGCGAGATGCTGGAGAAGGCCCGCCGGCTGCGGTCCCTGGAGGGCTCGCCCACGGTCCGGATCGAGAAGCCGGAGGCGTTCTTCGCCGCCGCCGAGGAGGAGTACGGGGCCCACGCTCCGGTGTGGTCGGGCGAGCTGTACCTGGAGCTGCACCGGGCCACCTACACCACGCAGGCCAAGACCAAGCAGGGCAACCGCCGCTGCGAACACGCGCTGCGCGAGGCCGAGTTGTGGTGCGCGACGGCCGCCGTGCGCGATCCGTCGTACAGCTACCCGTACGACGCGCTGGACCGGATCTGGAAGACGGTGCTGCTGCACCAGTTCCACGACATCCTGCCCGGCTCCTCCATCGCCTGGGTCCACCGGGAGGCACGCGAGACGTACGCCCGGGTGCTCGCCGAACTGGAGGAGATCACCACGGACGCGGTACGGGCCCTGGGGACCGGCTCGCCCGCGGTGCTGAACGCCTCGCCGTACGAGCGGACGGAAGTGGCCGGGGACACGCTGGTGACGGTACCGGGGCTGGGCGCCGCCGCCCTGCCCGCCCCGCCCGGCCCGCACGGCCCCGCCGTCCGGGCCGAACAGCGCGACGGCGCCGTCGTGCTGGAGAACGGCCGGCTGCGGGTGCGCGTCGACGCCGACGGGCTGCTGGCCTCCGTACGGGATCTCGTCCATGGCCGGGAGGTGCTGTGCGGCCCGGGCAATCTGCTCCAGCTCCACCCCGACCACCCCAACGCGTGGGACGCCTGGGACATCGACCGGCACTACCGGCGCACCCGCACGGACCTCACGGCCGCCGAGTCGGTGGAGCTGGTGGAGAGCGGGCCACTGCGCGCGGCCGTGCGCGTCACCCGGGCCTTCGGCTCCTCCCGCGTCACCCAGGAGATCCGGCTGACGGCCGCGAGCCGCCGGCTGGACATCGTGACCGACATCGACTGGCAGGAGTCGGAGAAGGTCCTCAAGGCCGCCTTCCCGCTCGACGTCCAGGCCGAACGGTCCGCCGCCGAGATCCAGTTCGGGCACGTCCACCGTCCCACCCACGCCAACACCGGCTGGGACGCGGCCCGTTTCGAGATCTGCGCCCACCGCTGGCTGCGGGTAGCGGAGGAGTCGTACGGCGTCGCGGTGCTCAACGACTCGACGTACGGCCACGACGTGACCCGCACCCCGCATACCGACGGCCTCGGCACCACCGTACGGCTGACCCTGCTGCGCGCCCCGCACAGCCCGGACCCGGACACCGATCTCGGCACGCACCGGTTCACGTACGCGCTGCTGCCGGGGGCCGGTGTCGGGGACGCGGTCGCGGAGGGGATCGCGCTCAATCTGCCGCTGCGCGAGGCCACGGCACCGGCGGTCGAACCGCTGGTGGGCGTGGACCATCCGGCCGTCACCGTCGAGTCGGTCAAGCTCGCCGAGGACCGCAGCGGCGATGTGGTGGTGCGGCTGTACGAGTCGCGGGGCGGACGGGCCCGCGCGAAGGTGACCGCCGGGTTCCCGGTCTCCCGGACCGAGGTGACCGACCTGCTGGAACGGCCGCTGCGCGAGGCCCCGCCGCAGATCGAGCTGCGGCCGTTCCAGATCCTCACCCTTCGGCTGCGGCCCGCCCGCTAGGAGCGGGCCCGGGACGGGTCCGGGCCCGGGACGGTGGAACCGCAATGCCCATGCTCCAGGCGGGCGATGGGAGGCGAGGGCGTCCGCAGTGGCCGACCGGCGGCGACGGTGAAAATCGCTGTCCGATCACCGGAGCACGGTGATAGACATCCGGCGTGGAGAAGAATCTCGAGTTTCCCGACCTGCTGCGACTGATCGATGAACGGTCGACCGCCTTCCGCGCCGCGGTCGCCGCCGCGCCCGATCTCGACGCACAGGTGCCGACCTGCCCCGGGTGGACGCTGTTCGACCTGGTGAAGCACCTGGGTGGGGGAGACCGTTTCTGGGCCGCCGTCGTCGGCGCGGGGCCTGCCGGCGCTCCCCCGGCCGAGGCCACCGCCGCGCGCGCCGCTCTGGAAGTGCCGCGGGAGCGTGAGGCCCTGCTGGCCTGGCTGGCCGCGTCGACGCAGCTTCTGCTGAGCACCCTGCGCGAGGCAGGACCGGACGCCGGCTGCTGGGCGTGGTGGAGTGCCCTGCAGACGCCGCGGACCTCCGGCGGAGTCGCCCGGCACCGGGTCCAGGAGAGCGCGGTACATACCTACGACGTCCAGCGCGCCGCAGGCGCCCCGCAGCCGCTGCCGGCCGGGGTCGCCCTCGACGGTGTCGAGGAGTTCCTGTTCACCTGCGTCGCGACGCCCAGCGCCTGGCCGCACAAGCCCACGGCCTTCGACTTCCACACCGCCGAGGGCCGCTCCTGGCGCCTCACGGTCGACGGCGACGGCGCACGCTCCACCCGCATCCCCGCGCCCACTGCCGCGACCGGCGAGGACTCGGACGCTGCCGGCGCCTCCGTCCATGGCACGGCCAGTGAGTTGGTCCTCTACTTGTACGACCGTATCCCTGCCGACTCCTTGCGCGTCGACGGAGACGCAGGGCTGCTCGACCTGCTCCGGGCCTGGGAGCCGGAGGAGTAGGACATGGCGGGGGCGGTCGGCCGCGCCTCCACCGGCTCGACCGTCTTGTCCGCCCGCAGCACGGCGACCGCAGCAACCGCAGCAACCGCCTGAAGCAACGGCACTGCGGTGGAACCGTCCCGGGCCCTGCGGCCTCCTTCATGAGGAGTGCCTGGGATGCCGTCCTGGGACGGGAAGCGAGGAAAACGGTGTCATCCCAGGACGAGGTCGAGGAATTCGCCGCGCTGCTGCGGCACTTGAAGGGGCGTACCGACCGCAGTTACGCCGCGCTCGCCCGCCGTCTGAACATGAACGCCTCGACGCTGCACCGGTACTGCGCGGGCGAGGCGGTGCCGCTCGGGTTCGCGTCCGTGGAGAAGTTCGCCGCGCTGTGCGGGGCGAGCCCGGCCGAACGGGTCGAACTCCACCGGCTGTGGATCCTCGCGGCGGCGGCCCGGCAACGCCCGCGCACGGCCCCCGGGTCGGAGACCGGATCGGACACGGCCGAGGCCCTGGCGTCCGAGGCCGGGCAGAGTACCGAGGACGCCGCCGCTCCCCCGCCGCCGGGTGCCGCCCTCGCTCCCGCTCCCGGGGAGCACCCGGACGTGACCGAGTCCGGGGAAGCGCTCGAACGCGACCGGCACCCCGGACCGGGCGGAGCCGCGGAAAGCCTCCCCGGCTCGTCCCCCGAGCGGGCCGACGGGGCGCGAACGCCCTGGTACAGGCGCCGTGTCGCGGTCGCCGCGGCGGTCGTGACCGCGCTGCTGGCCACCCTGGGCAGCCTGTCCGCCCTGCCGTCCGGGCACTCCTCGGCCGACGCCGCCGACCGGACGTCCGATGCTCCGGCCGCGAAGGCGACGGGCGTGCACCGAGGATCGGCGACGCCGTCCGCACCTCCCTCGACCCGGCCGGGCCGGCCGTCCGGAACCCCCTCCCCGAGCACGTCCGGCAAGCGGGGCACCTCGCCGAGCCCGTCCACGAGCCCCTCCTCCCCCACGGCCGGTTCAGCCGTCACCCCGCTCACCTGGACCGCGAACTCCCATCGCTGGGCGACCGGCTGCTTTCACGACTACGTCATCGACAAGGCGCCCGAGCAGGTGCCGCCGCCCCCGGCCCCCCAGGACGCGTCCCCGTGGGCACGGACACAGAACGCCGTGCACGGTGGCCAGATGTTCGTGGACATCACCGTGCAGGGGCGGACGGACGCGGCCGTCGTCCTGGAGGCGCTGCGGGTCCGCGTCGTCGGACGCTCGGCCCCGGTGAAGGGCAGCGTCTACTCCACGGGACAGGGCTGCGGCTCCGACATGGCCCCGCACTCGTTCACCGTCGACCTGGACAAGGACCGGCCCATCGCCCGCGCGGTGCCGGGCAACGACAGCGGAACGATCACTCCGCCGATGAGCATGCCCTACCGGGTCTCCGTGACGGACCCCGAGGTGCTGATGGTCGACGCGCGGACCGGCGGCTGCGACTGCCGCTGGTACCTGGAGCTCGACTGGTCCTCGCAGGGCCGCACCGGCACCGAGCGGATCGACGACGGCGGCCGGCCGTTCCGCACCAGCGGCACCGACGGCCTGCCGCGCTACTGGTACGCGCACGACGGCTGGACCCTGGCATGAGCCCGAACGCCGACGGCGGCCGGTAGGACGCCACCACGGGCCTCACGGGTCGAGTCCCGTCATGGTCGTCACGGGGCTCACTGGCATCACGGGCGGGGCACGTTGCGCAGGTTGGAGCGGGCCATCTGCAGCATCCGGCCGACGCCGCCGTCCAGCACGATCTTCGACGCCGAGAGCGCGAACCCCGTCACCATGTCCGCGCTGATCTTCGGCGGGATCGAGAGCGCGTTCGGGTCGGTGACGATGTCGACGAGGGCCGGGCCCTTGTGACGGAAGGCGTCCTTGAGGGCGCCGGCGAGGTGCTTGGGCTTCTCGACCCTGATGCCGAACGCCCCGCACGCGCGGGCCACCGCCGCGAAGTCGGGGTTCTTGTTGGCGGTGCCGTAGGAGGGCAGCCCGGCGACCAGCATCTCCAACTCGACCATGCCGAGGGAGGAGTTGTTGAACAGTACGACCTTCACCGGCAGGTCGTACTGCACGAGGGTGAGGAAATCGCCCATCAGCATGGAGAATCCACCGTCGCCCGACATCGACACGACCTGGCGCCGCCGGTCGGTGAACTGGGCGCCGATCGCCATCGGCAGCGCGTTGGCCATCGACCCGTGCGAGAACGAACCGATCACCCGGCGGCTGCCGTTGGGCGAGACGTAGCGGGCCGCCCACACGTTGCACATTCCGGTGTCCACGGTGAACACCGCGTCGTCGGCAGCGAGTTCGTCGAGCACGGAGGCGGCGTACTCGGGGTGGATCGGAACGTGCCGGTCGACCTTGCGGGTGTACGCCTTGACGACCCCTTCGAGCGCGTCCGCGTGTTTCTTCAGCATTTTGTCGAGAAAGCGCCTGTTCCCCTTGGGCCGTACCCGCGGGGTCAGACAGCGCAGCGTCTCCCGCACGTCGCCCCACACCGCCAGGTCCAGCTTCGACCGCCGCCCCAGGTGCTCCGGCCGCACGTCGACCTGGACGATCTTGACGTCGTCGGGCAGGAAGGCGTTGTACGGGAAGTCGGTGCCCAGCAGGATGAGGAGATCGCACTCGTGGGTCGCCTCGTAGGCCGCGCCGTACCCGAGGAGCCCGCTCATGCCGACGTCGAACGGATTGTCGTACTGAATCCATTCCTTGCCGCGCAGCGCGTGTCCGATCGGGGACTTGATCTTCCCGGCGAACTCCATGACCTCGGCGTGCGCGCCCGCCGTGCCGCTGCCGCAGAACAGGGTGACCTTCTCCGCCTCGTCGACCATCGCGACGAGCCGGTCGATCTCCACGTCGCCCGGCCGGACGGTGGGCCGGGAGGTCACGAGGGCGGTCTCGACGGTCTTTTCCGGGGCGGGCTCGGAGGCGATGTCGCCGGGCAGCGAGACGACGCTGACACCGGACCGGCCCACCGCGTGCTGGATGGCGGTCTGCAGGAGCCGCGGCATCTGCTTCGGGCTGGAGATGAGTTCGCTGTAGTGACTGCACTCGCGGAAGAGCTGGTCGGGATGGGTCTCCTGGAAGTAGCCGAGGCCGATCTCGCCGGAGGGGATCTGCGAGGCGAGGGCCAGGACCGGGGCCATGGAGCGGTGCGCGTCGTACAGGCCGTTGATGAGGTGGAGGTTGCCCGGTCCGCAGGAGCCGGCGCAGGCCGCGAGCCGGCCCGTGATCTGGGCCTCGGCGCCCGCGGCGAACGCGGCGGTCTCCTCGTGCCGGACCTGGATCCAGTCGATGGCCGCGTTGCGCCGGATCGCGTCCACGACCGGGTTGAGGCTGTCACCCACGACTCCGTACAGCCGCCGGACACCCGCGCGGACGAGGATGTCGACGAACTGCTCGGCGACGTTCTGCTTGGCCATGCCGCTCACACCTCTTCGTGATCCGCGAAACCCTGGGCCCCGGGTCCCCCTCGTTCACCCGGCGGCTCGTCCCTCGGTTCCATGAATTCACACCGTGCGCGGTTACGCCTCCCACACGGCGGCGGCCGTCCGGTCGTCGGCGTACCCCTTGACCCGCGCCGACGCGTCCGCGAGGAACGCGGCCAGACCGGGCGGCTCCGCCACCGACCACCGTGTCGTCAGGTACGCGGCCAGTTCGGCCTCGCCGCGCAACGGCTCCGCGAGG
Source organism: Streptomyces sp. NPDC021080 (assembly GCF_044333225.1). NCBI lineage: Bacteria > Bacillati > Actinomycetota > Actinomycetes > Kitasatosporales > Streptomycetaceae > Streptomyces > Streptomyces sp. NPDC021080. Next base: position 440,430 of record NZ_JBIRQM010000005.1, on the reverse strand, counting down.
CCGCCCGTGCACAGCAGGAGCGTGTCACCCGGGCGGGCGACGGAGGCCCGGAACCGGAAGGGGGCCTGCGGCGGCCGGGGGGCGGGTTCGTACGGGCTCGGTGGTGTCGTGATGCCCAGGTCCATGGTGAGCCGGTCGCCCTCGGGGGTCTCGTGGGGCGGCGATCCGAAACCGACGACGGCCTCCCCCGCCGTGTCGGAGACCCGGGGCTCGATGTCCTGCCACTCGCCGTCCCGCAGCCGGAACAGGCCGCCCGCTCCGACGCCGAAGAAGACCCGGGTACGGCACTCGGGATCGGCGGGCAGCAACAGACAGCGCAGGCCCGCCGTGTACTCCTCGGGTTCGACGCCCTGCTCCGCCGCGCTCGCCCGCAGCTTGCCGAGGCTGCGGGCGGTGAGCCGGTGCAGTCCCGACTTCAGCTCGCCGCGCCGGGCGGCCCTGATGTCCTCGGAGAGCCGTTCGTGACTGCGCCCGACGGCCTGCCCGATCCACTGGCACGCCTCCGCCGCGGCCCGGTGCGCGCCCGAGGTGGCGCGCGCGCCGGTCGCCATCGCCACCAGGACGAGTGCCTGTTCGCCCGTGCCGAACCGCGCGGTGAGCAGCGCGTCCCGGCGCGGCTCGCCCCGGTAGCGCGCGGAGTCCCCGCGCAGCGACACGGCCCGCAGGGTGCTCGTCCCGTAGCGCGCTCCGTCCAGCACGGTGTCGGCGACCAGGTCGCCGAGTTCGTCGGGCTCGGCGGACGGCAGCGCGGTCGGTTCGGGGTCGTAGGTGGGCGGGCCGGAGCCGACGTGTCCGGCGGAGGGCGGCGGCTCGACGACGGAGAGGAACGTCTCCCGGGACTCGTCCGCGGACAGGTCCCCGGGGGCCGGCTCGGGCGGTGGTGTCCGGAAGCCGCCGGTGGTGCTGGGCAGGGCGTTCGCCGAGGGTCCGGGGGACGCGGCGTCCGGGGGCGCCGCGGGAGCGGCCTCGGGTGCCGGCGGCACCTCCGCCGACGCCCTCGAAGCGGGCACCCGGTCGGCGCGAGGCACCGGGGACGGCTCGCTCCGGGTGTCCCGGGAGGCGTGCGGGCCGGGTTCCTGCGCGGTGGACCCCGGCGGTTTCGGGCCGGACGGCAGATCCGCGGGAGCGGCCGGGGCCGAAGCCGGCCGCGGGAGCTCCCAGGACGGGGGCTCCCAGGGAGTGGGCTCCCACGGGGTGGGCTCCCAGGAGGCGGGTTCCGACGGGGGCGTCTCCTGGCCGGGCGGGCCCACGTCCGCGCCGGGCCCCGGCACCGGGCCCCGCTCCCAGCGGCCCGGCCGGGACACCGGCTCGTCGGAGGGCGTCGGGCCGGCCGGGTTCGCGCCGGGCCGGGCGGCGGGGGCCGAGGTGCCCGGACGTCGCCCCGGAACGACGGGAGGCCGCTCCGGCGGCGGGGGCGGCGGCTTCCCCGGCCCGGAGGAGGCGGACCCGGGCACGGTGGGAGGCCGCTCGGGGCGCGGCAGACCGCCGAGCCCGTGGGGGCCGGGCCCCGGCTCGGAGCCGCGTCCCGGGACGGACGCCCCGTCCGTCCCGGACCTCGGATCCGAGCCGGGGCCCGGGTCCGACGGCATGCGCCCGCGGCCCGGTACGGGCGGCACGTCCGACGTCGGCCGCCGTACGGACGCGGGCGGCCCCGGCTCCGACGCGGGCCGGGGCTCGGATGCGGACCTCCGCTCCGGCGCGGGCCGGGCATCGGGCCCGGGCCTCCGCTCCGGCGCGGGCCGGGTGTCCCGCCCGGATTCCGGGCCGGTGTCCAGCCCGTCCCCGAGCGTCCCCGACGCCGACGCGAACCGGTCGTCGAGGGAATCGGCCACGGCCGCGGGCCCCGTGTCCTCGGTGGAGTCGTCGTACAACTGCCGCCACCAGTCGTCCTCATGACCGGTGGGCCTGTCCCCCTGCTGGCTCATGCCCCCGATTGTCCACCGAGACAGCCGGTTGAAAACGGGGCATCCGGAAAAACCGGCCAAGGTGCGGGCCGTCGAACGGCACGTCGAGTGAAGGCTCGAACAGGGATGCGTACCGGAGGCTGCGGACATCCTGCCGCCGGACGGTCCCACCCCCCACGGGAGAACCGCCCGGCGACGTCTGGACGGCCGGGCCCACGCGCGCCGCGCACCGCGCCGCGCACCGCGCAGCGGCCCGGGCCACGGCCGGACGGCCGAGTCGCCTCCGACGTCGGCCGGTTCGGCACCGGCTTCGGGCCCGGATTCGTCCGGCCTCCTCAACCCCCGTGCTCCAGGACCGGTTCGCCCGTGTCCGCGAGCCCGGAAACGTCCCGGTCCGCGAAGCGGCACGGCCGCTTCCCGGCACGCCGGATCCAGGCATCGGACCCGAGCGCCGGACCCGAACGCCGGGCCCGAGCGGAGGATCGAGGAAGCCGGTCGGCTCCTCGGTGACGTGAGCTTGTCAGAGGGGCGGGGGGTATGGCGATGATGTGCCGGGGCGGGTTTGCGCCGTGGCCGGTTTCCGCCACGGCTCGGCCGGCCCGGCCGGAACGCATCCACGGGAGGGGCTTCGCCGCATGCTGGGAGCGATAGGTCTGGACGAGACCCACGAGTCGGCGTACCGCGCGCTGGTGTCCGCGGGCGCCGCCGAGGTGCCCGATCTCGCGCGCCGGCTCACGCTCGGCGAGCACGAGACGGAGCGCGCCCTGCGGCGGCTGGAGCTACGGGGCCTGGCCGCCCAGTCCTCGGCGCGGCCCGGACGCTGGGTCGCGGCCCCGCCCGGGGTCGCCCTCGGCGCGTTGCTCACCCAGCAGCGCCACGAACTGGAGAAGGCGGAACTGGCGGCCGCGCTGCTGGCCGAGGAGTACCGGGGCACGGCGGGCGAACCGGCCGTGCACGACCTGGTCGAGGTGGTGATCGGCGCGGCGGCCGTCTCGCAGCGCTTCCTGCAGCTTCAGCTGGGCGCCTGCGACGAGGTGTGCGCGCTGGTCACCGGCACCCCGATGGTGGTCTCCGGCACGGACAACGACGCCGAGGAACAGGCCGCGGGCCGGGGCGTCCGCTATCGCGTGGTCGTCGAGCGGTCCGTCCTGGACCAGCCGACCGGGATCACCGAGCTGTCGGCCGCGCTCGGCCGCGACGAGCAGGTGCGGGTCGTGGACCGGGTGCCGACCAAACTGGTGATCGCCGACCGGGCGCTCGCGATGGTGCCGCTCACCTCGCACACCGCCGAGCCGGCCGCGCTGGTCGTGCACGCGAGCGGACTCCTCGAGCTGCTGTCGGGGCTGTTCCAGTCGGTGTGGCGGGACGCGCTGCCGCTGCGGCTGGGCAGCCGGGGCGTGCTGGAGCAGGAACCGGACGGTCCGGACACCACCGACCTGGAGATCCTCTCCCTGCTCCTCGCGGGCCTGACCGACGCGAGCGTCGCCAAACAGCTCGACCTGGGCCTGAGGACGGTGCAGCGCCGGGTCAAGCGTCTGATGGAGCTGACGGGCGTGACGACCCGGCTGCAGCTGGGCTGGCACGCGTACGAGCGTGACTGGGTGGCGCGGCGCTGACCTGCGCTCCCCCGTCCGCTCGGGCAGGCTGGGCAGATGGGAGTGTGGGAACTCCTGCTGGTCGGCTTGGTGATTCTGCTCGGCCTGGTCGGAGTACTGGTGCCTGGTCTGCCGGGGTCGTGGCTCGTCTGGGCCGCGGTGCTGTGGTGGGCGCTGAGCTACCCGCAGACGCTGTCCTGGGCCGTCCTGGTGGCCTCGACAGCGGTCCTGCTGCTCTCCCAGGCCGTCCGCTGGATGCTGCCGCCGCGGCGGCTGCGCGAGAGCGGTGCCACCACCCGGATGGCGGTATTCGCGGGGGGCGGCTCGTTCCTCGGCTTCTTCCTGGTCCCGGTGGTGGGTGCCGTGGCCGGTTTCGTCGGCGGGATCTACCTCAGCGAACGGCTGCGCCTCGGCGGCCACGGCCCGGCGAAGGCCTCGGTGCGGACCGCGATGCGGGCGGGCGGCTGGAGCGTGCTGACGGAACTCTTCGCCTGCCTGCTGATCATGGGCGCCTGGCTGGGAGCGGTCATCTGGGGCTGAGGGGCCGGGCGCGGTGATCGGGGGCCGGGGTGCGGGGTGCCGACAGGGACCGCAGGTCGATCGTGTCGGCCAGCGCGCTCATGCCGGCGTCGTTGAAGTGCAGGTGGTCTCCGGGGTCGTAGGCGGGGAGGATCCGGTCCGGGTGGGCCGGGTCGCGGACGGCGGCGTCGAGGTCCGCGACCGCGTCGAAGATCCGGTGGGTGCGGATGGCGGCGTTCACGGCCTGCCGCACGGCTTCCCGGGCCGGGGTGTACGCGGCATGACCGCCGTACGGGGTGATCGTGCCGCCGACGACCGTGATGCCGCGGGCGTGGGCGCGGCGCACGACGAGCCGGTAGGCGTCCTCCAGCGCACAGGGGTCCGTCTGCTCCGGTGTTCCCTTGATGTCGTTGACGCCCTCCAGCACGATCATCGCGCGGACGCCCGCGCGGGAGAAGACGTCGGCGTCCAGGCGGGTGAGCGCGCTCGGGCCCCGGCCGTCGAGCAGGAGCCGGTTCCCGGAGATCCCCGCGTTGAGGACGCCGGGCCTGCGGTGCGCGGGAAGCCCGCGCAGCCGGGCGGCGAGCAGATCGGGCCAGCGGTGGTTGGCGTCGGGCGAGGAGCCGGTGCCGTCGGTGATCGAGTCGCCGAGCGCGACGACACTGCCGGCGGCCGGGGCACCGAGCACGTCGACGCCGGTCACGTAGTACCAGCTGTCGACGGCGACGGTGTAGGCGGCGCCGCTCTCCTCGGCGGTCCGGTCGCCCAGGGGAGCGATGAAGTTGGTCTGGAGCGCGGAGCGGTGGTAGGTCGCCGGGCCGGAATCGGCGGGGGTGTGGACCGAGACCAACAGGTTGGCACCGGCGGGGACGCGCAGGGCGACCGGGTCGCTGACCAGGTCCCGGCCGGCGGGGACGGTGACCGACCTGGCGCCGGCGAAGGTGACCGCGCGCACGGAGCCCGCGCGGGCCCGGGGGCTTCCCGGTTCGCCCGGCCGCTGCAACGCCAGGGTCACGGAACCGAGCCGGAGCGGTGCCGTGCCGAGCCGGTTGGAGAGACGGACGCGCGCGGCCCGGCCGCCGACGCTGGTGTGGACGACATTGCGGACCGAGGCGCCGGGCAGCGCGGGTGCGGTACCGGAGGCCGCCGCCTCCCAGGTCCCCGTCCAGGCCCCGGCCCGGGTCCGGGCCGGGGCGCCGGGACCGGGCGCGGACCGCGCTTCGGCGGTCGCACCCGTCGCGGTGAGGAGCAGGGCGGTCGCCAGGGGGACGAGGAGACGCGGGAGACGCCACAGACGCCGGAACATGATCGCGCGGGACATGGGGCGATCGATTCCCCGCACCTGCACCCCGACGTCGCATCATCACACTTTCGGACGCGCCCGAACGTGAGCGGACGCAGGCTGACGTGGGCGGACCGGAGCGGACGTGGGCGGACCGGAGCGGCGGCGGCCGGACGGGAGCGACAGTGGCCGGACCGGAGCGGCGGCGGCCGGACCCCCTCTCCGCCCCTGGTCCTAGGACCGCAACCCGATGCGCCGGGAGGCAGGGGCGTGTTTGGCTGCTGTCATGACCGAATTCAGTGAGGCCGAGCGCGCGTATCTGAGGTCGCAGCGGCTGGGACGGCTGGCCACCGTCGATCCCCTCGGGCAGCCCCAGGCCAACCCCGTGGGCTTCTTCCCGCAGGAGGACGGGACGATCCTGATCGGCGGCTACTCGATGGGCACCACGAAGAAGTGGCGCAATCTTCAGAAGAACCCCAAGGTCGCTCTCGTCGTCGACGACATCGTCAGCCTCCAGCCGTGGAAGGTCCGGGGCATCGACATCCGCGGAGAGGCGGAACTCCTCACCGGAGCACATGACTTGGGTCCGCACTTCAGCGAGGAACTGATCCGTGTTCACCCGAGGCGCGTTCACAGCTGGGGCCTCGACGACTGAACGCCCCCACGACCGGGACAGGTCGGTGAGCCGTCCGCCCGATCCGGAGCGTGGAGGAGCGAGTTCGACCGTGGCACCGCCGGGCTACGGCTCTCCCGCCGTGCTCAGATGCCGGACGGCGTACGAACGCCAGGGCCGCCAGGTGTCCGGGGCGTCCACGCCGGGTGGTGCCACGTCCGGGTCGCCGAGGGCCCGGGTGCGGATGACGGCGGCGGTGTCCTCGTCCATTCCGGGCAGCGCGAGCAGCGCCGCCCGGGCCTCTTCGCGGTCCGCGCCCGGGTCGAGACGCAGGGTGCCGTCGGCGAGGGCGGCGGTCAGCGCGCCGAGCGGGCCGCCGGGTTCCGCCTCCGCGAGCACGGCGGCCTCGGGGAAGACATGGGTGAGCGTGCCGCACTCGGCGTCCAGCGTCTTGCCGTACCGCAGCACCAGACGCCCGGCCTCCGCCTCCCCGATCAGCGCGCGTACCGCCAGTTCGTCCGGATCGGCGGCGCCCGGCGACCGCAGGCCCGGCCGTGCCGCGACCAGCGGAGCCAGCCGCGCGTCGGCTCCCAGCCGCTCGTCCACGGCGTAGGGGTCGGCGTCGAGGTCGAACAGCCGCCGCAGCCGCTGTACGGCGGTGGTGAGGTCTCGCAGATCGGTGAGGTGCAGCCGGGCGTCGAGCCAGCCGCCGGGGTGGGCGGCGTGGCCGGGGCCCGGTGCTCCCGCGATCCCGCTCGTCCCGCCCGCGCCGGTGCCCGGCCGCTCCTCGACGGCCACGATTCCGGTGCCGTACGGCAGCCGGAGCGTCCGGCGGTACGTACGCCGGCCGCGGTTGCCGTCGAGGGCCTCGACACCCGGGACGGCCTCGGCGGCCAGCAGATCGAAGACGGCGGTGGACTGGTAGGGCCCCCGGTGGGCGAGCCGGAGCGGGACGCCCGCCGCCGGGGTCGCGGCGCTGCGGGGGGCGGGGCCGGTGCGCGGCGCGGCGGCACGCACCTGGCTCGGTGTCGACGCGTAGACCGTGCGGATCGTGTCGTTGAACTGGCGCACGCTGGCGAACCCGGCCGCGAACGCGACCTGGGTGACGGGCAGTTCGGTGGTCTGCAGGAGTGTCCGCGCGGTGTGCGCCCGCTGGGCCCTGGCCAGGGCGACCGGCCCCGCGCCGACCTCCTCCGTGAGCTGTCGCTGGACCTGGCGGGCGCTGTAGCCGAGCCGCGCGGCGAGACCTCCGACGCCCTCGCGGTCCACCACGCCGTCGCCGATCAGGCGCATGGCGCGGCCGACGACATCGGCCCGTACGTTCCAGGCCGCGGACCCCGGTACGGCGTCCGGGCGGCATCGGCGGCAGGCCCGGAATCCCGAACCCTGCGCGGCGGCGGCCGTCGCGTAGAACCGCACGTTGCGCCGCTTCGGCGTCACCGCGGGGCAGCTGGGCCTGCAGTAGATCCCGGTCGTCCGCACGGCGAAGAAGAACTCCCCGTCGAACCGGGCGTCCCGGCTCCGCACGGCCTCGTACTTGGTGTCCGCGTCCCCGGTGTCCTCGTGCTTGGTGTCCTCGTCGTTCACGCTTCCAGTGTGTCCCGGCCCGGACGACAGGGCTGGCGGAAATCGGACGCGGCGTCCCGGGCCGGGCGGCGGACGGTCCGTGCCCGCGCCACCACGCACGGCGGTGGCGCGGGCGAGCCGGACTCCCGGCGGACCGGGTCGGAGGTCTCCCGGGAGCCGGGCCCTCCGCCCCGCCCCGGACCCGGTCCCTCCACCCCGTCCCCGGCTACCAGCGTCCGCGCTTGGCCTCCATGGCGGCGCGGCCCTCCGCTCCCTTGCGCTTCCAGTCACGGCGGATCTCGGCGCGCACCCGCGCGTCCGTCTTCGCGACGATCCGCTGGTTCTCGCGGAGCAGCTTGCGGTAGCTCTCCAGTCGCCGTTCCGGCAGTTCGCCGGAGTCGACGGCCGCCAGCACCGCGCACCCGGGCTCGGCGACATGGGCGCAGTCCTGGAAGCGGCAGTCGGCGGCGAACTCCTCGATCTCGGAGAACACCTGCCCGACGCCGCTCTCGGCGTCCCAGAGTCCGACGCCGCGCAGCCCCGGCGTGTCGATCAGGACACCGCCGCCCGGCAGCACGAGCAGATTGCGGGTCGTCGTGGTGTGCCGGCCCTTGCCGTCCATGTCGCGGGTCGCCCGTACGTCCATCACGTCCTCGCCCAGCAACGCGTTGGCCAGGGTCGACTTGCCCGCGCCGGACTGCCCGAGCAGCACGGCCGTACCGCCGGCGAGCACGGCTTCCAGGACGTCGAGCCCCTCTCCCGTCGCGGAGCTGACGGCGAGCACGGGAACCCCGGGCGCGGTGGTCTCCACGTCCTGGACGAGGTGGGCGAGGGTCGCCGCCTCGGGGACCAGGTCGGCCTTGGTGAGGACGACCACGGGCTGCGCGCCGGACTCCCAGGCCAGCGCGAGGAAGCGCTCGACGCGGCCGAGGTCGAGTTCGACGGCGAGGGAGACGGCCACGACGGCGTGGTCGACGTTGGCCGCGAGGATCTGCCCCTCGGACCGCTTGGAGGAGGTGGAGCGCACGAAGGCCGTGCGGCGCGGCAGATACGCCTTCACGTAACGCGGGTTGCCGGCCGGTTCGACGGCGACCCAGTCACCGGTGCACACGACGCGCATCGGGTCGTGCGGGGTCACGAAGGCCGTGTCGGCGCGGATGACGCCGTCGGCGGTGGCGACGTCGCACTGGCCGCGGTCGACGCGGATCACGCGTCCGGCGACGAGTCCTTCGGTGTCGTAGGGAGCGAACTCGTCCGCCCAGGCGTCGTCCCAGCCGTACGGGACGAGCGGGGACAGCCCGAGGGAGGCGGACGGGGTCGGGAAAGCGAAGCTGGAAGTCAAGGGAGACCCTTCACAAGGGCGGCCCCGGCGACGCGCACTACGGCGCGAAGGAAGAGGAAGGTCAGCCGGCGGCCACGGAGGTGGACTTGATGAACTTCTGGATGCGGGCAGCGCCCATCGCAACGACAGCCATCGGTCACACCTCCTGTTACTCGCTCGAAGCCGACGCCTCGAAGCCCATGCCTCGATGCCGACGCGTGAACTGTATCCGGGGCCCCCTCGGGCCCGTCAATCGAATTAAAACGCCTGCCCGCCGAGGCTTCGGCGGACAGGCGGGCAGGCCGGGCCGGCGGGCTCAGTGAGCCGTCGTGCAGCGTCCGCCGTTGAGGGTGAAGGCGTCCGGGGCCGTGTTCCCGTCGTGCCAGGAGCCGTTGAAGCCGACCGCGAAGGAACCGCCCGCGGTGACGGACTTGTTGTAGTCCTTGGCGGAGGCGGTCACCCGGGATCCGTCCTGGGCGACCGTGCCGTCCCACATCTGTGTGACCCGCTGGCCGTCGTCGAAGGTCCAGCCGATCTGCCAGGAGTCGAGGGCTTTCTCGGACGTGACGGTGACACTGGCCTGGAAGCCGTCCGTCCACTGGTCGACGACGGTGTACTTCACCTCGCAGGAGGCGGGGCTCTTCGTCACCTCGACGGGTGCCGCGGAACTCTTGGAGCCCGGGGTCCCCTCGGTGGCGCGGGCCGGGGACGAGGGCGTGCCCTGGGGCTCGGGGTCGGACTTCGAACCCGTGTCGACGCCGGTGTCCACGGGCTCGGGCGAGACGAGCGCGCCCTCGGCGCGCTTGGTCGCCGGCGGGGACGACACGGCGGGATCGGCCACCGGCTGCCGGTCGGCCGCGTCTCCGCGCGCGGAGACGTCACGGTCGTTCCCGGAGCCGAAGGGCATCAGGGAGACGGTGAGGGCGAGGCCGGAGACGATGACGGCGGCGACCAGCAGTCCGGTGCGGCCGATCCGGGGCGCGGCCTCCTTGATCTCGGCGAGCCCGGTGTCCGCGGCCGCGTCCGTACGCCCGCCGGCGAGCCCCGCCTCCGCGGCGCGGCGCCTGCGTTCCAGGTAGGCGAGGCCGCCCCAGCCGATCACTCCGCCCGCGAGCGCGGCGGGCAGCCCGCCGCCGTGCAGCCGCAGACAGGCCGCGGCCTCCGCGCACTCCACGCACCGGGCGAGGTGCTGCGAGAGGTCATCGGGCGTCTCGGCGCCCGGCGAGCGGGTGACCGCGTCGAGCAGCCGGGCGTAGCTGCGGCACTTGGCGTCCATCGGCGTGTCGAGGTGGTTGCGGTGGCACCGGTCCCTGAACAGCGCCCGCACCTGGCCGAGTTCCTCGGCAGCCGCCACCGGGTCGAGGCCGAGCCGCCGGGCCACCGCGGGCAGCGGCAGCGCCTCCACCTCGACCAGCCACAGCAGGGCGGCGTCGGGTTCCTGAAGGTCCTTCAGACCGCGCAATGCGACCGGGCGGTGGAGCGGGGGCCCGGTGTAGCGGGCGGCCTTCTCGGAGTTGAGCCACAGCCTGAGGTCCGGGTCCAGCCGGTGCCCCTGGCCGTGTGCCTCCCAGGCGGCGGCGGTGGTCCGAACGGAGTTCAGCAGCAGGGGTATCCGGGGCAGCTGGGGGTTCCTGCGCCCGGTGGTCTTCGTGCGGGCCGTGACCGAGCGCGCCTCGTGGATGCCGTGGGTGAACGCCTCGGTGGCCAGCTGCGTGGCCGCGGCGGAGCCGGACGTGCACAGGTCGGCGTACGACAGGACGGCGTCCCAGCATTCCGAGAACAGTGCGGCCTCGGCGGCGTCCTGGGGGGTCGGCAGGTCTGGCATGGGGGGCTCCTGCATCCACTGCTTCCGTGTGCAACGTCAGACAACGCCCAACTCGCCTGTTTTCAGCATGAGTTGGCGGCCTTCTCGACAACGGGCCAGAGCCTTTCACGCTTCCGACACAACTGACAAGCGACGTAGTCACATGATGCGGTCGCGTGATCACAGGACGGGCCGTCGAACGCCGGAGGCCCGGGTTCGTACTCCGGCGGCCCGGGTCCACGCTCCGGCGACCCGAATCCGTACGTCGGCAGCCCGAGTTCACGCTCCGGCGGCCCGAGCCGGGACTCCGGTGGCCAGAGTGTCGTACGGGAGGAGGCCGCGAGGGAAACCGATCACTCCAACCTTCACAGGACTGCCACTCCTCGGCGCGACACGAAGCAGTACGACACGGCACGACGTGGCACGAAGCGGCACGACACACACGGCCCGGACGCCGAAGCGGCGTCCGGGCCGTGTGACGTACGGACCCTCTGTGTACGGACCCCGGGCATCAGGTCCGCACGGGGGCGCTTCGGGGCGCCGGGTCAGACCTGGGAGACCGCCTCCTGCGCGGGCAGGCTGTCCATGAAGGAGCTGACGGAGAAGACCGCCCGGCCGGGACCGGGCTCACCGTATCCGGGGGGCGACTGGAGCCCGAAGTCGTCCATCGTGGCGCGGTAGGCCTCCAGCAGCCGGATGTGGTACTCCAGCGGCGCGCCGTGCGGGTTGGCCTTGCCCAGCGGGGTGGTCGGCTCGGGGCACCAGGTGGTGAAGCGGGGCGTGATGCCGTGCGACATGAAGAACCGCAGGCCCTCGGTCGTCGACGCGATCGCCTCGTCGACGCTGGTGAACCCGAAGGGCTCGGCCATCTCCACGCCCGCGACGAAGTTCGGGATCACATTGCGGGCGCCGAAGATCTCGGCGGAGTCGAGGATGCGCCTGTGCCACTCGTCGCGGCCGACGTAACGCTCCTTGCCGGGGCAGTACAGCTCGAACAGCCGACGGTCCCACACCTCGTAGTTCGGGTGGTAGATCTGCACGCCGTAGTCCTTGAACCGCTGCACGTCGTCGCGCGGCAGCGCCTGGGCCACCACCTTGCCGATCCAGCGCCCGGGGAACCTCTCCTCGATGGCCTTGGCGTAGTGGCCGTAGAAGTCGGCCTCGTCCCGTCCGGCGACCGTCTTGGTGATCGCGCCACCCGTGAGGGTGTACGCCGTCGACGCCTTCGCGGTGTCGTACCGGTCGATGATCTCCAGGGCCTCGAGGACCTCCTCGACGTCCTTGACCCCGGTGTAGGGGCGGCCCGCCGCCTTGTGCTGGCGCCAGTTGTGGTTGATGTCGCAGTACTGGCACTCCTCCTTGGCGCCGAAGTACTGGCAGACCCGGAAGACGGTGAGGTAGATGAGATAGCCCCACTGGATCGTCGGGGCCACCTCCATCACGGACTTCCCGTTGGAGAGGGTGTGCCGGTAGTACTCGGGCATCGGCGGCACCCCGACGTCGGAGATCCGCTTCCCGTCGAGGTAGAGCCCGAGGACGCCCTCGTCGTCGGCGGCGACGCGGTACGGCGAGGCGGGATTGACCCGCACGGACACGACGGTGCGCCGCAGGCCGTACGGGCCGCCGGTGAGGATGATCTCCTCGGGCGGACGCCGGAGCGCGGCCTCGCCCAGTTCGGGCAGGGTGCCGTGGTCGAAGGAGAAGATGAAGTACGACTTCGGCTTGACCTCGCCGCTCTCGTTGTCGCTGAGGGCGGACGCGTCGAAGGCCACGCCCCCGCGGAGCAGGTCCTCCTTGATGACGGCTTCCCGCGGCACGTGCGGGAACCGCTCCATCAGATCCTCGACCAGCGCGGTGCGGCTGCCCATCCCGTTCTCCTCGCTCCCGACCTGCTTCGTCTGTCGTGTTCGACTCCTCACGGTATGCCCCCGCCCGTACATCGGTCGTGCCGGGGCCCCCGCGTCGTGGGGCCCGCCGCCGCACGGGATCTCGTTTGCTCCGTCCGGGCGCCGCTGCGAGAGTCGTCGCCATGCCTGCCTTCAGCGCGTACGACGGGACCGAGCTGGCCTTCGGCACCTCAGGGGACGGCCCGCCCGTGGTGTGTCTGCCCGGCGGACCCATGCAGGACTGCGCCTACCTCGGTGACCTGGGCGGACTCTCCGCGCACCGGCTGCTGATCATGGCGGATCCACGCGGGACCGGCGGGTCCGCGATCCCGGCCGACCCCGGCTCGTACCGCTGCGACCGGCTCGTCGACGACGTCGAGGCGCTGCGCGAGCACCTCGGTCTCGACCGGATGGACCTGCTCGCGCACTCCGGCGGAACGAATCTGGCTCTGCTCTACGCGCAGCGCCACCCGGAGCGCGTCGCGCGCCTCGCGCTGATCACCCCGAGCGTCCACGCCGTCGGGGTCGACATCAGCGGCGAGGTCAGACGGGCGACGGCACTGCTGCGCCGGGACGAGCCCTGGTTCCCCGAGGCGTTCGCGGCGCTGGAGGCGATCGTCGCCGGGAACGGGGACGCCGCCGCGTTCCGGGCCGTCGCCCCCTTCTGGTACGGCCGTTGGGACGAGGCCGCGCGGGCCCACCGGGACGCGGAGGACGAGCACAAGAACCACGAGGCCGCGGCCCGCTTCGCCGAGGACGCGTTCACCCCGGACGCCACCCGGGCGGCACTCGCGCGGCTGGCGTGCCCGGTGCTGGTACTCGCCGGGGAGGTCGACCTGAACTCCCCGCCCGCGGCGATGGCCGAGGTCGCGGCCCTGTTCCCGCGCGCCGAGCTGGTCGTGCAGCCCGGGGCGGGGCACTTTCCGTGGCTCGACGATCCGGCACGGTTCACGGCGGCGACGGAGGCGTTCCTGGCGGGGCCCGCCCACTGACGGCGAGGCCCGCCCACTGACGGCCGGGCCGACGGGGTTCACCTCGCCGGGTGAGGCGGGTGGGTGGCCCGGAGGCGGGCCGCACGGGACCGGCGGCCCGGGGCAGGCCGCGGGCGACGGCCGTCGCGGGCGGAACGTGGATGACAGCCGTCGCGGGCGGAACATGGGCAACGGCCGTCGCGGGAGCGCCGTGGCGACTGCCGTCGCGGGCGGGCCGTGGCGACGGCTGTCAGGCGGTCCGTTCCAGGTCCTCCGGGCCGATCCGGAATTCCGGCGCCTTCCCGGACAGCAGGCGTCCGGCCTCGTCCAGCACGGTCAGACCGAGGCGGGCGACCTCGTTGCCCTGCGAGCCGGCCAGGTGAGGCGTGAGAAAGGCGTTCGGGAGGTCGTACAGCGGGGAGTCGGCGGGCAGCGGTTCGGGGTCGGTGACGTCGAGGATCGCGCTGACGTGCCCGGCGCGCAGCGCCTCGACGAGGGCGTCGTGATCGACCAGGGAGCCGCGCGCGGTGTTGACCAGCACCGATCCGGCGGGCATCAGGGCGAGTTCGCGGCGGCCGATCAGATGCCATGTCTCCGGGGTCTGCGGCGCGTGGACGGTGACGACGTCGCTGCCGGCGAGCAGTTCGTCGAGCGGCAGCAGCGGGACACCGAGGGCGGCCGCCCCGGCCTCGTCGACGTAGGGGTCGGCGAGGCTCACGGCCAGGTCGAAGGGCCGGAGCAGTTCGATGAGGCGCCGGCCGATGCGGGAGGCGCCCACGATGCCGACCCGGCGGCCGAAGTTGCCGATACCGGGGAGGATCTCGCCGTAGGGGAAGGCCCGTTCGGCGCGCAGGCGTTCCCGGTGGGCGAAGACGTCCTTGCCCGCGAGCAGGATCATGGCGAGCGTGTACTCGGCGACGGGCAGCGCGTTCGCGGCGGCGGCCGAGGAGACGACGATGCCGCGCTCCCACACCGCCGGTGTCACGAAGCTCTTCACCGAACCGGCGGCGTGCAGGACGGCCCGCAGTCTCGGGGCCGCGTCGAGCGTGCCGGCGTCGAGCACGGGGCAGCCCCAGCCGGTGATCAGGATCTCGGTGTCGGCGAGCCGGGCCCGTGCCCGCGGCTCCGTGAAGTCGCCCGCCACCGTGGAGAGATCGATGTCCACCAGTTCGCGCAGCCGGGCGAGTGTGTCCGGGGGGAAGATCCGGGGCACGTTCCCGGCGGTCATGGCGAACATCGCCACAGGGCGTCCGGACGGTTTCGCCACCGGCCGTTCGGACGGTTTCGCCACAGGGATCTCGGACGGTTCCACCACAGGACGTTCGGGCAAGGAGACGGCCTTCCGGTTCGGTGACGCCGAGGACAGCAACCGCTCTCCACGCTAGGTCGCGCCACGTGAGAAGGTCAACGGACAGGTCTGCCACCTGGGCGGACCGGCGGGGTACGTTCGCCGGGTGGCCGTCGCACGGGACCACGTACAGCGACTCCCGGAAAGGGACGACGGGGATGACTGGAACCCTGACCAACTGGGCCGGCAACATCACGTACACGGCGAAGGAACTGGAGCGGCCCTCCTCGCTCGACGCGCTGCGCGCCCTGGTCGCGGACAGCTCCCGTGTCCGGGTGCTGGGCAGCGGGCACTCGTTCAACGAGATCGCCGAACCGGGTGCCGACGGCGTCCTGCTGTCCCTGACCGCGCTGCCCGGCTCGGTGGACGTCGACACGACGGCCCGTACGGTACGGGTCTCGGGCGGTGTCCGGTACGCCGAACTCGCCCGCCGGGTGCACGAGCACGGACTCGCGCTGCACAACATGGCCTCCCTCCCGCACATCTCGGTCGCGGGATCGGTCGCCACCGGCACCCACGGCTCCGGGATCACGAACGGGTCGTTGGCCGCCGCCGTGCGCGAGGTCGAGCTGATCACCGCGGACGGCTCCGGCCTGGTCATCGGCCGGGGCGAGGAGCGGTTCGGCGGCGCCGTGACCTCGCTGGGCGCGCTCGGTGTGGTCACCGCGCTCACCCTCGACCTGGAGCCGGACTTCGAGGTGAGCCAGCATGTGTTCACCGAACTCCCCCTGGAGGGAATCGACTTCGAGACGGTCGCGGCGTCTGCGTACAGCGTGAGCCTGTTCACCGACTGGAGGCGTCCGGGCTTCCGGCAGGTGTGGCTCAAGCGGCGTACGGACCGGCCGTCGCCCGACTTCCCGTGGGCCACGCCCGCGACCGAGGCCATGCACCCGGTGCCGGGCATGCCTGCCCGCAACTGCACGGAGCAGTTGGGGGTCCCCGGTCCCTGGCACGAACGCCTGCCGCATTTCCGGGCCGAGTTCACCCCGAGCAGCGGGGCCGAGCTGCAGTCGGAGTACCTGCTGGCGCGCTCGGACGCGATGGCGGCGCTGCACGCCCTGGACGCGATCCGCGCGACGATCGCGCCGGTGCTGCAGATCTGCGAGGTGCGGACCGTGGCCGCCGACGACCAGTGGCTGAGTCCGGCGTACGGCCGGGACACCGTGGCCGTGCACTTCACCTGGATCGAGGACACGGAGGCCGTCCTGCCGGTGGTACGCCGGGTCGAGCGGGCGCTGGATCCGTTCGGGCCGCGGCCGCACTGGGGCAAGGTGTTCACCGTGCCGCCGCAGGTGCTGCGCGAACGGTCGCCGCGGCTGGCGGAGTTCAGGGCCCTGGCCGGCGAGCTCGACCCGGCCGGCACCTTCGCCAACGCGTTCGTGCGGGACTTCCTCCACCCGCTCGACTGACCGTCCTCCCCCTTCCTCCACCCCATTTCCTAACCCCTTGTCGAATGTCCCCGGCGGGCCATAGCCTTGCGCAGCGCGGGAACCGGCGGGCCTCGTCACGGCCCCGGGGAACCGGGCGGCCGACGCGCCCGGCAGCCGGTGCGCGGGAGCGAGGGGGAGTCCCATGAAGCGCGGTACGTCACGCGACATCCGCACCGCGAACCGGTACGAGGTGCTGCGGCAGATCATCGCCGCGTCCCCCACCTCGCGGCAGGAGCTGGCGGCGGCGACCGGGCTCAGCCTGGCCACGGTCGCCACGCTCGTCGGTGAACTGCTCGACCTGAGGATGCTGACCGAGGTCGGCTTCGAGGACTCCGCGGGCGGCCGTCCACGGGGGCTGGTGGCGGTCAACGCGGCCGGGGGCGCCCTGATCGGTGTCGACATCGCGGAGACGTACGTCCGTGTCGAGCTGTTCGACCTGGCCCTGAACGTGCTCGCCCGCGCCGACGAGGACATGCGCCCCGGCGAGAGCCGCCCGGAGCAGGTGGTCGGCCATGTCGCGGCCGCCGTCGGCTCGGTGGTCGCGCAGGCCGGGGTGGAGGGCGCGCGGGTCCTGGGCGTGGGCGTCAGCGTCCCCGGGCAGGTCGACCGCGACACCGGGATCGCGGAGTACGCGCCCAACTGGGACTGGCACGACGTGCCGTTGCTCGATCTGCTCGCGGAGCACATCCCCTATCCGCTCCACCTGGACAACCCGCTGCGCGCCTGCGCCGTCGCCGAGTTGTGGTTCGGCGCGGCCCGCGGACGCGGTGACGCCGTCGTGGTCAATCTGGGCACGGGTGTCGGCGCGGGTCTCGCGCTCGGCGGCGGGCTGCACCGAGGCGTCAGCAACAGCGCGGGCGAGTGGGGCCACACCACCCTCGTGCTGGACGGCCGGCTGTGCCACTGCGGCAACCACGGCTGCGTGGAGACGTATGTCGGGGCTCCCGGAATCATGCTGAACCTGCGCGAACTGAGCCCCGGCAGCACCCTGTTGCACCCGGAGGACCAGACCGCCACCATCGACGCCCTCGCCGCGGGCGTCGCCGCACAGGACCCGGTGGCCGTCAAGGTCGTACGCGACACCGCCCGTTACCTCGGCGCCGGGATCTCCGACCTGGTCAACCTGCTCAACCCCGAAGTGGTCGTGCTGAGCAGCTGGGTCGCGGCCACGCTCGGGGAACCGCTGCTGCGCGAGGTGCGCGAGGCCGTCGCCCGGCACGCGCTGCGGCGTCCGCTCGCGGCCACCGAGATCGTCCTCTCCCCCATTCCGACCGACCCGGTCTGCCTGGGTGCCGCCACGTTCGCCCTCGAAGGGGCACTCAAGTCGGTCGGCCGCCGGCCGGCCGGGCGAACCGCCCCCGCCCGGAGCCGCACAGCGCCTCCGGCGTGACGGAGCAGCCGGACCCCACGGCACCGCTCAGCTCAAGTGCCGTCGTTTTCACGTGAGTTGACGAGCCACGCCCGGCCGCTCCGGCGGATCCCGGCCCATGGCGTCCGGTATCCCGAACCCCCGGCAACGCTTCGCACGGACTTCGTCCAACCCCTTGCCGAAGGATTGGCGGAAGGTTAACGTCCGGCACCGCACGGCGCGTTCGAGCCGAGGCCGCACGCAACCAGCACGCAGAGCGCACTCAAACCGCCTACAAGACAAGGACGTCACCATGTCGGCATTGAGCAGCAACTGGGACCGTCGATCCGTACTGCGGGCCGCCGCCGGCCTCGCCGCCCTCGGGCCACTGGCCGCCTGCGGCAGCAACAACGGGCGCTCCGGGGGCGGAAGTTCGGGCAAGGAGCTGGTCCAGTACTTCCATGCCTACGGGGAGGCGGGCACCGAGCAGGCCATCAAGCGGTACGCGAAGGCCTACGACAAGGCGGGGGTGACCACGCAGTGGATCACCGGCAGCGACTTCGAGAGCAAGCTGTTCGCCTCCCTGCTCACCGAGAACGCGCCCGACGTCTTCGAGTTCCACCCGCAGATCCAGCTCGTCAAGAGCGGCCAGGTGGCGGACCTGAGCGACATCGTCGATCCGGTCAAGGACGACTTCAACCCGGCCGACATCGCCTCGCACACGGTCGACGGGAAGGTCTACGGCGTCCGCATGATCGACGACCCGCAGTTCTTCTTCTACCGGCCCTCCCTGCTGGAGAAGGCCGGCGTCAAGGTGCCGACCACGCTCGACGAACTCGTCGAGGCGGCGGCGAAGTTGACGACCGGCAAGGTCAAGGGCCTGTTCATCGGCAACGACCTGCACGCGGTCATCAACCCGATGATCTGGTCCGCGGGCGCCGACACGCTCGACGAGAAGAACCGGATCGCCTACCACACGGAGGGGGTCAAGGAGGGGCTGAAGACGATGCGGGGCCTGTTCACCAGCGGCCATCTGCTCCTCGACGCCCCGGCCGACTACTGGGACCCGTCGGCGATCAACCAGGGCCTGTGCGCGATCCAGTTCTGCGGGATGTGGGCGATGCCGCAGATGCAGAAGGTGCTCGGCGACGACATCGGGGTCTTCCCGTTCCCGAAGGTCACCGACTCGGGCAAGCCGTCCGTCTACAACGGCGGCTGGTCGATGTTCGTCAACGCCAAGGGCAGACACGTCGACCTGGCCAAGGAGTACGTGAAGTGGCTGTGGATCGACCAGAAGAAGTACCAGGAGGACTGGTCGCTGTCGTACGGCTTCCACATCCCGCCGCGCTCCTCGCTCGCCGCGTCCGCCACCAAGCTCAAGTCGGGGCTTCCCGCCGAGGGCGTCAAACTCTTCGGCGAGTACGGGCACTTCGACAACATCGGCTGGACCCAGTCCATGATCACCGCCCTTGAGGACGTCTTCGCCAACTGCGTCCGCAAGAACGGGGACCCGGAGGCCGCGCTCGACAAGGCGGACGTGACCGTGAACCGCGAACTCAAGAAGCTGTTCGGATAGGCCGGCGGACGGGCCCCGGCATGTCGACCACCACGCACGATGTCCCGCGTTCCGCCCCGGCCGAGGCCGCCGCACCCCGGCCGCGGCGGTTCCGGCGGGGCGGAACCACCCTCGCCTTCTGGCTGTTCACCGGCCCCTTCCTCATCGGCCTGCTCGTCTTCGTGTACGTGCCGATCGGCTGGAGCCTGTGGCTGAGCTTCTTCGAGGCACGCTTCACCGTCACCCCGGACAAGTTCGTCGGCTTCGACAACTACCGGCAGATGCTGGAGAACGGCGACTTCACCGGTTCGCTGGTCACGTTCACCGTCTTCGCCGCCTTCATCGTCCCGCTGACCTGGGCGCTCTCCCTGGGCCTCGCACTGCTGGTGAACCGGCTGCGCCTCATGCGGGCGTTCTTCCGGTCGGTGTTCTTCCTGCCGACCGCGTGCAGTTACGTCGCCGCCTCGCTGATCTGGAAGATGTCCCTCTTCAGCGGGGTCCGCTTCGGTCTGATGAACACCGTCCTCGGCTGGTTCGGCGTCGAGAACATCGCCTGGCTGGCCGACCCGGATCCGCCCTGGTACTGGCTGGTCATCGTGACCGCGCGGCTCTGGCTCCAGGCCGGCTTCTACATGATCCTCTTCCTGGCCGCCCTGCAGAACATCCCGCCCGAGCTCTACGAGGCCGCGGCGATCGACGGTGCCGGGCCCGGCTGGCAGTCGTTCCGCCACATCACCCTGCCGCAGCTGCGCGCCACCTCGACGGCCGTGGTCCTGCTGCTCCTCGTGGCGGCGTACCAGGCCTTCGACGAGTTCTTCAACCTGCTCTCGAAGACCACCTGGGGCCGCCCGCCGCTCGTCGAGCTGTACTACACGGCACTCGGCCAGGCGCAGGACTACGGCGCGGGCAGCGCGGGCGCGGTCATCCTCACGCTGCTCATCTGCCTGGTGACCCTGCTCCAGGGCAGGTTCATGGGATTCGGACGCGGGGAGGAGGCCGGATGACCGCCGTCACACGGGGCCGGGGGGCTCACGCCGCCGCGCCGGGGAGGCGCCGGCGGAACAAGCGCGGTGGTGTCCTCGGCAGTACCGGCCTGTACGTCGCCACCGGGGTCGCCGGTCTGCTGTTCCTCGTCCCCTTCTATCTGCTCGTGCGCAACGCCCTGTCGACCGACGCCGAGATCACCGGCGAGAACTGGCGGTTCTTCCCCACCGATCTCAAGTGGGGCAACATCGCGGAGCTGTTCGACGACCCCACCGTCCCCTTCGCCCGCTCCCTGTGGAACTCCGCCGTCGTCGGAGTGCTGCACACCCTCGGCACCCTGCTGGTCTGCTCGCTCGCCGGCTACGGCCTCGCGCGCATCCCGTACCGGCACGCCGACAAGGTCTTCTACGCGGTGCTGGTCACCCTGATGGTTCCCGCCGCCGTGACCTTCGTGCCGAGCTTCGTGCTCGTGTCCTCGCTCGGCTGGGTGGACAGTCTTCGCGGTCTCATCATTCCGGGGCTTTTCAGCGGTTTCACGTGCTTCCTCTTCCGGCAGTACTTCTTGGGGTTCCCGAAGGAACTGGAGGAGGCGGCGCGCATGGACGGGCTCGGCCACTGGGGCGCGTACTGGCGCATCGTCGTGCCCAACTCGCTCAACTTCTTCGCCGCGATCGCGACCATCACCTTCATCAGCGGCTGGAACGCCTTCCTGTGGCCGCTGGTCATCGGCCAGGACCCCGACGCCTGGACCGTCCAGGTGGCGCTGTCCTCGTACATGACGAACCAGACCGTCAACTTCCATCTGATCTTCATGGCCACGGCCATTTCCATCCTGCCCCTGGTGTTCGTGTTCCTCTTCCTCCAGCGCTGGCTGGTCCAGGGAATCGCGCAGACCGGCATCAAGGGCTGAACGAGGAGACGCATGTCTTTCCGCACCTCTCCCGGACCACCGGCCTCTCCCCCGTCCGCCACCGGCCATGTCGAGGACGTCTCCCCCGGCAGCGGCGCCCTCCCGCCCCGTGCCTGGTACGCGTCCTCGGACGCCCGGTCCCTGTCCCTGAACGGCCGCTGGGACTTCCGGCTCTCGCCCACCGCCGACGCCGAGGACGACTCCTTCGCGGCCGAGGGATACGAGCCCGGCGGCTGGGCCGAGGTCCAGGTCCCCGGCCACTGGGTGCTGCAGGGTCATGGATCGCCGGCCTACACGAACCACCTCTACCCGTTCCCGGTCGACCCCCCGCGCGTGCCGACCGAGAACCCGACCGGCGACCATCTGCGCCGCTTCGACCTGCCGCCCGACTGGCCCGCGGACGGCGGTACGGTCCTGCGCTTCGACGGGGTCGAGTCCTGTGCCCGGGTCTGGCTCAACGGCACGGACCTCGGTGATTTCAAGGGCTCCCGGCTGCCGCACGAGTTCGCCGTGGGCCATCTGCTCAGGCCCGGCGGCAACGTGCTCGCGGTCCGGGTGCACCAGTGGTCGGCGGGCTCCTACCTGGAGGACCAGGACCAGTGGTGGCTGCCGGGCATCTTCCGCGACGTCACCCTGCTGCACCGGCCGCCGGGCGGCGCGCTCGACTTCTTCGTGCACGCCGCGTACGACCACCGGCAGGGCCTGGGGACCCTGCGCGTCGACTCCGACGTCGACGGGCGGGTCCTCGTGCCCGCGCTGGACATCGAGGTCGGGACCGGGACGCCGGTCACCGTCCCGGTGCTGCCCTGGACGGCCGAGACACCCCGGCTCTACGACGGCGAACTGGTCACCGAGGGCGAGCGCGTCCCCCTGCGCATCGGCTTCCGCACGGTCGAACTCCACGACGGTCTGATCGAGGTGAACGGCAGGCCCGTCCTCTTCAAGGGCGTCAACCGGCACGAATGGCATCCGCAGAAGGGCCGCGCCCTCGACCCTGAGACCATGCTCGCGGACGTGCTGCTGATGAAGCGGCACAACATCAACGCCGTGCGCACCTCGCACTACCCGCCGCACCCGGCCTTCCTCGACCTGTGCGACACCTACGGCCTGTGGGTCGTCGACGAGTGCGATCTGGAGACCCACGGCTTCACCGAACAGGCCTGGCGCGACAACCCCGTCGACGACGACCGCTGGACGCCCGCCCTGCTCGACCGGGCCGCGCGCATGGTCGAACGCGACAAGAACCATCCCTCGGTCGTCCTGTGGTCCCTCGGCAACGAGGCCGGCACCGGGCGCGGCCTCACCGCGATGGCCGAGTGGATCCGTGCCCGCGACGGCTCACGGCTGCTCCACTACGAGGGCGACCACGACTGCCGTGACACGGACGTCTATTCCCGCATGTACGCCGATCACGCCGAGGTCGAACGGATCGGCCGGCGCCAGGACGGCGGAGGACCGAAACGGCGTCGACTGCCCTTCATCCTGTGCGAGTACGGGCACGCCATGGGCAACGGCCCCGGCGGCATCGCCGACTACCAGCGGCTGTTCACCTCCTACGACCGTCTCCAGGGCGGCTTCGTCTGGGAGTGGATCGACCACGGCATCGAGGACGAGCGCCACGGGTTCGCGTACGGAGGGGACTTCGGGGAGGAGCTGCACGACGGGAACTTCGTCTGCGACGGGCTTCTCTTCCCGGACCGGACCCCGTCCCCCGGGCTCGTCGAGTACAAGAAGGTGATCGAGCCCGTCCGCATCGACGGCTCGGGCCCGGACGGCACCGTGCGCGTCACCAACGGGTACGACTTCGCGGACCTTTCCCACCTGGCCTTCGCGTGGTCGTACCAAGTGGACGGCGAGAGCGTCGAGTCGGGACCGCTCGCGGTGCCCGCGCTGGCGCCGGGCGCGTCGGCCGAGGTCGAACTGCCCGCACCGCCCGTGGATCCGCAGGATGCCGGGGCACAGTGGACGGTCCGGGCGGTGCTGGCCGAGGAGACGGCCTGGGGACCGCGCGGCCACGTCGTCGCCTGGACCCAGCTCCTCGTGGGGGAGCCCGTGCCGCCCCCCTTCGCACCGTCCGCGGCTCCGGTCCTCGGCGAGCGGGTCGTCACCCTCGGTCCGGGCACCTTCGACGCCCGTACCGGTGCGCTGCTGGCCGTCGGCGGGGTCGAGGTCACCGGTCCGCGCCTGGACGTGTGGCGCGCCCCGACCGACAACGACAACGGCGCGCACTGGCAGCCGGACGCCCGGCACGGTCCGCTCTGGCGGGCGCTGGGCCTGCACCGGATGCAGCACCGCCTGGACGCGGTGGAGACGGGCGACGGCTTCCTGACCGTACGCACCCGGGTGGCGCCCGCGGCCCGGGACCTGGGCCTCGGCACGGTGTACCGCTGGTCCTCCGACGGCACCCGGCTGCGGCTGACCGTGTCCGTGGTGCCGGAGGGCCGGTGGACGCTGCCGTTGCCCCGGCTCGGCGTCCGGCTCGGCCTCGCGGGCTCCGCGGACCGGGTGAGCTGGCTCGGCGGTGGCCCCGGAGAGGGATATCCGGACACCAGGTCGGCCTGTGTGAACGGGCGTTGGGAGTCGACGGTCGACGCGATGCAGACGCCGTACGTGCGCCCGCAGGAGAACGGCGCCCGGCCCGGCGTCCGCCGGGCCGAGATCGGCGGACTGCGGATCGAGGGCGACCCCGCCTTCTGGTTCACCGCGCGCCGCTGGACGACCGAGCAGCTGGACGCGGCGGAGCACCGGGCGGATCTGCGCCCCGGTGACACGGTCTGGGTCAACCTCGATCACGGCCAGCAGGGCATCGGTTCGCAGTCGTGCGGTCCCGGTGCCCTGCCCCGGTATCAACTGCGGGCCGCTACGGCCGAG
Organism: Streptomyces sp. NPDC021080; assembly: GCF_044333225.1. Lineage (NCBI taxonomy): Bacteria > Bacillati > Actinomycetota > Actinomycetes > Kitasatosporales > Streptomycetaceae > Streptomyces > Streptomyces sp. NPDC021080. The sequence goes on along the minus strand of NZ_JBIRQM010000005.1, from coordinate 416,523 downwards.
TTCTCGTTCGTGTTCTCCGAGATCCCGGACTGAGGCCCGCGTCCCGGGTGCGGCCGGACGGCTCTCCCCAGCCGTCCGGCCGCACCGTCAGTGATCGGCGCAGCAGGGCGTCGGGTCCGGCACCTCGAAGGGCACCAGGGTGCCGCCGGCGGCCGGCATCGCCGTGAGGACGAGACGGCCCTCGCGCCACTCCGGGCGCACATGGCCGCGGGTGACCAGTTCCGCCTCCGGGGGCGCCGCCTCGGGCGAGCCGAGAACGGCGACCCGGTCCACCGCCGAGACCTGCAGCAGCCGGGCGACGGTGAGGACACCGGTGACGGCGGCGGCCCCCGGGTACAGGACGGCACGGCCACCCGCGCGCGCCCCGTGTTCGGCGGCGGCGCGGGCGGCTCCGGCCGCGAGTTCGCCGGGCCCGTGCCGGTCGTCGCCGAGGGCGACGCCCAGGAGGACACCGGGCCCGGCGCCCGCTCCGTCGCCCTCGCCCTCCGCCCCGTCCTCACCGGCACCGGCACCGGCACCGGCACCGGGGTCGATGCCGGTGCCGGTGCCGGACGTGCCGGAGGCGTGCTCCGTGAGCCGCTGCCAGGCCGCACGGGCCGCCCGCTCCGACGGCAGGGCGAAGGACAGCGCCGTGTGCGGCCGCCGCCCGTCCCGGACGTGGTGCGTGCAGCCCAGCGCGTCCGCGGGCAGGCCGAGTTCCGCGGCGAGCGAGCGCAGCAGATGGTCGGCCTCCCGCAGGGCACCCGTGTGACCGGTGTCGACGCCGACGACGTAGAGCTCGCTCACGACGGGAGGACCCACACCGGGTTGGAGTAGAACCACAGGTCCTTCCACGGGTCGGCGTCGCCGAGGACGTCCACGGCCGGACCCGCCGGGTCGACCGACGCGCCCCTGAGGCCGACGGCGGAGCGGTTGCCGTCGGTGCCGCGCAGCCGGACGTACACCGGGCGGTCGACGGCACCGAGGTCGTAGGTGAGGCGGACCGTGCCGGACGACTTGTTCACCTCGTAGGACCTGGCGACCCGTGCGGTGGGGGCGGTGAACGTGTCCCGGTCGGAGGCCGCGCCCGTCACATCGCCCTGGATGACGTCGACGCGCGCCAACTTCGGTACGAAGCCCGCCCAGTTGGGGCCGCCGGCCAGTCCGAGGTCCACGGTCAGCGTGACCCTGGTGCCCTTGCGTACGTGCAGCGCGCCGCCGAGGGTGGCCCAGCGTCCGCCGCCCGAGACCCGCGCGTCGAGACCGCTGACGAGCTGCCCGTGGTCGACCCACACGCGGCCGGCGCGGATGCCGTCCATCACGGCCGCGTAGGAGAATCCGTCGGAGCCGACGTGCGTACGGCTGTACTGGCCGGGCCAGTAGTCGCCCTGGGTGGTGTCGATCTTTCCGCCGTAGACCGGGTCGGTGTGCCGGCCGTTGAGGGTGAAGTCGCTGTCCGGTCCGCCGCGCACCGCGGTGTCCGTGTAGACCTGGTGGGAGTCGGAGTTGGCGGTGATCCACCAGGGCTTGCCCTCGGCGAGGAGGCTGTCCCACAGGCCGCCGACGGTGGCGGTCATCCAGTCGAAGCCGCCCCAGGTGCGGTAGCTCTCCAGCGGGTAGCCGGCGAAGGAGTTGGCGCTCGGGCTGTTGTCGTACAGACCGCGCGCGACGCCCATGCCGTACGTCTTCTCGATGCCGCCCGCCTGGTGGCCGGGGGCGCCCTCGAAGCCGACGGCGATCTGGTGGGACGCGGGGGTCGCGTCGCGCCAGGCGCGGATCTCGTGCGGGGAGTCGAGGCCCTTGCGGGCGGGGTGGTTGGCCAGCATCAGGATGTCCTTGACGCGGCGCCGCTGGACCTGCTCGGCGAGGAAGTTGAGGCCCGCGACGGCGAGCGCCTCGTTGGCGGGCGTCGAGTCGCCGGCACCCTTGACGCTGCCGTCGTAGTCCGTCTCGAACTGCTTGAGGACGGCGACCTCGTTGCGGCCCGGGTGGACGAAGACGGTGCCGTGCTCGGCGGCCGGGATGTTCCATTCGAGGCCCTGGAAGACGAGGGTGTCCTCGTGGATGTCCCGGGCCTCCTGGATGTCCGGGTTGACCTTGTCCACACCGATCTTGGCGTGGGTCTCGCTGCCGTGGTCGGTGATGACCATCCAGTCCAGGCCGTGCGCGGCACCCTGGCGGACCTGGTCGCGGACGCGGTACTTGCCGTCGCTGCTGTACTGGGTGTGGATGTGGTGGTCTCCGGCGAGCCACAGGAAGCCGTTCTTTCTCCGGCCGCCCGTGGAGGCGTACGCGGGGGCGGCGGCCCCCTCCGCGAGCACGCCGGCGGCGGCGAGGCCCGCGCCGAGCAGTCCCGCACGGCGCAGCAGCGAGCGGCGCGACTGCTGCTCGGGGGTGAGGGCCTCGTCGGGCACCGAGGTGTCGAAGGCGGCGGGCAGCGTGGTGTCCGTGCCCTCGTGGCCGTGCCGGTGGTGATGGTGATGCCCGTGCTCGTGTCCGTGCGTGTGCCCCATGACCGCCTCCTGAGTCCAGCCCCGCCCCTGCGGGCGCGTCATGAGGAGATTCGGGGCGGAGCGTGAACGGCGGGCGGCCCCCTCGTGTTCGCGGGGCGACCTGAATCGGTCAACTGGCCTTGTTCATAAGCCTGTTGCCGTTCGGGGTGTCCGTTGCGTCATGGATTCGGCGGAGTCGGCGGCCAGGGGGACTAGGCTTCCGCCTGGGTTCCCCAGGAAGGGGACCCTGGCGAAAAGGTGGTCCTCATGGCTCGTGCCGGGCTCACGACCGAGCGGGTCGTGCTGGCGGCGGCCGATCTCGCGGACGAGATCGGCTTCGAGAACGTCACCGTGGCCGCGCTGGCCCGGCGGTTCGGGGTGAAGGACGCGAGCATGTACGCGCACGTGCGCAACGTCCGGGAGCTGCGCGAGCGCATCGCGCTGCTCGCGTCCGGCGAGATGATCGACAGGATCGCCACCGCCGTGGCCGGACGGGCCGGAAAGGACGCGCTCGTCGCCTTCGCCGACGCCTACCGGGCGTACGCGCTGGAGCGGCCCGGCCGCTACCGGGCCACCCACACGCAGCCCGACCCGGCCCTGGTCGCGGAGCGGGCGGAGTACCGCCGTACGGCCGAGGTCACCGCCGAGGTCACCTACGGCATGCTCCGCGCCTACGGGCTGTCCGAGCCCGACCTGACCGACGCCGTCCGCCTGCTGCGCAGCACCTTCCACGGCTACTGCGCCCTGGAGGCCATCGGCGGGTTCGGCGCCCCGCGCGCCGTGGAGACGTCCTGGCGGCACGCGCTGGACGCGCTGCACGTGGCCCTGGAGAACTGGCCGCGCGCCGGGGACGGTCACCAGGGCTGACCCGCGCCCGTCACGGTGTACCCGCGGGGCCGGCGGGTCCGAGGGAACCGGCGGATCTGCGGAGTGCGGCGGATCCGCGGAGTGCGGGTAGCGGGAGGGATCCGGTGCTCGGCAGTGTCGCTCAGAGCAGCCCCAGGTCGCCCAGTTCCTTGTGCAGGTCCGCGCGGGGGTTGGTGGTGTCCGTGGCCGGGGCGGGGAGGGCGGGGGCTCCCGGGCCGGCGGTGGGACGGGCGGGCGGGAGCGGGCGGGGGTGACGGTCGCGGAAGAGCCAGGCGCCGGCCAGGCCGCCGATCAGGCCGCCGAGGTGGCCGAGCCAGCTCACCCCCGGCGTCCCGGGCACGGCGACGGTGAGCATGTAGGCGAAGGACGCCGCCATGACGACACCGATCAGGGTGTCGATCAGGTGCCGGTCGAAGATGCCCCGGACCACGACATAGCCGAAGTAGCCGAAGATCAGGCCGCTCGCGCCCACCGTCTCCACATCGCCCCGTTCGAAGAACCACACCACGAGCCCGCTGGTCATGGCCACCAGCAGGCTCAGCGCGAGGAACCGGGTCACGCCCCGGTAGGCGGCGAGGAAGCCGAAGACGAACAGCGGCCCGGAGTTGCTCTCGATGTGGGCCCAGCTCCAGTGCAGGAAGGGCGCGCTGAGGACGTCGGGCAGCGTGGTGACATCACCGGACACCACTCCGTAGTCCCGCGAGAAGGCGTAGCCGTCGGCGAAGTTGGCCAGTTGCACCAGCCAGACGATCGCCAGGAATCCGAACATCACGAAGAACGCCTTCCGCGCCTCCGCGATCATCCGCTCCGCGTCGACGGGTCCGCTGCCCGCTCTGCCGCCCGCTCCGCCCCGGCCGTCGCCCGAACCACTCATGACACACCCCCCTGCCCCGGCGGATCCGTTTCCGCCCCACCCCGAACTGTAGGGAATGCCGGTGAAGCCGTCCCCGGCCAGGGGGCGATCCCGCCGTGACCGTCGAAGCGGAAGCCCGTCGTCCCTCCCGCGGTCCAGGTCACCGTCACGTCGTAGACTCCCGCCGCCGCGCCCTCGGGCGTCGCCACCCGTACGGACACCAGGTCCGTCAGCGGGAGCGGGTCCCGGTCGGCGGTGAGCCGGGCGAGGACGGCGAACAGGGAGGCGCCGTCCCCCGTGACGCCCTCCCCCGTTGCCGACAGACCGTGCACGGGCAGGAGTTCGGAGCGCGTCCCGTCGCTCGCGGCCCAGCCCGTGACCCGTACCGGTGTCCCGGGATCCGCACCCGACACCAGATGGGCCCGCACCTCCACGGCGCCCCGCGCCACCACCAGGGAGGTCACCTCGACGCCCTCCGAGACCGTGTGCCGGGACGCCGCCCAGCCCTCCCCGACACCCAGCGGGACGATCCCCGTACGGCTCGCGTCACCGCCGACGACCACGCTGTTGTCGTACGACGGTGAGGGCGCCGTCACCGTCGAGTAGGCGAGCCGCGTGTAGTACGGGTCGTAGCGGACGTCCTCGCTGCCGTGGTTGTGGAGGCGGACCAGACCGTCCGAACAGGTCGACTGGATGAGCCAGTTGGGCGGACCGACCGGGGTGACGGCGTCGGCGCGTTCCGCCGGGCCGGGTTCCTCCGCGGCCGTCCAGACCTCGTGCTCCGCGGGCAGCAGGAGCGCGACGAAGGCCTTGCTCGCCCAGTACGGCGAGGCGGGGCCGGAATAGTGCTGCAGGAACGCCTCGTCGGGGCCGTGCCAGCCGAGGCCGAGCAGCCCGTTGCCGTCCACCGCGCCCCGGTCGAGGAAGTAACGCAGGGCGCCCGAGGCGAGACGGCGGGTCTCCCCCGGGGACAAGGGGGTCCGGCCGGTGAGCGCGCCGAGCCACAGCGGGGCGGTGGCCGCGAAGCGGTAGGTGAGCGATCGGCCCTGGAGCATCGGCGCGCCGTCCCCGCCGAACAGGCGGGCGTAGTCGCCGAGATGAGCCTCCAGCCGGCCGGCGTACAGGTCGAGGAGCCGGGCGTCGTCCGCCAGCCACGCGTGCAGCACCGGATAGAGGTGCATCGCCCAGCCGTTGTAGTAGTCGAACTTGCGCCCGTGGCCGTCGGTGTACCAGCCGTCGCCGAGGTACCACTGCTCGATGCGCTCCAGGCCGCGGTCGATCGCGGCACGCGACGCCTCGGGCTCCCAGCCGACCTCCTGGAGGAACCCGCCGACCGTCACCGGGAACAACTCCCAATTGCAGGGCCAGGGTTCGGCCGTCAGCGCGTCGCCGAGCCACTCGGCGGCCCGCTGCCGCACCCCGTCGTCCAGCCGGTCCCACAGCAGCGGCCGGGTGAGCCGCAGCGCGAGCGCGATCGACGCGGCCTCGACGAGGGGCTGACTGCGGTCCTCGACCCGGGGCCAGGCACCGGCCGTTCCGGCGGCCAGCCCCCGCGCGTACCGCTCCAGGACCTTCTCGTCCCGGCGGAAGCCGGCCAGCAGCAGCGTCCGGGCGTAGCCCTCCAGGCCGTCGGAGAGCCGGCCGGCGCTGCTCGTGCGGTCCCCGGGAAAATGGTAGAGGGCCTGGTCGTCGGTGGCGTAGGGGGCGACGGCGGCGAGCAGGGAATCGGCGGCCGCCTCCCAATGGGCGCGGGTGCGGCCGGTGTACGGGCTGAGAGAGCGGTCCTCGGCGGGTTCGACAGGCATCCGGCGGCTTCCTGTCCGTGCTGCGGACGGGCGTCTCGGCACGCCGGGCGTCCGTGGACGGCCGGAGGCCGATTCCTCACCTGTGTACTGATTCGATGTCAGGTCTGGCGTGTCCACTGCTGGTTGGTGCCTCCGTTGCAGGTGTAGGTGATGAGCGGGGTGGAGTTGGCGGTGGAGGCGCCGGACACGTCCAGGCACTCGCCGGACGCGCGGGCCGTGAGGAGCGCATAGCCGCCCGAGGCCGTCACCGACCACTGCTGGGTGACGGCGCCGGAGCAGTCCTCCTGGGTGACGCCGGTGGCGCTCTCGGTCAGGCACAGGGAGCTGCCCCGGCCCATCAGTTCGTAGTAGCCGCCGAGGGGCTTGAACCAGAACTTCTGGTTCGTTCCGCCGTTGCAGGTGTACTGGGAGAGCGCGGTTCCCTGCCACAGCGACTGGTCGGGGACGTCCGCGCACTTGCCCGAGTGACGGGCCGTCAGGGTTTCGTAGGCGGCGCTCGTCCCGCCGATCGTCCCGGCGGCCGTGTCGACGCCGATCTCCGGGGACCAGGACAGGGACATGGTGGTGCTCGTCGGGAAGGCGAGCGGCAGCCAGACGTACCGGGAGTCGTCGACCGTGCCACCGAACGAATTGCCCCAGCGGTCGCCCATGTAGAGGTAGGAGGTGCCCGAAGTCCCTTGCACGGGAAGGACGTACGCGGTCTGCGAGCCGTACGCCGTGGAGTCACCGACGTTCGTCATCGCGGTCCAGGGGCCGGCGAGCGAGGTGGCGGTGGCGTACTGCTGCTGGTTGGGACTCCAGCCGGTGGCCGCCGAGGTCAGCATGAAGTAGACGCCGCCGCGCTTGAACAGGGCGGGCGCCTCGCGGTGTCCGCCGTGCCAGGGGTCGGCGACCAGCGCCGCGATGCCGGTGTAGTCGGCGGTGAGCCGGTAGATCTGGAGGTCGTAGTTCTCGCGGGCGGCGGAGACCATGTAGCCGGTTCCGTCGGTGTCGACGAACGTCGTGATGTCACGGGACATGTACTGGCCGAGCGGCTGGAAACTGCCCTGGTAGGTGTAGACGCCGTCCACGGTGTCCGAGACGGCGACGGCGGCCCGCGCCTCGCTGTAGTCGACGCCGTTCTCCTTGTGCATCCACATGACGAACTTGCCGGTGGACGCGTTGTACATGACCTTGGGCCGCTCGATGTAGGCCGTGCCCAGCTCGGCGGCGCTGGACCGGGTCAGGACGTGGTTGCGGAACTCCCAGGTCTTCAGGTCGGTGGAACGGTAGGCGTCGACGTACAGGAAGGTGTTGTCGGCGTTGCGGTTCTCACCGAACCAGTAGTAGTAGCTGCCCACTTTGACGACCCCGCCGCCGTGCGCGTGCACGGGGGCGCCCGAAGTGGCGGTGAACCGGGTGCCGTTGGTGATGGTCTGGGCCACCGCCCGGGCGGGCACGGCGGCCAGGAGTCCCCCGGCGACGGCCAGGCAGAACGCGACGAGAAGGGCGTACACCCGTCTCGACGGCTGCCGCTCAGCGGGGGTGACGCGCGGAAGGAGGATGGTGCGGCTCATGCGGCTCATGCGGTGACCGTCCGTCCGGTATGCCGAACACACTCTGCGCTTGCGAACGTTGCCGCCCGAAAAAGTAAGCGCGTACTACGAAGAGGTCAACGGGACGGACGGGCCGCGAGTCCCGCACGGGGGAAAGAGAGACGCGCCGGCCGCACTCGGCTCGCGCGGACAGTGCTCGGGTCAGCCGCGCAGGCCCCAGTGTCCCCGGTGGACGACCTCGTCCACCCCGCGCCGGCGTTCCGCGACACGGGCGCCCTGCGGGGGAACGTCGTCCGACCGGTAGCCGACCGTGATGCCCCCGATCGGCGCGTACTCCCCGGGCACCCCGAACTCGGCGCGAAAGGGCTCCAGATGCTCCGGCATGATCCCGAAGAAGCAGGCGTCGAGCCCCTCGTCGACCGCGCTGAGCAGCATCATGAGGGCGGCCATCCCCGTGTCGATGAACCAGTACGGGGCGGGCCAGCGGGTCTCTGCACGGTCCTCCCAGCCCTTGTCCGGTTCGGCGTACCGCTCCAGATAGGCCGCCTTGTGAGCGAGCGGCACGACGACCAGCGGGGCGTCCTGCATCGTCGGCGTCTGCTCGGTACGGGTGGGGACGAACGGCCAGAAGCGGGCGCGGTCGGCGGGGTCGGTGAGCGCCAGGAACGCCCACCCCTGGGAGAAGCCGGCCGACGGGGCCCGCAGCGCGGAGGCGAGGATTCTCTCCACGGCGTCGGGGGCCAGCGGTTTGTCGGAGTAGTGCCGGATCATGCGACGGCGACGGACCACCTCGGAGAATTCCATGACGCCCGATCCTGCCAGGGCCCGGGCCGGCGGCGACCGGAAGCCGTCCGGATCAAGCCTCGCGCAGCGGTGGACCGCGGGCGGGGTGCCGGGGGGCGGTCGGCGGGCGGGATGCAGGGGCGGTCGTGGTGCAGGGGCGGTCGGCGGGCGGGGCTCGGCGCCCTGCGGGCGGTAGCCGACGCCCCGGAGCGGCAGGCGGCAGGCGGCAGGCGGCAGGCGGCAGGCGGCAGGCGGCAGGCGGCAGGCGGCAGGCGGCAGGCGGCAGGCGGCAGGCGGCAGGCGGATGATCGACGAACCGGCCGCGGATCCCGTCGCCCGGCCGTGTGTCTCACTCGGCGGGACGATCGCCCAGTGCTTGGACGGGGCGGGGCTCGGCGCCCCGTTTCGGCTAGCGTCAGGGGCATGGCCAGCGACAACGCCCTCACCCTCGCCGCCGCACTGTCCTCCGGCACGGTCGTGCTCGACGGAGGAATGTCCAACCAGCTCGAAGCGGCCGGACACGACCTGAGCGACGCGCTGTGGTCCGCGCGGCTGCTCGCGGACCGGCCCGAGGCGATCGTCGAGGCCCATCTCGCCTACTACGAGGCGGGCGCGGACGTCGCGATCACCTCCAGCTACCAGGCGACGTTCGACGGTTTCGCCCGACGCGGCATCCCGCGCGAACGGGTCGCCGAACTGCTCGTCCTGAGCGTCGGGTCGGCGCGCGAGGCGGCTCGGCGCGCGCACGCGAAGGGCGCCGCGCGGCCGCTGTGGGTCGCCGCGTCGGTGGGCCCGTACGGGGCGATGCTCGCGGACGGCTCCGAGTACCGGGGGCGGTACGGGCTGAGCGTCGCGGAACTGGAGCGGTTCCATGTGCCGCGCCTGGAGGTGCTGGCCGCCGCCGCACCCGACGTGCTGGCCCTGGAGACGGTCCCGGACACGGACGAGGCGCGGGCGCTGCTCCGGGGAGTCCGCGGGCTCGGCGTACCGGCGTGGCTGTCGTACAGCGTGGCCGGTGACCGTACGCGGGCCGGACAGCCGCTGGAGGAGGCCTTCGCCCTGGCCGCCGAGGCGGACGAGGTGATCGCGGTCGGGGTCAACTGCTGCGCTCCCGAGGACGTCGACGCGGCGGTCGCCACGGCCTCGCGCGTGACCGGAAAGCCGGTCGTGGTCTACCCGAACAGCGGCGAGGCGTGGGACGCGGCGGCCCGCGCCTGGACCGGCGGCTCGACCTTCTCCGCCGAACAGGTCGTCGGGTGGGAGCGGGCCGGGGCCCGCCTGATCGGCGGCTGCTGCCGGGTGGGTCCGGAGGCGATCACGGGGGTCGCGTCGGCCCTGCGAGCGGCCTGACCCCGCCCGCACCCCGGCCCGTAGGCACCCGGCGTCCCCCCGGCCGGAGGCGGACACCTCTGCGTGCCGCGACCGGAACCGGGCTCAGCGTCGGCCCGTGCCGCCCGGGCGGCGGAAGCGTCGTACGGCCGACAGCGGCGTCGAGATCCGCACGGGGACGTCGACGACGGGAGGGGTGGACGCGGGCACGCCTTCCGCCGCACCCTCCGGCGAAGGGGGTCCCGGCAGCCCCGACGTCCCCTTCACCGTCCGGGACGGGCCGTCCACGAGCTGGTCGGCCGTCTTCGCCGCGGGCCGGTCGGCCGTCTTGGCGGCGGGCTGGTCGGCCGTCTTGGCGGCGGGCCGGTCGGCCGTCTTGGCGGCGGGCCGGTCGGCAGGGCGGGCGGCGGGATCGGCGTCCGCCCCGGCGGGGGGCTGTCCGGCCGCTGCGGGCGTCGGCGTCGCGACGGCGCCGACCGCGGACCTGCCGATGTGCCTGCGAGTGGGACCGGTCGCGGGCCTGGCCGCGGCTCTGGCCGATTCGGCTTCCCACAGGGCGAGTTCGGGGTCGCGCGGCCCGTACGCGGTGTGCGGGTCGCCGGCGCCGAAGACCCGGACCGGGTGCGAGTCGTCCCAGGCGGCCCACCCCGGGTCGCCGTCGACCGCGAACCGCACCCAGGCCCCGTGCATGGCGTCCGCCAGCTCCTGCGGGGCACCCTCGCCCGCGAGTTTCGCCGCCTCCGGGGCGCCCGCCGTGTCGAAGACGAAGCCCAGTTCCAGGGCGTGACACGCGCCGAGACCGGGCACGCCCGACGGCCAGGCGAACTCGTAGACGTGCGCCGGGGCCCGGTCCTCGCCGGGGACGTCCGCGTCGAGGGAGGCGGTGGGCCTGCCGCTGCGCGCGTCGGCGAGACGGTGCAGCGGTACCCGCAGGAGATGGTCCGTGATCATCTGGCCGACGAGATCGGCGGTGCCCGCTTCCGGGCGGAGGCCGCGGTAGCCGCGGGGCACCTCGTGGCCGCAGTGGCAGCGGGCCATCGCGCCGGCCAGGGCGACCGGGCCGAGCCGGTCGACGCGCTCCAGGAGCCCGCCCGGCACGAGCCACAGCCGGTACTCGTCACGGGTCCAGCCGAGCAGCAGGCCGACGTCCGCCGCGGCGCCCTCGACCAGGGCCTCCAGCGGCTCGCGCGGCACGAGGTCGCCGTCGACGACGATGCCGAAGGCGGGACCGCCGAGGACCGGGCTGCTGAGCCTGCCCACCTCGGCCTGGGTGCGCAGCAGCAGGTCGCGGTCCACGGCGGCGAACGCCTCCGCCGTCGCGGGGATCTTCAGCCGGGTGGCCATCCGGCGCACCATCCGGCGCACCTTGTCGCGGTCGCTCGCCTCGGGCGGCCCGCTCTGCAGGACCGCCCGCCGGAACAGGCCCCGGGCGCGCGGGCTCGCGAGCAGCGCGCCGATGCTGATGGCTCCGGCGGACTCGCCGAAGACGGTCACCCGTCCGGGGTCTCCGCCGAACCGGGCGACGGACTCCCGCACCCACTCCAGCGCGGCGAGCTGGTCGCGCAGCCCGGGGTTGGCGGGCGCGTCCGGGAACAGGCCGTAGCCCTCCACGCCCAGGCGGTAGTTGAAGGACACGAAGACCACGCCGTCACGGGCGAAGGCGCGCCCGTCGTACACGGGAACGGCCGAGGAACCGCGGGTCAGGGCTCCGCCGTGGATCCACACCATGACGGGGAGGCGGGCGGCGGGGTCCGGCGCCGGGGTCCACACGTTGAGATTGAGGCAGTCGTCGCCCGGCACGACGGGGTCGGCGAGGAGCCGGGCGAAGGCCTCGGAGTACGGGGGCTTCGGCGGCGTCGGCCCGAACGCGCCGGCGTCCCGGACCCCGTCCCAGGGCTCGGGGGGCACGGGCGGACGGAACCGGCGGGCGCCGAAGGGCGGGGCGGCGTACGGGACGCCCCGGAAGACCGCGATCCCGTTCTCGTACCGGCCGCGCACCGCTCCGTAGGGGGTGGGGACCACCGGGTCCCTCGTCTCCGCCACCGGATCCACCGTGTCCACCGCCATCCGGGACCAGCTCCTCACCGTCGCGCGCTGTAGAGATCAGAGCACCACATCGCGTCGCGGTATTCCTGCCGAAATCTCCTTTCCGGCCGGTGCCCCGGACCCCGCGGGCGGCTCGCGGGGCCCGAGCGGTCCCCTGCCGGGGTCCGGCGCCGGTCAGGCCCCCGGGTCCGGAACGGCCGCGGCGGGCTCCCGCGCCGCCCAGAGGATGCCGCCGAGCAGATGCCGGCGGAAGTCCGGGTCCTCGTAGGCCTGCGCGGCATGGCCGAGCGCGGTGTAGAAGACCCGGCCCGCACCCTGTTCCCGGCACCACACCAAGGGGTGGTCAACGCCCATGCCCCCGCCCTCGTAGGAGGTCTCGTCGGCGCGGGCGAGCACGCGCACGCGGTCCGCGTCGCGCGGGTTGGAGCGGAAGTCGTACCACTCGTCCGTGAACTCCCAGACCGGCGGCAGGAGCCGGGTCGCGGGATGTCCGTGGTCCTCGACGAGGACCCGGCCCGGCTGGAGGTCCGGGTGCCGCTCGAAGCGGGCGCCGAGCAGGTCGCCGTAGTGGGGCCAGTCGTACTCGGTGCAGGCGGCGGCGTGCACCCCGGCGAAGCCGCCGCCGCCCTCGACGTAGGCCGCGAGCCGCTCGCGGCCCGGCGGCGTCAGCACCTCGCCGCTCGTCGACAGGAAGACGACGGCCGCGTACGGGTCGAGGGGGGCCTCGAGGACCGCGGGGTCCTCGGTGGCGTCCACCTCGAAGCCGTGGGCGCGGCCGAGGGCGCGCACGGCACCGACGGCGGCCGGAATGGAGTCGTGCCGGTACCCGGTCGTACGGGTGTACACGAGAACGCGGAAGACCATGCCCGGAGCCTAGGCCTGCCTGACCGTTCCCGTCCGCCCGGCCCTGAGGGCGCTCCCCGGGGCGCTGTCCGTTTCCTTCAAGACCGGCCTCCGGGAACCTGCCTACGGTGGCCGTATGACTCCACAATTCGATGTGATCGGGCTGGCCGTCTCCGACATGGCCGCCTCCCTCGCCTTCTACCGCCGCCTCGGGCTCGTCTTCCCGGAGGGCGCCGAGAACGAGCCGCACGTCGAGGCCGGGCTGCCCGGCGGGCTGCGTCTCGCGCTGGACACGGAGGAGACCATCCGGTCGTTCCACACCGGGTGGCGGCCGCCGAGCGGCGGCGGCCGGGTGGCGCTCGCCTTCCGCTGCGAGGACCCCGCCGAGGTCGACTCCGTGTACGAGGACCTCGTCGGCGCGGGCCACCACGGCGAGCTCAAGCCGTGGGACGCGTTCTGGGGCATGCGGTACGCCGTCGTGCACGACCCGGACGGCAACGGCGTCGACCTGTTCGCCCCGCTGGAGGAAGAACCGGAGGAAGAACCCGCCCCCGCGAGGTAGCCGGGCCCGTCACCGGTGACCGACCAGCTCACCGAGTGTCGCTCCCGCCAACTCCCTCACGTCGCGCGCCAGATGAGCCTGGTCGGCGAACCCGGCGCGCAGCGCCGTCTCCGTGAAGGGCACGCCGTCACGGGCGAGGGCGAGCGCTCGCTGCAGGATCCGGGCCAGGGTCTTGGGTCCGTACCCGAAGGCGGCGAGCGAGCGGCGATGGAGCTGTCTCGCTCCCAGGCCGAGCCGGTCGGCCGTCTCGGCGACCGGGCGTCCCGCGTCCAGGGTGGCCACCACTTCCCCGAGGAGCGGATCGGGGGGCACGGCCCCAGCCGCCCGGAGCAGCGCGACCTCTTCGAGCGCCTCCACGGGGTCGGCGGCCCCGTCGATCCGCGCGGTGAGGCGGCGAGCCATAGATTGGCCAACTCCACGCGCCAGTGCCGGAGTTCGCTGGCGGGTACGCCCAAGTAGACGGGTGTGGTGCCGGGGTAGAAGCGGACGCTCGCCCAGCCGCCGGGCAGGCGTCTCGGGCGAGACGGTGGTGAGGCCGGCCTCGAGCGGGTACGGCAGCTCGGAGTCGACGGTGGTCGCTTGACGGTGGCTGGTGGCCGGTGATCGGTCGGGTCGGTGGCCGGGGTGGCCACTCGCACGGGTGGTGTCGGTCGATGGTGTGGGTGGTCGGGGAACGTGCGGTCCAGGTTCATGGTCATGGCGCGGTTTCGGATGTATCCGACGGGTGAGCAGGCGGGCGTCATGCTCGGTCACTGCGCGCACGCCCGGTACGTCTGGAACCTGGCCGTCGAGCAGCACGCGCACTGGCGCAGGTGGCGTAGGGCGGCGCCCGGTTTTGCCGAGCAATGCCGTCAGCTCACCGAGGCCCGGCGCGACAACGCATGGCTGGCCGCGGGCAACGCCGATGTGCAGCAGCAGGCGCTGAAGGACTTCGCCAAAGCCAAGAACGCCCGTTTCACCTCTGGTTTCGGTGAGCCGACCTGGCGCAGGAAGCACGTGCACGAGGGCTTTCGCGTCATCGGCACGGAGCGCGTCCCGGAGGTGAACGAGAACGGCTCGCCGAAGCTGAACGCGAAGACCGGAAAGCAGGTCATGGGCCGCTCGGTCGTGGTGCAGAGGCTCAACCGCAGGTGGGCGCGGGTGAAGGTGCCCGGCTGCGGCTGGGTCCGGTTCCGGCTCACCCGGCCCGAACTGCCCAGGGCCAAGACGTTCCGTGTCACCCTGCGTAACGGCCGGTGGCACATCGCGTTCGCCGTCGTTCCCGCCCCCGTCGAGGGGCCCGGCACGGGTGAGGTCATCGGCATCGACCGGGGCGTGGCCATCACCGCCGCGCTCTCCGACGGGCGGAAGCTGAACTGCCCGCAGCTCACCGTCAGGGAACGCGCCCGGATCCGCAAGCATCAGCGCCGTGCCGCTCGCGCGCCCAAGGGCAGTGAGCGCAAGGGCGCCGAGTACGCGAAGGTGGCTCGTATCAAGGCCCGTGAGGCGGACCGGCGCAGGGACTGGTGCGAGAAGACCAGCACGATGCTCGCCCGCGGCTACGACCTGGTGCGGTTCGAGAAGCTGGACATCAAGAACATGACCCGCTCGGCCAGGGGCACCGCGACGGAACCCGGCAGGAAGGTCGCCCAGAAGGCCGGGCTGAACCGGGCGATCCTCGCCCAGGGCTGGGGCCTGCTCCGGCAACGCACCGGACACAAGGCCCCCGGCCGCACCGAGGACGTCCCCGCCCCCTACACCAGTCTGCGCTGCAGCAACTGTGGCTGGATCGACAAGAACTCGCGCAAGAGCCAAGCCGAGTTCGTCTGCTCCTCCTGCGGCTTCACCTGCAACGCCGACACCAACGCAGCAGTCAACGTCGCGGCAGGACAGGGCGGGATCCCCCACCCCCGGCGAACAGCCGGTGCCGGAGGGGTGACAACGGCCACCAGCCGCTCGAACACCCGTGAACCCCAGCCCGTATGGGCTGGAATCCCCCTCTTTCAAGAGGGGGAGGATGTCAAAGCAGATCCATGCAGCCGTCGGGAAGCACGGCGTCCCGGGCAGCCCCGGAAGCGTCCCGGGCGGTCGTGGGACGGGCCCGGGCAGCCCCGGAAGCGTGTCGAGCGGTGCCGGAGGCCTCCCGGCCCGGGCCTCCGCCCACGGACGAACCCGTCCCTCGACGCCTCCGCGCCCCACGCGGACGCCCGCTCCCCCGGATGCGCGGCCCCCGCCACGGGGCCGGTCGCGGGGCCGGTCAGGACACGGCTCCAGAGCACCGCGCCCGGCAGCCGGGACACCCGTTCCCCGTACATGCCGGCCACGCTACGCCGGGCGGGCCCGGTGCTCCTGCGGGCTGACGCCGTAGACCCGCTTGAAGGCGCTGGAGAGCGCGAAGGCGCTGCCGTAGCCGACGTGGCGGGCGATCGTCTCCAGGGTGTCGTCGCTCTCGCGGAGCCGGTCGGCGGCGGAGGCGAGACGCCAGCCGGTCAGGTACGTCATCGGGGGTTCCCCGACGAGTTCACCGAAGCGTCTGGCCAGCGCGGCGCGCGAGACGCCGGTCTCGGCGGCGAGCGCGGCAACCGTCCAGGGCCGGGCCGGGTCGTCCTGGAGGAGCCGGAGCGCGCGGCCCACGACCGGGTCCGCGAGGGCCTGGTACCAGGCGGGCGCGGCGGCCTCGGGACGGGAGAACCAGGCCCGCAGGGCGGTGATCGTCAGCAGGTCGAGGAGCCGGTCGAGGACGACCTCCTGGCCGGGCTCGTCGCGCACCATCTCCGCGGCGAGGATCGGGGTCAGCGGGCACTCCCACACGTCGGAGGGGAGCACGAGCAGCGGCGGCAGGGCGTCGAGCAGCCGGCGATTGACCTCGCCCCGCATCATGTACGTCCCGATCAGCAGCACCGTGGAGCCGTCGAGCCGGTCGCCCCAGCTCCGGACGCCGAGGTCCCAATGTCCCTTCAGCGAGCGTCCGTCCGGGTAGGAACACTCGCCGCCCGGCAGGATCACGGCCTGGGGCGGGGTACCGGGTTCGTCGGCGCAGCGGTACGGGTCGGGGCCGCGCGCGATGGCGAGGTCACCGGCCCGCAGCCGCAGTCCCTCGCCCTCGTCCGGTACGACCCAGGCGTCGCCGCGGACCACCAGCATGATCGACAGGGGGGCGCGGTCCTCGACGCGTACGCACCACGGCGGATCGAAGCACGCGCGGATCATGAAGGCGCCCCGCGCGCGCGGACCCTCCAGCAGGCTCGCGAGCGGGTCCCCCCGCATGAGCGTGTCCGAACGTGACGGAGCGTCCATGCGGCCAGCGTAGACGGCAACCGTGGACGACCGTGGACGACCGTGGACGACCGCTTATGGGAATGAGCCGTTCGCCGATGGTTCCGCGCCGGGGGCGGCAGTTGACTGGGGCGCATGGCAGAGAACACGCGGGACATGACAGTGCTGGTGACAGGAGCCACGGGGCGGACCGGGAGCCGGGTCGCGCGGGCCGCGCGGGCGGCGGGCCTGACGGTCCGGGCCGCCTCGCGCGCCACGGGCTTCGACTGGGAGGACCCCACGACATGGGCCGGGGCGCTGCGCGGCGCCGACGCGGCCTATCTGGTCCATCCCACGGACGTCGGCTCACCGGCCGCCACGAAGGCGGTCGGGGCCCTGGCCCGGGAGGCGGTGGAGCTCGGCGCGCGGCGGCTGGTGCTCCTGTCGTCGAGGGGCGAGGACCAGGCCGGACCGACCGAGGAGGCGCTCAGGACGTCCAGCGCGGACTGGACGATCGTACGAGCGTCGTGGTTCTCGCAGAACTTCAGCGAGGGCCCGCTGGTCGAGGGGCTGCGCCACGGGGAGCTGGTCTTCCCTGCGGGTGAGGTGCGGGAGCCGTTCATCGACGTCCGTGACATCGCGGACGTCGTCGTGGCCGCGTTGACCGGGGGCGAGAAGTACACCGGCCGGGAGCTCGCGATCACGGGGCCCCGGCTGCTGACCTTCCGGGAGGCGGTCGCGGAGATCTCGCGGGCCACCGGCGAGGAGCTGGCGTACACACCGGTGACGGCGCGGGAGTACGGCGACGCGCTGGCCGGATTCGGGATGCCGGCCGAGGAGGCCGGATTCCTCGTCGACCTCTTCGAGAGCCTCCTCGACGGCCGTAACGCCCACCTCTCGGACGGCGTCCGGAACATCCTCGGCCGTGCGCCGCGGGACTTCGCGGACTTCGCGCGGGAGGCCGCGGCGGCCGGGGTGTGGAAGGCCTGACGAGGGACCGGCCGGCCCGTCCGGACCCGCTCCGGACGGGCCGGACCCGCCCCGGATCACTTCCCCGGCGGGTGCTCCTCGCCGTTCTTCGGGGCGCGGTGGGTGTGGTGGGTGTTCTTGGCGTGGGTGCGCAGGCGGGACGTGACGTCCTCCGGGGGCAGGAAGCGCGACCAGCGTTCGGGGAACTCGGAGGGCATGTCGGGGTCGTCGGGATCGGCGTCGTACGAGCGGTGCGCGGCGACGCGGGCCACGTACTCGGCGGCCTGGACCTCGCGCAGCCGTTCGTTGGCGGCACGGGCCGCGGCGGTGGCGGCGGCCGGCCAGACCCGGTCGATGGCGGCGTTGACGGCCGCGCCGACCAGGACGGCGAAGGCGGCGACACCGATCCACAGCAGGACGGCCACGGGCGCGGCGAGCGAGCCGTAGATGGTGGGCCCCTCGATGGTGTTCGTCAGGTAGATGCGGAGCAGGAAGCTGCCGAGCACCCACATGGCGAGGGCGACCAGGGCGCCCGGCACGTCCTCGACCCAGGGGGAACGGACGGGGACGGACACGTGGTAGAGGGTCGTCAGGAAGACGACCGACAGGACGATGACGACCGGCCAGTACAGGATCTGTACGAGGGTCGTCGACCACGGCACGACGCTCACCACGGCGTCCGGGCCCGCCACCATCAGCGGGAGCGCGACGGAGCCGATCAGCAGGGCGACGATGAACAGCAGGAAGGACATCATCCGGGTCTTCACGATGCCCCGGGTGCCGTCGAGGCCGTACATCACGGTGATGGTGTCGACGAAGACGTTCACCGCGCGCGAGCCCGACCACAGGGCGAACAGGAAGCCGAGGGAGATGATGTCGGGCCGCCCGCCCTTCATCACGTCGTGCAGGATCGGCTCGGCGATCTGGTGGACGCCCTTCTCGGTGAGCACCGTGCGGGACGCGTTCAGGATGTTCGATTCCAGGCTGGCGATGGTGTCGGCGCCGGTCCAGGCGTCCACGTAGCCGAGCAGCCCGATCATGCTCAGCAGCAGCGGCGGCACGGACAAGAGCGTGAAGAAGGCGGCCTCGGCCGCCAGCCCCAGGATCCGGTACTCCATGCACGAGTTGACGGTGTCCTTGATCAGCAGCCAGGCGGTCCTGCGCTTGGAGACGTTCCGGTAGAGCGCGCGAGCGCGGTGAAAGCGGCCCGGGCGCGGCCGTTCACTTGTTTCTTTTGCCTGGTGCACGTCCTTACGGTAGCGGTATGCCAGCCAGCACCCACACCGTGACCAACCAGGCTCCGCCCCTGGTCGGATATGACGTATTCGCCGCCGACCGCGCGCTCGGCGAGGCCGTCGACCGGCACCTCGATCCGGAGCTCCTCCAGGAGGCGCGCGAGGAGCTGTCGTCGCTCGGCCGCACGACGGGTTCCGCCCAGGTGCAGGAGTGGGGTGCGCTGGCCAACGAGAATCCGCCGAAGCTGCGCACCCACGACCGCTACGGCAACCGGATCGACGAGGTCGACTTCCACCCGGCCTGGCACCGCCTGCTCGGCAAGGGCGTGTCGGCGGGGCTCACCTCGGCCTGGACCCGCCCCGGCGGACACCTCAGGCGCGCGGCGGGCTTCGTGGTCTGGACGCAGGCCGAGGCGGGCAACGGCTGCCCGCTGTCGATGACCCACGCGGCGGTGCCCGCGCTGCGCACCGACCCGGCGCTCGCCGCCGAGTGGGTGCCGCGTCTGACGTCCGCCGTCTACGACCAGGAACTGCGTCCCGCGTCCCTGAAGGCCGGCGTGCTCTTCGGTATGGGCATGACGGAGAAGCAGGGCGGCAGCGACGTCCGCGCCAACACGACGGAGGCGAGACCGCTCGCCGAGGACGGGACGTACGCGCTGACCGGGCACAAATGGTTCTGCTCGGCGCCGATGTCGGACGGTTTTCTCGTGCTGGCGCAGGCCCCGGGCGGGCTGACCTGCTTCCTGGTGCCGCGGGTCCTTCAGGACGGCACCCGGAACGTGTTCCGGATCCAGCGGCTCAAGGACAAGCTCGGCAACAGGTCCAACGCGTCGAGCGAGGTCGAGTTCGACGGGACCTGGGCGCGCCGGGTGGGCGACGAGGGGCGCGGGGTGCGCACCATCATCGAGATGGTCGCGGCGACCCGGCTGGACTGTGTGCTCGGCTCGGCCGCGCTGATGCGGCAGGCGGTCGCGCAGGCGATCCACCACTGCACCTACCGCGAGGCGTTCGGCGGCCGTCTGATCGACAAGCCTTTGATGCGCAACGTCCTGGCCGATCTGGCGCTGGAGTCGGAGGCGGCGACGACGCTGGCGATGCGGCTCGCGGCGGCGTACGACGACGACAGCGAGCAGGAGCGGGCGTTCCTGCGGCTCGCGGTGCCCGCGGCCAAGTACTGGGTGACCAAGCGGTGTACGCCGGTTGCGGTGGAGGCGCTGGAGTGCCTGGGCGGCAACGGCTACGTCGAGGAGTCGGGCATGCCGCGTCTGTTGCGGGAGTCGCCGCTCAACTCCATCTGGGAGGGCGCCGGCAATGTGCAGGCGCTGGACGTCCTGCGCGCTCTGCAGCGGGAGCCGGGGGCCCTGGACGCGTATCTGCGGGAGGTGGGCCGGGCGCGCGGCGCGGACCACCGGCTGGACGGGGCCATCAAGAACCTGCTGACCGAACTCGCCGACCTGGACGGTATCGAGGCCCGTGCCCGCCGGCTGGTCGAGCGGATCGCGCTGGTGCTGCAGGGATCGCTGCTCGTCCGGTACGCGCCCCCGGAGGTCGCCGACCTGTTCTGCGCCTCACGGCTGGGCGGTGACTGGGGTACGGGCTTCGGCACGCTGCCGCACAGTCTGGATCTGGCCACGGTGGTGGAGCGGGCCCGGCCGGTGGCCTGAGGGGAGCGCTGAAGCGGGGGTGGTGCTGCGCCGACACGGCACCACCCCCGCCGCTCGCCCCGTTCAGGAGCTCGGACACCGCACGGGCGGTATCGCTGTCAGTTTCGAGGAACCTTGTGACCGTTGGCGAGAGTTGCAGACCGTTGCATTCCTTTGTGCACCTTGTGCGAAGTCCCGGCGGAGGCGGCCGAGAGCAGGCACGATGTGGGATGACGGCGGTGTCGCGGCCCGTACGAGGTCCTGGTTTCGGGAGTGCTCTGTGAAGACCACATCGTTCAACCCAGCCCGTTTCGCACCGTCCGACGCGTCCGAAACGGCGGGGCACCTCCGGAAGACCTGGGCCGCGTCGATGAAGGGCGAGCGTGGCGTGTTCGCCCCGCGTCCGGTGATCGGCCGGTCCTGGCAAAGAGTGAAACGTTTCGGCATCAATCCCGAACAGGGAACGGACAGCATCCTCCTCCAGTCGGACGAAGTCGAACACCGGCGGACGTCCACCGCGCTCGCCGATGTGATGCCGACCCTGCACGGCGCCCTCGGGACGGTCGCCGACGCCTCCCTGCAGATCATGGTGGTCACCGACCCCGAGGGCCGGGTGCTGTGGCGCGCGGGGAATCCGGGCGTGCTGCGCCGGGCCGACGCCATCTGCCTGGAGGAAGGCGCCGCCTGGAGCGAGGAGACCACCGGCACCAACGCCATCGGAACCGCCCTGTCGGCGGACATGCCGGTCCAGGTCCACTCCGCCGAGCACTTCGTGCGCACCCTGCACGAGTGGACGTGCGCCGCCGCGCCGGTCCACGACCCGCGCGACGGACGGCTGCTCGGGATCATCGACGTGAGCGGCCCGGACAGCACCTTCCACCCCGCCACCCTCGCCCTGGTCGACACGGTGTCCCGACTGGCCGAAAGCGAACTGCGCGCCGCGCACCTGAGGGCCATCGAGCGGCTGCGCGCGGTGGCCGCCCCCCTGTTGTGCCGGCTGGACGGTCCGGCGCTCGTGGTGGACTCCCACGGCTGGCTCGCCGCCGTCACCGGGATGCCGCCCGTGGACCGGGTCCCGCTGCCCGGCTCCTTCGGCGCCGGACACAGCTGGCTGCCCTCCCTCGGAACGTGTGTCGCCGAGCCGATGCCCGGCGGCTGGCTGCTGCGCGTCATCGGCGACGGCGACCCGGGGAGCCCCGGCCGGGTCGTCCTCGACCTCGGCGAACCCCGGCGCCCGCACATCACCGTCCGGGGCACGGCGGGCAGTTGGGACCAGGCCCTGAGCCCGCGCCACGCGGAGCTGCTCTACGTCCTCGCCGTGCACCGGCAGGGACGCAGCGCCGCCCAGCTCGCGGTCGACCTCTTCGGCGATCCCACCCGCACCGTCACGGTCCGCGCCGAACTCTCCCGTGTACGCCGCCGGCTCGTCGGGCTCCTCGACCACCGGCCGTACCGCTTCCGCGAGGAGCTGGAGGTCGAGGTGCTGCTGCCGGACGACCCCCGGGACCTGCTGCCGCACTCGACCGCGCCCGCGGTGCTCGGAGCGCGCGCGACGGCGGCACCGTCGTGAAGGCGGGGACGGGGGAGGCGAGCGTATTTCGTGGGCGTCTTCCGCGGTCTTCGCCCAGGCCGGGACGTCTCTGCCGTAGCATCCACTCCACAGGCCACCCCACCCGTCTCTCCGTCAACGCCCTCGGCGGGGGAGGCAGTTGGCCTACTCGGGAGGACGCATGACGCAGCGTGGCAGGCACCGTCGCCGAAAAAGAGGACAGGCGCTGCGCGCCACCCTGGCAGGAACCGCGCTCGCGCTCACCGCGGCCGCCACCCTGATCAGCACCTCGCAGGCCACCGGCGCCAACAGCCCGGGCGACCTCACCGCGCTGCGCACCAGTGCCTCCTCGCAACTGCGCCTCCACGAGAACCTCACCTCCCGGGAGGCACTGGACACGCTCAGCGGGAACATGGGCGGCAACGTGGGCGTCGACGGAGTCCTGCGCGACGCCGACCGCTCGATGCGCAACACCGCCGACTGCTCGGCGGACGAGCGGGGCGCGCTTCCCGTCGAACCGACGGCCACCCGCGCGTACTGCTGGAACGACGCCGACGCGCGGACCTCTCAGTGGCACCCGCGTTCCGTGACCACCTCCGGTGACGCCGACGACGACGGCGCCTGGGGCGCGCACCAGGTGATCCTGGCCGGCTGGACCCACCGCGGCGGACAGGCGGCCGCGCCGGACCGGAACGAGGGGCTGGCCAGGATCGCGTTCGTCGACGCGACCGACCCGGACGCCCTGCGCTACCGCTGGGTCCTGCTGGTCGCCCCGCGCGCCGGCGGCAAGGACTTCACGGCGGTCCGCACCGGCCTCGGCGGCATGGTCTGGTACCAGGACAAGCTGATCGTCACCGCGGACCACGGCGACGGCCTGCTCGTCTTCGACCTGCACCGGCTGCTGCGGGCCGACGTGGACAGCGGCGCCGTGGGCCGGGTGGGCCACGGCTACTCCGCCGCCGGCTACCGCTACGTCCTGCCCGCCATCGGCTCGTACGACCCGGAGGGCGGCTCGTGCGCCCGGGGCCGTGACCACGCGGTCCCCTGTATCGGCTCGCTCTCCCTGGACCGTACGACCACCCCCGACAGCCTGGTCGCCACGGAGGCCGCGGGGGACCGTCCGGAGCGCACCCGCATCTGGCGGTACACGTTCAGCACCGCCGCCTACCGCACCGGACTGCTCGCCGACGCCCAGGGGCATGTGAACGCGGCCGAGGCCTGGACGACCAAGGGATCCGGGATCTCCGGCGCCCTCTCGCACCGGTCCCCGGGCGCCCGTGAGGCCCAGTGGTACGTCGGACGGCCGTCCGACGGCCGCGCGGGGCACGGGTCCCTGTGGCGCCAGAGCGAACACGGCGCCGAGGCCGCCACCTGCACCGCGGACCAGTCGCACGCCTGCTGGGGCCTCGGCACCGGGTCGCTCTCCTACTGGCAGCGGACCGGTGAGCTGTGGACGCTGACCGACGGGGCGGACCGCAGGGTGCTCTACGCCGTCCCGCTGTCGTCGGTCGACGGTTCGCTCGGATAGCGGGGCGGACCGCAGGGGCGAACCGTGGACGGCCGCCCGGGCTGTGGACGGCCCGCCCGGCCTGCGCGGCCCACGGATCGGCGCCCCGGACGGCCCGCCCGGCGGCCGGACCGTGGACGCCTTTGGAGCGGCGCCCGCACCCGTGATTCCCTGGCGGTCATGAGCGACATCAGTGTGACCACCTGGTCCCTGGAGCAGACGGCCCCGGCCGACCTGGTCCCCGCGAGCGCCCCCGAGGGGGATCTGCGGATCGTCCGCGCCGAGGTGCCCTCGCCCGAGTTCAGCCGCTTCCTGTACGCCTCGGTCGGCGGGGACATCCTCTGGACCGACCGGCTCGGCTGGACGTACGCGCAGTGGCAGGAGGCCCTCGCCCAGCCGGGCACGGAGACGTGGGTGGCCTACGACCGGGGGACGCCCGCGGGCTACGTCGAGCTCGGCGCCCAGGACGACGGGGTCGTGGAGATCGTCTACTTCGGGCTCCTCCCCGCCTTCCGCGGGCGCCGGATCGGGGGACACCTCCTGTCGTACGGCGTCGCGCGCGCCTGGGACCTGGCCGGACGCTGGCCGGGGCGGGCCGAGACGAAGCGGGTCTGGCTGCACACCTGCAGCAAGGACGGCGAGCACGCGATGGACAACTACCTGCGCCGCGGCTTCCGGCTCTTCGACACCAAGGTCGAGGAGGAGGCGGAGGCCGTCACCCCGGGTCCGTGGCCGGGCGCGTACACCGTCTGACCCGCTTTGTACCGTGACGCCCACGACTGCCGGCCCTCCTGACGGCGCCGCGCGAGGGCCGGTCATGTGATCGACAACACCCTTGTCCCGAGATTCGAGACAAGGGTGTCCACATACTGGATGACGGTGGACTGCCCCGAGATCCACGTGACACGCTTCCGTCATGTCTGGAACTGGAATTGCCTTGGTGAGTCGGCGGCACGTCGACCTCGGCCGCATGTCCAGCGCCATCTGTCCGGCGAGCTGATCAGCCCAGCAACGCCGACCCTCCCCTTTTTGCGACCCTTGCGCAGTGCTGCGCCCATTCTTCCGTATGCACCCGTATGCGCAGGTCAGAGCCGCAGATCAGACCTGCCCCGCAGTCTCGAAGGACGTATCAACCATGGCCGCCACCCCGCAGGACCCAGCCGTCGCGCCCCGCCGCAAGGTGAGCCGTCACCGCGGTGAGGGCCAGTGGGCCGTAGGTCACTTCACCCCGCTCAACGGCAACGAGCAGTTCAAGAAGGACGACGACGGTCTCAATGTGCGGACACGCATTGAGACGATCTACTCCAAGCGGGGCTTCGACTCGATCGACCCCAACGACCTGCGCGGCCGGATGCGCTGGTGGGGTCTCTACACCCAGCGCAAGCCCGGGATCGACGGCGGCAAGACCGCGATCCTGGAGCCGGAGGAGCTGGACGACAAGTTCTTCATGCTGCGGGTGCGCATCGACGGTGGCCGGCTGACCACCGAGCAGCTCCGTGTCATCGGCGAGATCTCGCAGGAGTTCGCGCGCGGCACCGCCGACCTCACCGACCGTCAGAACGTGCAGTACCACTGGATCCGCATCGAGGACGTCCCGGAGATCTGGGAGCGCCTGGAGGCCGTCGGCCTGTCCACGACCGAGGCCTGCGGCGACACGCCCCGCGTCATCCTCGGCTCGCCCGTCGCCGGCATCGCCGAGGACGAGATCATCGACGGCACCCCGGCCGTCGAGGAGATCCAGCGCCGGATCATCGGCAACAAGGACTTCTCGAACCTGCCCCGCAAGTTCAAGTCCGCGATCTCCGGCTCGCCGCTGCTCGACGTCGCCCACGAGATCAACGACGTCGCCTTCGTCGGTGTGAACCACCCGGAGCACGGCCCCGGCTTCGACCTGTGGGTCGGCGGCGGCCTGTCCACCAACCCGAAGATCGGCCAGCGCCTCGGCGCCTGGGTCCCGCTCGACGAGGTCGCGGACGTCTACGAGGGTGTCATCTCGATCTTCCGTGACTACGGCTACCGGCGGCTGCGCAACCGCGCCCGCCTGAAGTTCCTGCTCGCCGACTGGGGCGTGGAGAAGTTCCGCCAGGTCCTGGAGGACGAGTACCTCGAGCGCAAGCTGGTCGACGGCCCCGCCCCCGCCCAGCCCGTCGCCCGCTGGCGCGACCACGTCGGCGTGCACCGGCAGCAGGACGGCCGCTACTACGTCGGCTTCGCCCCGCGCGTCGGCCGCATCGACGGCGCCACCCTGACGAAGATCGCCGAGCTGGCGGAGGCGCACGGCTCGGGCCGGGTGCGCACCACCGTCGAGCAGAAGATGATCGTGCTCGACGTCGAGGAGGGGCAGGTCGACTCGCTCGTCGAGGGCCTGGAGGCGCTGGACCTGACCGCCCGGCCGTCCTCGTTCCGGCGCGGCACGATGGCCTGCACCGGCATCGAGTACTGCAAGCTCGCGATCGTCGAGACCAAGGCGCGCGGTGCTTCGCTGATCGACGAACTCGAGCGCCGCATCCCCGAGTTCGACGAGCCCATCACCATCAACATCAACGGCTGCCCCAACGCCTGCGCCCGTATCCAGGTCGCGGACATCGGTCTCAAGGGCCAGCTGGTCCTGAACGACGCGGGCGAGCAGGTCGAGGGCTACCAGGTGCACCTGGGCGGAGCGCTCGGCCTGGAGGCCGGATTCGGCCGCAAGGTCCGCGGTCTGAAGGTCACTTCGGACGAGCTGCCCGACTACATCGAGCGTGTCCTCAAGCGTTTCCAGGCGGAGCGCGAGGACGGCGAGCGCTTCGCCACCTGGGCCACGCGTGCCTCCGAGGAGGCGCTGTCGTGAGCGAGCGCGCGGCACCTTTCTACTGCCCCTACTGCGGAGACGAGGACCTGCGGCCCAGCGAAGAAGGCCACGGAGCGTGGGAATGCGCGGCGTGCAACCGAGCCTTCCAGCTGAAGTTCCTGGGACTGCTGTCCCGGGGCGTGAAGCAGGAAGAGCGTGGAGGGGCGGAGATATGACGGTCATTCAGCAGGAGCGCACGGACGACGACTTGAAGGTCCTGGCCGAGCAGGCGGGCCGCGACCTCGAGGACGCGTCCGCCCTGGAGATCCTCCGCTGGGCGGTGGACACCTTCGGCGCGAAGTTCTGCGTGACCTCCTCGATGGAGGACGCGGTGGTCGCTCATCTCGCGTCGCGCGCCCGGCCCGGTGTGGACGTGGTGTTCCTCGACACGGGCTACCACTTCCCGGAGACGATCGGCACGCGGGACGCGGTCGAGGCCGTGATGGACGTGCGTGTCATCACCCTGACCCCGCGGCAGAGCGTCGCCGAGCAGGACGCCGAGCACGGGCCGCGGCTCCACGACCGCGACCCGGACCTGTGCTGCAAGCTCCGCAAGGTCCAGCCGCTGGAACAGGGCCTGACGGACTATCAGGCCTGGGCGACCGGGCTGCGCCGCGACGAGTCCCCCACCCGGGCGAACACCCCGGTCGTCGGCTGGGACGAGAAGCGCCGCAAGGTCAAGGTCTCGCCGATCGCCCGCTGGACGCAGGACGACGTGGACGCGTACGTCGCCGAACACGGCGTACTGACCAACCCGTTGCTGATGGACGGCTACGCCTCCGTCGGCTGCGCCCCCTGCACCCGCCGGGTGCTGGAGGGCGAGGACGCGCGCGCCGGCCGCTGGGCGGGCCGCGCGAAGACCGAGTGCGGGCTGCACGGATGACCACGACCACGACGGACTCCGCGCCGGCCGCGGACCCCACGATCTCCCAGGAGCAGGAAGTGACGAGCGGAGCCACTGTCTGGCTCACCGGTCTGCCGAGCGCCGGCAAGACCACCATCGCCTACGAGCTGGCGGGCCGGCTGCGTGCGGAGGGCCACCGCGTCGAGGTGCTCGACGGCGACGAGATCCGCGAGTTCATCTCGGCGGGCCTCGGCTTCAGCCGCGCGGACCGGCACACCAACGTGCAGCGCATCGGCTTCCTCGCCGAACTGCTCGCCCGCAACGGCGTCAAGACGCTCGTCCCGGTCATCGCGCCCTACGCCGACAGCCGCGAGGCGGTGCGCGGGCGCCACGAGGAGAACGGGACGACGTACCTGGAGGTGCACGTGGCGACCCCGGTCGAGGTGTGCTCCGTACGCGATGTGAAGGGTCTGTACGCCAAGCAGGCCGCGGGGGAACTGACGGGGCTCACCGGGGTCGACGACCCCTACGAGGCGCCCGAATCGCCCGACCTGCGCATCGAGTCGCACACCCAGACCGTGCAGGAGTCCGCCGCCGCGCTGCACGCGCTGCTCACCGAGAAGGGTCTCGCATGACGACCGTCGCCAACGTCTCCGAAGAGACGGAGAGCAGCCCGTACGCGCTGTCGCACCTGGACGCGCTGGAGTCCGAGGCCGTCCACATCTTCCGGGAGGTGGCGGGCGAGTTCGAGCGGCCGGTGATCCTCTTCTCCGGCGGCAAGGACTCCATCGTCATGCTGCACCTGGCGCTGAAGGCGTTCGCCCCGGCGGCGGTCCCCTTCACGCTGCTGCACGTGGACACCGGGCACAACTTCCCCGAGGTGCTCGACTACCGCGACCGGACCGTGGAGCGCCACGGTCTGCGGCTGCACGTGGCCTCGGTGCAGGACTACATCGACCGCGGTGTGCTGCGCGAGCGCCCGGACGGCACCCGCAACCCGCTGCAGACCCTGCCGCTGACGGAGAAGATCCAGTCCGAGCGCTTCGACGCCGTGTTCGGCGGCGGACGCCGTGACGAGGAGAAGGCACGCGCCAAGGAGCGGGTGTTCTCGCTGCGCGACGAGTTCTCGCAGTGGGACCCGCGCCGCCAGCGCCCGGAGCTGTGGAACCTGTACAACGGCCGCCACGCGCCCGGAGAGCACGTCCGGGTGTTCCCGCTGTCCAACTGGACCGAGCTGGACGTGTGGCAGTACATCGCCCGCGAGGGCATCGAGCTGCCCGAGATCTACTTCGCGCACGAGCGTGAGGTCTTCCAGCGGTCGAACATGTGGCTGACCGCCGGTGAGTGGGGCGGTCCCAAGGACGGCGAGAGAGTCGAGAAGCGGCTCGTCCGCTACCGCACGGTGGGTGACATGTCCTGCACCGGCGCCGTCGACTCGGAGGCGACCACGCTGGACGCCGTGATCGCCGAGATCGCCGCCTCCCGGCTCACCGAACGGGGCGCGACCCGCGCTGACGACAAGATGTCCGAGGCCGCGATGGAAGACCGCAAGCGCGAGGGGTACTTCTAGACATGACCAGCACCACCGAACCCACCGAGCCCCTGTCGGTCGAACAGCTGTCGGCGACCACCCTGCTGCGGTTCGCGACCGCGGGCTCCGTCGACGACGGCAAGTCCACGCTCGTCGGACGACTGCTGCACGACTCGAAGTCGATCCTGACCGACCAGCTGGAGGCCGTCGAGCACGCCTCCCGCAACCGCGGCCAGGAGACCCCCGACCTCGCGCTGCTCACCGACGGCCTGCGGGCCGAGCGCGAGCAGGGCATCACCATCGACGTCGCCTACCGCTACTTCGCCACCGCGCGCCGCCGGTTCATCCTCGCCGACACCCCCGGCCACGTGCAGTACACCCGCAACATGGTCACCGGGGCCTCCACCGCGGACCTCGCCGTCGTGCTCGTCGACGCCCGCAACGGCGTCATCGAGCAGACCCGCCGGCACGCCGCCGTCGCCGCGCTGCTGCGCGTCCCGCACGTGGTGCTCGCCGTCAACAAGATGGACCTCGTCGCGTACGAGGAGTCCGTGTTCGCCGCGATCGCCGAGGAGTTCACGGCGTACGCCTCCGAGCTGGGCGTCCCCGAGATCACCGCGATCCCGATCTCGGCGCTCGCCGGTGACAACGTGGTGGAGCCCTCCGCGAACATGGACTGGTACGGCGGCCCGACCGTCCTGGAGCACCTGGAGACGGTTCCGGTCAGCCACGACCTGGCGCACTGCCACGCCCGGCTGCCCGTGCAGTACGTGATCCGCCCCCAGACCGCCGAGCACCCCGACTACCGCGGCTACGCCGGCCAGATCGCCGCCGGGTCGCTCCGCGTCGGCCAGGAGATCACCGTCCTGCCGTCCGGGCGCACCTCGACGATCTCCGGGATCGACCTGCTGGGCGAGCCGGTCGACATCGCGTGGACCCCGCAGTCGGTCACCGTCCTGCTGAAGGACGACATCGACATCTCCCGCGGTGACCTCCTCGTGCCGAGCAAGGACGCGCCCGCGACCACGCAGGACGTCGAGGCGACCGTCTGCCACGTCGCCGACGCCGCGCTCACCGTCGGCCACCGGGTGCTGCTCAAGCACGGCACCCGCACGGTCAAGGCGATCGTCAAGGACATCCCGTCCCGGCTCACCCTCGACGACCTCTCGCTGCACCCGCACCCGGGCCGGCTGGTCGCCAACGACATCGGCCGCGTCAAGATCCGCACCGCGGAGCCGCTCCCGCTCGACTCCTACGCGGACTCCCGCCGTACCGGCGCGTTCATCCTGATCGATCCCGCCGACGGCACCACCCTGACCGCGGGCATGGTCGGCGAGTCCTTCGCCGCGCCGCAGCCGGTCAAGGACGAGTCCGACGACGACGGTTGGGACTTCTGACATGAACCCCGTCGACATCTGGTCCACGTTCGCGAAGGAGGGCGGCCGCGTCGGCAGCGGCGCCCTCGGCAGCGGGCAGGGCGGAGTGGCGCGATGTGCGCGATGACGTACGCGCACTGCTTGCGCGCCCCGTCCCCCCACCCGACGTCCCGGTTACGACGAAGACCTGCCGACCTCCCGGCCACGACCTGAGAAAGGCGTGACCGCCGGGCCACCGAGAGGAAAACCTCCCGTGCCTGCCATCCGCTCCACGCGCACCAAGCTGCTCGGCCGCGGTATCGCCCTCGTCACCGCTCTTCCCCTCCTCGCCCTCGCCGCCTGCAGCTACGGCTCCGACGCGAAGGACGACAACGCCGCGGCCAAGGTCGCCGCCGGGTCGAAGAAGATCGACGGACTCGACTCCGTGAAGATCGGCTACTTCGGCAACCTGACGCACGCCACCGCGCTGGTCGGCAACCAGAAGGGCTTCTTCCAGAAGGAGCTCGGCGCCACCCAGGCGAAGTACCAGATCTTCAACGCCGGGCCCTCCGAGATCGAGGCGCTCAACTCGGGCTCCATCGACATCGGCTGGATCGGCCCCTCGCCCTCCATCAACGGCTTCACCAAGTCCGAGGGCAAGAACCTGCGGATCATCGGCGGTTCGGCCTCGGGCGGCGTCAAGCTCGTGGTGAACCCCAAGAAGATCAAGTCCCTGAAGGACGTCAAG
This sequence comes from Streptomyces sp. NPDC021080, assembly GCF_044333225.1. NCBI lineage: Bacteria > Bacillati > Actinomycetota > Actinomycetes > Kitasatosporales > Streptomycetaceae > Streptomyces > Streptomyces sp. NPDC021080. Next base: position 385,984 of record NZ_JBIRQM010000005.1, on the reverse strand, counting down.
GGCAAGAAGATCGCGACGCCGCAGCTCGGCAACACGCAGGACGTCGCGTTCCTCAACTGGGCGGCGGAGCAGGGCCTGAAGGTCGACGCGCAGAGCGGCAAGGGTGACGTGTCGGTCGTCCGCGTCGACAACAAGATCACTCCGGACGCCTACAAGTCCGGCTCCATCGACGGCGCCTGGGTGCCGGAGCCGACCGCGTCCAAGCTGGTCGCCGAGGGCGGCAAGGTGCTGCTCGACGAGTCGGACCTGTGGCCCGACAAGAAGTTCGTGATCACGAACATCATCGTGTCGCAGAAGTTCCTCAAGGAGCACCCGAAGGTCGTCGAGGCGGTCCTGAAGGGCTCCGTCGAGACGAACAAGTGGATCAACGCCAACCCGGACGACGCCAAGGCCGCCGCGAACAAGCAGCTGGAGGCCGACTCGGGCAAGGCTCTGCCGGCGAACGTCCTCGACCCGGCCTGGAAGTCCATCCAGATCACCGACGACCCGCTGGCCTCCACGCTGCACACCGAGGCGGACCACGCGGTGAAGGCCGGTCTCCTGGAGAACCCCGAGCTGACCGGCATCTATGACCTGACGCTCCTGAACAAGGTCCTGAAGGCCGCGGGCGAGAGCCCGGTCGACGACGCCGGTCTCGGCGTCAAGTAAGCCCGGATCCCGATGAGTTCCCAGGAGGTGACGACCATGGCAACGACGCTCGCCAAGGCCGCCGACGGCGCCGACACGACCGAGTACGCCGCCCGCATCGAGCACGTCTCGAAGTCCTTCACCGGACCCGCGGGACCCCAGCTCGTCCTCGACGACATCACCCTCGATGTCGCGCCGGGCGAGTTCGTCACCCTCCTGGGGGCCTCGGGGTGCGGCAAGTCCACACTGCTGAACCTGGTCGCGGGGCTGGACAAGCCCTCGGCCGGCACCATATCGACCAACGGGCGCCCCGCTCTGATGTTCCAGGAGCACGCCCTGTTCCCGTGGCTGACCGCGGGCAAGAACATCGAACTCGCCCTGCGGCTCAGGGGAGTTCCGAAGGCCGGGCGGCGCGAGCGGGCCGAGGAGCTGCTCGAGCTCGTCCGGCTGAAGGGCGCGTACGGCAAGCGGGTGCACGAGCTGTCCGGCGGTATGCGCCAGCGCGTGGCGATGGCCAGGGCGCTCGCCCAGGACAGCCAGATCCTGCTGATGGACGAGCCGTTCGCGGCGCTGGACGCGATCACCCGGGACGTGCTGCACGACGAACTGACGCGCATCTGGCGCGAGACGGGACTGTCCGTCCTCTTCGTCACGCACAACGTCCGCGAGGCCGTCCGGCTCGCCCAGCGGGTGGTCCTGCTGTCCTCCCGCCCGGGGCGCGTCGCCCGCGAGTGGCGGGTGGACATCCCGCAGCCGCGCCGTATCGAGGACGCCCCCGTGGCGGAACTGTCCATCGAGATCACCGAAGAACTGCGTGGGGAGATCCGCCGTCATGGCCAGCACTGAGACGAAGTCCGACGCGGCCGTCGGGGACCACGAGGAGCTGGGCGGACTCGAGGCGGGCCTCGACGCGCTGGAGTCCTCCGTGGCCGGCCGCAGCTCCTTCGGTACGACGTTCCGGCAGAAGGTGCTGCCGCCGCTGGTCGCGTTCGTGATCGTCCTGGCGGCCTGGCAGGCACTGATCACCTTCAAGATCGTCGACGACCCGACCAAGCTGCCCTCGCCGTCCGACGTCTGGGCCGAGGTCAAGAACGCCTGGCTCCAGGGCACGCTGCTCGACTACATCTGGACCAGCGTCTCGCGCGGTCTGCTCGGCTTCCTGTTCGCCCTGGTCATCGGCACCCCGCTGGGCCTGCTGGTGGCCCGGGTGAAGTTCGTGCGCGCGGCGATCGGCCCGATCCTGTCGGGTCTGCAGTCCCTGCCCTCGGTGGCGTGGGTGCCGCCGGCGGTGATCTGGCTGGGCCTGAACAACTCGATGATGTACGCGGTGATCCTGCTCGGCGCGGTCCCCTCGATCGCCAACGGGCTGGTGTCGGGCGTGGACCAGGTGCCGCCGCTGTTCCTGCGGGCGGGCCGCACGATGGGCGCGACGGGCCTGCGCGGGACCTGGCACATCGTGATGCCGGCCGCGCTGCCCGGCTATCTCGCCGGTCTGAAGCAGGGCTGGGCCTTCTCCTGGCGCTCCCTGATGGCCGCGGAGATCATCGCGTCCTCCCCCGACCTCGGCGTGGGCCTCGGCCAGCTGCTGGAGAACGGCCGCAACGCCAGCTCCATGCCGCTGGTCTTCCTCGCCATCTTCCTCATCCTGTTCGTCGGCATCGCCATCGACCTGATCGTCTTCAGCCCGGTGGAGCGGTGGGTGCTGCGCAGCCGCGGACTCCTGGTGAAGGGCTGACCCCGCCATGAGCAGGCCCGAGCGCTCCGTCCTCGTCGTCATCGCCCACGGCAGCCGCGATCCGCGGCACGCCGCGACGGTGCACGCCCTGGTGCGACGGGTGCGCGCCCAGCGCCCGGGCCTGCGGGTGGAGACCGGGTTCCTCGACTTCAACGTCCCCTCCGTGCAGGGGGTGCTGGAGTCCCTGGCGGCCGAGGGGGTGCGCGACGTGGTGGCGCTGCCGCTGCTGCTGACCCGCGCCTTCCACGCCAAGTCGGACATCCCGGCGGTGCTGCGCGAGGCACCGTCGCGACTGCGGATCCGGCAGGCCGAGGTGCTCGGCCCGTCCCCGCTGCTGACGGCCGCGCTCGAACGCCGTCTGTACGAGGCCGGGCTGACGCCGGCCGACAAGTCCCGGACCGGGGTCGTCCTGGCCTCGGCGGGATCCACCGACCCGGAGGCGATCGCAGTGATCGCAGAAATCGCGCGGGAGTGGCGGCACACCGGCTGGTGCGCCGTGCGGCCTGCGTTCGCCTCCGCATCCCTTCCCCGCACCGAGGACGCCGTCCGCGAACTGCGCGCCCTCGGCTGCGAACGCGTCGCCGTCGCCCCGTACGTCCTGGCCCCCGGTTTCCTGCCGGACCGTATCGCCCGGGGCGCCGCCGGGGCGGACGTGCTCGCCGACGTCCTCGGTCCCGCGCCGGAGGTCGCGCGGGTCCTGCTGGACCGCTACGACGAGGCGCGGATGCCGTCCCTGTCCGCGATCGGCGCCTGACCTTCGCACGGCACCCGCTCCCGGTCCGGTCCGGTCAGTCGAAGGAGAGCCCTCCGGTCCGGGTCCGCTTGAGCTCGAAGAAGTCGGGGTGGGCGGCGAGGACACGGAAGCTGTCGAAGAGTTCGGCGGCCTTCTCGCCGCGTGGAACGGCCCGGAGCACGGGGCCGAACCACACCGTCCCGTCGACATGGAGGGTGGGCGTGCCCACATAGGCGCCGGAGTCCGCCTCGGTCCCGGCGTCGTGGCTGCGGCGCACCGCCTCGTCGTACGAGGGGTCGTGGGCCGCGTCGGCGAGGGCGGCCGGGAGTCCGAGCTCGGCGAGCGCCTCGGCGGTCACCGCGTCGAAGTCCTTCATCCCGCGCTGGTGGATGCGGGTGCCGAGGGCGGTGTAGAGATCGCGCAGCACCTTCTCGCCGTGCGCCTCGGCCGCGGCCACCGCGACCCGTACCGGGCCGATGGACCGGTCCACCAGGTCCCGGTACCAGTCGGGCAGTTCGTTGCCGGTGTTGTGCAGATACAGGCTCATCGCGTGGAACCGGAGGTCGAGCGGGCGGCTCCGTTCGACCTCCAGGATCCAGCGCGAGGTGATCCAGGCGAAGGGGCAGGCGGGGTCGAACCAGAAGTCGACGCGGGTGGGCGATGTGGTCGTCATACCGTCGAGGCTAATGACAGGGTGGCCTGGAATCCCGGCCCAATCGGGCGCGGAAATCATGGGCCACTTCCCCGGCTGGGCCCCGGCCTCACCACCTGCGCCCCCGGCCCCCGGCCTCACAGCCCGCGCCTCGGCCCCGGCCCCCGCACCGCCCGGCCGGCCGCACGGCCCGCCCCCGGTCCGGCAGCCCGTGCCTCGCCCTCGGGCCCGGCCTAGGTCCCGCCCCGGTCGCGCGGCCCGTGAGCGGCTACACCGTGGCCCGGCGCGGATCCCGGCCGCTGTGGGCGAGGGCGCGGTCGAAGGCGGGAGCGTCCTCGGGGACGTCCACCGGGTCGGCGAAGCCGTCGTAGCGGCGGTAGAGCTCGGCGTGGGTGTCCACCACGTCCAGGACGAACCGGGCGGCACCGTCCGAGACGCGGAACGTGCCTCCCGTGGCCACGGCGACGTCCCAGCCGTGCACCGCCATCTCCTTGACGATCATCGAGGCGATGTCCGCCGCGGGCATCTTCGCCGTTCCGAGCTCGACCTCGCCGTCCCACACGGCGGGGTCGTCCCAGGCCTCGACCGCGCGGTCGAGCTGCTCGGCGTAGGCCTCGGCCCAGCCGGGTCCGGCCGTGAAGTCGCGCGCGGTCAGCTCCTCGGGGAGCTGCTTGCGCAGGGCCCGGTGCTCCAGGCCGTGCGAGGTGTAGAGGACCCAGTGGTTGACCAGGGTGCGGACGTCCCAGTCCGTGCAGTACGAGGGACCGGACAGCTGGGCCGTCGTGACACCGCGGGCCACCCGGGCGGCCTCGGCGGCGCATTCGACCATGTGCGGATACACGTTCTTGTACGCATCGTTCATGGCCTCCACGCTACGGACGCGGGGCCCGCCTCTCTTGAACAAACGCGACAGCCTAGACGGGGCCGTACAGCGTGCCCTGGTGGAAGTAGAGGAGCCAGTCGTCCCCCAGTCGCCGCCACAGTGAACTCCGATGTGCCCGGCGGCCGTTGCTGTCGGTGTCGAAGGTCAGATGGACCAGGTCGGGAGCGAGCTGCACCCCCTTCATGCGAGAGGTCGTGATCCGGCCGCCGTCCTCCATCCCGTCGGCCAGTGACGCGACGGTCGAGGCCCGGTCCCAGACGTGGCCGGACGCTCCGAACTCGCGGAAGTCGGGGTGCAGCAGCGCGGCGACGAGGTCCGGCGAGCGGCGGACCGTCGGATCGAGCAGGCGCAGTTCGCTCTCGACGGCGGCCTCGACGGCGGCATTGCGCTCAAGCACCGGTCAGCTCCTCCAGTTTGACGACGGTGTTCCAGTTCCGTGAGGTGGCGAGGACACCCTTGAGCAGCCTGGGCTTCGCCAGGGCCTCCGCCAGCTTGGAACGGCCGAGGCCGTCGGGCGCGTAGAGGTACAGGACGCGGTCGCCGAGGCGGAACTCCTCGGGGAGGAAGGACGCGGGCTCGACGGAGGCGAAGCGCTCGGCGTCGACGGGGTGCGAGAAGTAGGTGACGTGCAGCTGCCTGGCCTCCAGCTCCGCGGCCGGGAACGGGCAGGCCTCCCGTACGGCCCGCAGATAGGCGTGATCGCGGACGAGCACGCCGACACCGAAGCCGAAGTGCTTCTCGATCGCCCCGGACAGCTCCTCGGCGAGGGACTCCTCGTCGCCGTCGCTGCTGAACACCGCGTTGCCGCTCTGCAGATAGGTGCGGACGTCGCCGTACCCGAGTCCCTCCATCAGGGTGCGCAGCTCGGCCATCGGCACCTTCTTCGCACCGCCCACGTTGATGCCGCGCAACAGCGCCGCGTACGTCGTCGTCATCCGCCCACCATAGGCCGGGCGCCGCGCCCCCACGGAGTGGGCGCGGCGGCCGTATCGCGGGGAGCCGTCCGCCGGTCCCGCGGGCCGGGCCGTCCCTGAGCAGCGTCCCCGAGAAGTGCCGATACGTGTAAGGGGCTTCTGTCCTCCCCAGTGCGGAGAGCACGGGGTCCGCGGGGAGGAGCGGGAGGCACGGCGGTTCACCGGACAGTACGAGGAGAGGGGCTTATCGGGCCCATACCTTCGATACGGAAGGTGGCGGCAGGGGGCTGTCACCGTGCTCAAGGGGGCAGGCCCGTCATGGGGAACGCAGACACACGGGTGCGCGGCATCGCCGCGCGAGCAGGCGGCTGGAGCGCCCGCCACCGATGGGCGGCCGTCGGAATCTGGGTGCTGTTCGTCGTCCTGGCGATGGGCCTCGGCTCCGCGGCGGGCCGTGTCGACGTCAAGGAGAGCGACCAGCTCAAGGGCGAGACGCACACCGCGGCCAAGATCATCGAGGACGCCGGCATCAAGGAACCGGCCGGCGAGACCGTTCTGATCCAGGCGAGGGACGCGGGCACCAAGGCCACCGACACCGAGTTCAGGAGCGCGGTCTCCGCGGTCGTCGAGGCGGTCGGCGCCACCGGAAGGGTCACCGACGTGACCTCGCCGTACGACACGAAGACGATCTCGAAGGACGGCCGCAGCGCGCTCGTCCAGTTCGACATGCGCGGCGACGCGGACACGGCGGGCGACCGCGTCGCACCCGTGCTGGACGCCGTCAAGGGCGTGCAGAAGGACCACGCCGGGCTGCGGATCGAGGAGATCGGCGGCGCGAGCATGAAGAAGCAGTACGACGACGCGTTCGGCGACGACTTCCAGAAGGCCGAGCTCTCCGCCGTCCCCGTGGCGCTGGGCATCCTGCTGATCGCGTTCGGCGCGCTGGTGGCGGCACTGCTCCCGGTCGCGCTCGCGGTCACCGCCATCATGGCGACGATGGGCCTGATGGGCATCGTCAGCCATCTGATGCCGATGAGCGACACGGCCAACTCCGTGATGCTGCTGGTGGGCCTGGCCGTCGGCGTCGACTACTGCCTGTTCTACCTGCGCCGGGAGCGCGAGGAGCGCGAGGCGGGCCGTGACGCCGGTACGGCGCTGCGGATCGCCGCCGCGACCAGTGGCCGCGCCATCATCGTCTCCGGCGTCACCGTGTGCGTGGCGATGGCGGGCATGCTGTTCACCGGGCTCGCCGAGTTCGAGGCGATGGGCCTGGCCTCGCTGATGGTCGTCGCCGTCGCCATGGTCGGCTCGGTCACCGTGCTGCCCGCACTGCTCTCCCTGCTCGGCGACCGCGTCGAGAAGGGCCGCATCCCGTTCCTGCACCGGGCCAAGCGGCGCGCCGCGAGCGCCGGCCGGAGCAACCGCCGTCCGGCCGACGAGGGCAGCCGGTTCTGGGGCGCCGTTCTGCGCGTGGTGCTCGCCAGGCCCGCCGTCTCCCTGATCGTCGCGACGGGCGCGCTGCTCGCCATCGCCGCCCCGGCGCTCGGCATGAAGACCCAGCAGCTCACCCTGGACAAGGAGTTCGGCAACTCGCTGTCGATCGTCGGCACGTACAACCGGGTCAACGAGGCCTTCCCCGGCGGCTCCGAGCCGGCCGAGGTGGTCGTCAAGGCGCGGGACATCAACGCCGCCGACGTGAAGGCGGCGCTCGCCGACTTCCGTGCCGAGGCGGTCAGTTCGGGCGCCTCGCGCGGTCCGGTCGACATCAAGGTGCACGCGGAGCACAACGTCGCCTTCGTCTTCGTCCCGCTGGTCGGCGGCTCCGACCAGGCCAGGGCGGAGAAGAGCCTGGCGCTCCTGCGCGACACGGTGCGCCCGCGGACCCTGGGCAAGGTCGACGGTCTGCAGGCGCCCGTCACCGGACAGGTCGCGGGGTCGCACGACTTCAACGACCAGCTGATCGGCTCGGTGACCCCGGTGTTCGCCTTCGTGGTCGTGTTCGCCTTCGTCCTGATGCTGCTCTCCTTCCGCTCCCTGACGATCGCGGTCACCTCGATCATGCTCAACCTCCTCTCGGTGGCGGCCGCCTACGGCATCCTGGTCGCGGTCTTCCAGCACGGCTGGGGCGCGTCGCTGGTGGGCGCGGCGGGCGTCGGCGCCATCGTCACCTGGCTGCCGCTGTTCCTCTTCGTGATCCTCTTCGGGCTCTCGATGGACTACCACGTGTTCGTGGTGTCCCGGATCCGTGAGGCACGGCTGCGGGGCCGCAGCACCAAGGACGCGATCCGGCACGGTGTGGTCACCACGGCCGGTGTCGTCACCAGCGCCGCCGTCATCATGGTCGCCGTCTTCGCGATCTTCGGAACGCTGTCCATGCAGTCCATGAAGCAGATGGGTGTGGGCCTGGCGGCCGCGGTGCTCATCGACGCGACGATCATCCGGGGTGTCCTGCTCCCCGCGGTGATGGCGCTGCTCGGCGAGCGCAACTGGTACCTGCCGAAGTGGCTGAACCGGATGCCCGACCTCACCCACGACGAGGCCCCCGAGGCCGTCGCGACGCCGCTGCCGCGGGGCGAGCGGGCCGGGGTGTAACCGCCACGGCCTCGCGCGCCGAGGGCCTGTCGCCCCCTCCTCCCGGAGGGGGCGACAGGCCCTTCGCCGTTCCGACGTGCGGGAATGGGAGACTGGCCGATGGACGGGATGCACTCGGAGCCGTTACGGGCGAGAACACGGAGACGGACGATGGACGAGGCACGGGCGCGGGACGTACTGGCCGCGGCGAAGGTACTGCCGGGGCCGGCGCGGGACGCGTCGCTCCTCGCCCTCGGCGAGAACGCGGTGTTCGGAGCCGGTGACCTGGTCGTCAAGGTGGGGCGCGACGCGGAACTCCACGACCGGGCGCGCCGGGAACTGGCCGTCGCCGCATGGCTCGCCGACTCGGGCGTCCCCGCGGTACGGGCCGCGGAACCGGAGGCGCTGCTGGTCGACGGGTATCCCGTGACGGTGTGGCACCGGCTGCCCGATGCCGTCCGCCCCGCGGAACCCGGTGATCTGGCCGGACTGCTGCGGGTGGTGCACGCGCTGCCCTCCCCCTCCTTCGCGCTGCCGCCCCGGGAGCTCCTGGGCGGCGTGGAACGCTGGCTGCGTCTGGCGGGCGACGCCATCGCCCCGGCGGACGCGGCGTATCTCCGGGAGCGCCGCGACGGCTTCGCCGCGGCGGCGGCCGCGCTCATCCCGCAGCTGCCGCCGGGTCCGATCCACGGCGACGCGCTGCCCCGCAACGTCCATGTCGGCCCGGACGGCCCGGTCCTGGTCGACCTGGAGACCTTCTCCGCGGATCTGCGGGAGCACGACCTGGTGGTCATGGCCCTGTCCCGCGACCGCTACGGTCTTCCCGCCGAGGCCTACGACTCCTTCACCGAGACGTACGGCTGGGACGTGCGGGCGTGGGAGGGCTGCTCGGTGCTCCGGGGCGCCCGCGAGACCGCCAGCTGCGCCTGGGTCGCCCAGCACGCGCCGACGAACCCCGAGGCGCTGGCCGAGTTCGAACGCCGGGTGGCGTCACTGCGGGACGGCGACGAGACGGTGCGCTGGTACCCGTTCTGACCTGACGCGGGTGCCCGCCGGGACAAAGTGGTCCGCCCGGGGCAGCCGGGATGCCGCGTGCCCGCCAGGGGCCGCCCGGATGCCCGGTGTTCGTCCAGGGCCCGTCCGAATACCGGTGTCCGCCCACGGTCACCCGGATGCCGGGGCCCGCCCCGGACCAGCCGAAGGCCGGATGCGTGCCAGGGACCGCCCGGAGGCCGGAGGCCCGCCCGGGACAACCGGGATGCCGCGTGCCCGCCAGGGGCCGTCTGAATGCCCGGTGTCCGCCCGGAGCACCCCCGGACGTCGAGGCCCGCTCCGGACCGCCCGGAGACCGGATGCCCGCCCGGGGCCGCCGGGATGCCGCGTGCCCGCCAAGGGCGCCCGCATCGCGCCGGGCACCCGGGGGCGGGAGAGCCCGAGGCCACCCGACGGGCCCGCGCCCCGAGCCCCGCTCGGGTCAGACCCGTTCGTCCGCCAGGTCCCGCAGCGGCCAGGTCCCGTCCACCACCGCGTCCGCCTCGCCCTTGCGGCGCAGGAAGGACTGGAAGTCCGCCGCCCACTCCGCGTACCACTCGATCTGCCGGCGGTGCAGCTCGACGGGACCGAGGGCCGCGACCTTGGGGTGGCGGCCGGCTATCGCGCAGGCGAGCCGGGCGGCGGCGAGGGCGTCGGCCGAGGCGTCGTGGGCGGAGTCCAGGACCACCCCGTACTCCGTGCAGACCGCCTCCAGGTTGCGCTTGCCCCGGCGGTAGCGGTCGACGGAGCGGTCGATCGTGTACGGGTCGATGACCGGAGCCGGGTCGATGCCGCCGAGCCGTTCGCCCAGCGACGGCAGTCCGTGGCGCCGCAGCTCGGCGGAGAGCAGCGTGAGGTCGAAGGCCGCGTTGTACGCGACGACCGGGACGCCGGTGCGCCAGTAGGTGACGAGGACGTCCGCGATGGCGTCGGCGACCTCGTCCGCGGGACGGCCCTCGGCCGTCGCCCGTTCATTGGTGATGCCGTGCACCGCCACCGCGTCGACCGGGATCTCCACGCCCGGATCGGCCAGCCATTCGCGGCGGCCCAGCGGCTCTCCGTCCCTGACCTCTATCACGGCTCCCGTGACGATGCGCGAGGTGCGCGGATCGGTCCCGGTCGTCTCCAGGTCGAAGCCGATCAGCAGCTCCCGGTGCCAGCCCATGGGCGGCCCCCCTTCTTCGTGGTGCTTTCCCCCAGTGGTCTCCACGATCGCACGGGCCACTGACAATCCGGGGACCGCGTTCCACCGGGCCGGAGGGAGGACCTTTCAGGACACCGGCCGCGAATCGACCCAAGCCGCCTCGAATTCTTCACGATAGGTGGGGAAAAGTCCCTCTTCACCGATTTCGTCCGGTTTGAGTACTCGGCTTCCGCCGCGCAGCACCAGGACCGGCGCCTCCATGCCCCGCGTGCGGCGCAGATAGGACTGCACGACCGCGATGCCGTCCGAGCCGTCCCCGTCGACGAGGTACGCGGAGAAGCGGGGCGTCTCGTCGTACACCTGGATCTCGAAGGCGCCCGGGTCGCGCAGCCGGGACCGCACACGCCGCATGTGCAGGATGTTCATCTCGACCGAACGGCTCAACTCGCCGCGTCTCATGCCGAGTTCACGCTCGCGCCGCTTGACCGCGCTGGACGCGGGATTCAGGAACAGCAGTCGGGTGCGGCAGCCGGACTCGGCGAGACGGACCAGTCTGCGCCCGGAGAAGTTCTGCACCAGCAGATTCAGGCCGATGCCGACCGCGTCGAGCCGACGGGCTCCGCCGAAGAGGTCCTCGGCGGGGAACTGGCGCAGCAGCCGCACCCGGTCGGAGTGCACACCGACGACATCGGCGTAGCGGTCGCCCACGAGGTCCTCGACGGCGTCCACGGGCAGCCGGCGGGCGGAGGGCACGTCGCTCCCGGCGCCGAGGATCTCCAGGAGCTTCGCCGCGGCCCGCTCGGCCTGGTTCAGGACGGCCTCGGACAGGGCGCGGTTGCGTGACACGACGTTGCGGGTCACTTCCAGTTCGTCCAGGGCGAGTTCGACGTCCCTGCGTTCGTCGAAATAGGGCTCGAAGCACGGCCAGTGCTGCACCATCAGCTCGCGCAGCTGCGGCAGCGTGAGGAAGCTCAGCACGTTGTCGTCGGCCGGGTCGAGCAAGTACCCCTTGCGACGGCTGACTTCACGCACGGCGACCGCGCGCTGCACCCATTCCTGTCCGGCCGGTCCCGCGGCGGCGACCACCCAGTCGTCGCCGTGGACGGGCTCGTAGATGGGCCGGAGAACAGCGGCCACGACCGCGCGCAGCCGCTGTTCGACCAGGTTCAGCCAGATGTAGGCGCGCCCGGCCCGCTGGGCGCGCGTACGCACCTCGCGCCAGGCGTCGGCGCCCCAGTCCAGTTCCGGTCCAATGGATCCCATTTCCATCGGCCGCGCCAGGGACACCGCGCCGGGTGGGACATCTGTGGAGTTCCCCTCGTGACCCTCGTCACCAGGAGGCAGCTCCAGCCCTCCCGAGCCCACCCACGCACCGCCTTCCGCTCCCCCGAGCACTCCCCGGGGTCAAGCCCCAATCAACGATCAAGGAAGGGTACTCCGGGAGCGGCGAGCGGTGCAGCCCGATGGACAGGTCGTTTCCCAACTACCTAGGTTCGACATGCCCGTTCTGGTCCGCCAGCTCCGGAGGAGTGAGCGGATTCATAGCGGTGACGTCACGCGGGGCGATGGAGAATCCCTGCCAGTGGACCGGCATGGGCTGCTGGTCCTCGTCCCGGGCGATGTGGTGGAAACCCACGTTGACCCAGACCACGGGGTGGGTGAGCGTCTGCCCGTCGACGTACTTGTCGACGGATTTGCCGTGTCCGGCACCGCAGTTGCGCAGGTTGTCGCTGGCGAACTGCTCGCACTTGTTGTACTCGGTGAAGTAGACGTCGTGCTTGGTGAAGGCGTGACCGAGGTACTTGGTGGTCGCGCCCGGGACGATCTCGTACGAGCGGGCGTGATTGTCCTTGTTCTTGCCGGAGTTGCTGACGACCCGCCACCAGCGCATGTTCTTGGCGTCGCCGGCGAGTTCCTTGCCGACCTTGGTGACCGTGGTCTTGTTGCTGGGGGCCTCCTGGCCCTGCGCGGGCGGGCTGACCACGGAGTCGTACTGCTCGATCTTCGCCTTGGACGAGCCGTCCAGGCCGAAGTTGAGCCGCCAGAAGATGTTGTGGCTGTGGCTCGTGGCGTAGTCCTTGGCACCCTTGCCGAGCGGCCAGCCGCGGCCGTCGCCGGCGTCGTAGTCACCGGGCGAGAGGCTGCCGGTGGCGCCGACGTTCATGTTGATCGTGCCGTCGTCCTGGAACCGCCACTCGGTGATGTACTCGTACCAGCCCACCTTGTTGACGGTGTAGATCAGCAGGTCCTTGCCCTGCTTCTGGAAGACCTTGTTCCCGGTGTCGGCCTCCATCCGGTAGGCGTGACCGCGTGAACGGGTCGTGGTGCACAGGCCCTTGACGTTCGCGTGGCTCGGGTCCCAGGCGTCGGGGACCTTGACCGTCTTGATGGCACCGCCGGGACACTCGGCCGGGACCATGTCGACCAGCCCCTGTCCGAAGCCGGCGCCGGTCAGGTCGCTGTACTCGACCGAACCGTCGTCGTAGGGGACGTCGATCTGGGCGAGCTTGGCGGTGCTGAGGACCTTGATCGGGGCGGCCTCGCCGGGGGGCTGGTAGGAGATGTTCTCCAGGACGAGCCCGGCCTCGCTCTCGTAGTGCCAGCACATCCGCCAGGTGGTGCCGGTGGAGAGCTTCTGTTCGATCTGGAACGCGGAGCTGCACGCGGGCGCCGGTGCGGGCGCGGACCTGGGCTGGGCGACGGCCGGTCCCGCGGCCGTCGTCGCTCCGGCGGCCAGGGCGAGCGCCGAAAGACCCACGGCCGCCCGGCTGCGGGCCTGGCTGTTTCTGTTGACGCGCATGAAGAGATGACTCCTTGCGGAAAGCGGTGAAGGTGGGAAGGGCAGAAGGGCGGCGCTCAGCCGAGCTTGCCGACCTTGCGGGCGCTCAGGTCGATCACCAGGTCACGGCTGTCGATCCAGGGCCCGTTCTTGACCTTCGGGAAGAGCCGGACGCACCGGTGCTCGCCGCAGGCGCCGAGGGCGGCGGGCTGGGCACCGGGGGTGGCGCGGTAGACCATGCTGTTGAGCATCAGCTGGTCGGGCGAGGTGAGTTCCTTGCCGGTCGCGTCCTTGAAGTCGGCCTTGAGGCCCGCGCCGAGCGGATCGGCGATCAGCAGCTTGGCGGCCTCGGTCATCTCGTCCCGGCTGATCGGCGGCTGCACGCCGTGCTGGACGCCCGTCTGCTCGACCTTCCCGGTGTCGAGGTCGACGGTCTTGGTGACGAGCGTGTCGTCCTTGTAGTCGTAGAACGTGATGTCGGCCCGGCGCGGCGCGTTCGGGTTGTCCAGATCGGCCGTATCGGGTTCGGCCAGGTCGACTCCGATGCGCTGCGGTCCGCGCGCGCCCTCGACGTTCTCGCTGGAGTCGAAGAGCTGCCGGTTCACCGCGATCCGTTCGGCGCGCCGCATCTCGTCGTCGGTCAGCGGGTCACGGCCCTTGCCCTTCTGCCCCTCGGCGGGCGCCCGCTCGACGACTCCGGGCCGTACGACGCCGCCCTGGGCGTCCTGACCCTCCTGCGCCGCCTGCGCGGCCTTGTCGGCCCGGAGTCCCCCGCCGGATTCCTCGGCCCCCGCCGACCCCGGAAGGGTGACACCGATCATCACGGCCGTCCCGGCCACCGCGATGGCCGCACCCGCCACCACCTTGCCCAGATGGCGGTGCACTATCTTGCGCACATTTCCCCCTACTCCCCCTACATCCCCAGGAGTCGTTTGAGTCCCACTGGTTCGGCATACGAGATATGCCTGGTCGCGGGGTAAGAGGGATGTAAGGCATGTGAGGTTCCATCACTTTCGGGGAGACTCGGCTCGGACTCGCCCCCAGGGGCACGGCACTACTGGAAGAGTCATATCCATGCAGGTCTGGCCTGGCGAGGCGTATCCACTCGGTGCCACGTACGACGGCGCCGGCACCAATTTCGCGGTCTTCTCGGAGGCCGCCGACCGTATTGAGCTGTGCCTTCTGCACGACGACGGCTCGGAGACGGCCGTGGAACTGCGGGAGACCGACGCGTTCGTGCGGCACGCGTACCTGCCCGGCGTCATGCCCGGGCAGCGGTACGGCTTCCGGGTGCACGGGCGGTACGCGCCCGAGCGCGGACAGCGCGCCAATTCCGCGAAGCTGCTGCTCGACCCGTACGCGCGTGCGATCGCGGGCTCCGTCAGCTGGGGCGAGGAGGTCTACGGCTATCCGTTCGGTTCACCCGACCGGCGCAACGACCTCGACTCGGCCCCGCACACCATGTCGTCGGTCGTGGTCAACCCGTACTTCGACTGGGGCGACGACCGGCGCCCCCGGACGGAGTACCACCACACGGTGATCTACGAGGCCCACGTGAAGGGCCTGACGATGCTGCATCCGGCGCTCCCGGACGAGCTGCGCGGCACCTACGCGGCCCTCGCGCACCCGGCGGTCATCGAACACCTGACGGAACTGGGCGTCACCGCGCTGGAACTGATGCCCGTGCACCAGTTCGTGAACGACCACCGGCTGGCCGACATGGGCCTCTGCAACTACTGGGGCTACAACACGATCGGCTTCTTCGCCCCGCACAACGCGTACGCCTCCTGGGGCGACCGGGGCCAGCAGGTGCTGGAGTTCAAGTCGGCCGTCCGGGCGCTGCACGAGGCCGGCATCGAGGTCATCCTCGACGTGGTCTACAACCACACGGCCGAGGGCAACCACCTGGGCCCGACGCTCTCCTTCAGGGGCCTCGACAACGCCTCGTACTACCGTCTGGCGGACGACCCCCGCTACTACACGGACACCACGGGCACGGGGAACTCCCTGCTCATGCGCTCCCCGCACGTGCTCCAGCTGATCATGGACTCGCTGCGCTACTGGGTCACCGACATGCACGTGGACGGCTTCCGCTTCGACCTCGCGGCCACCCTGGCACGGCAGTTCCACGAGGTGGACCGGCTGTCGTCGTTCTTCGACCTCGTCCAGCAGGACCCGGTGGTCTCCCAGGTGAAACTGATCGCCGAGCCCTGGGACGTCGGCGAGGGCGGCTACCAGGTGGGCAACTTCCCGCCCCTGTGGACCGAGTGGAACGGCAAGTACCGCGACACCGTGCGGGACCTGTGGCGCGGTGAGCCGCGCACGCTGGCCGAGTTCGCCTCCCGGCTGACCGGCTCCTCCGACCTCTACCAGGACGACGGCCGCCGTCCGCTCGCCTCCATCAACTTCGTGACCTGCCACGACGGCTTCACCCTGAACGACCTCGTGTCGTACAACGACAAGCACAACCAGGCCAACGGCGAGGACAACCGGGACGGCGAGAGCCACAACCGCTCCTGGAACTGCGGCGCCGAGGGCGAGAGCGACGACCCGGACGTGCTGGCGCTGCGGGCCCGGCAGCGGCGCAACTTCATCGCCACCCTCATGCTCTCCCAGGGCGTGCCGATGCTCAGCCACGGCGACGAGTTCGCGCGCTCCCAGGGCGGCAACAACAACGCCTACTGCCAGGACAGCGAGCTGGCCTGGGTGCCGTGGCCGGAGGAGGACTGCGAGCTCCTCGACTTCACGCGCGCGATGGTGTGGCTGCGCCGGGACCATCCCGTCTTCCGGCGGCGGCGCTTCTTCCACGGGCGGCCGGTCCAGGGCACCCACGACGAGCTCTCCGACATCGCGTGGTTCACCCCGGAGGGCCAGGAGATGACCCAGCGCGACTGGGGCTCCGCGCAGGCCCGGGCGCTGTCCGTGTTCCTGAACGGCAACGCGATCTCCGAACCGGGGGCCCGCGGGGAGCGCATCTGCGACGACTCCTTCCTGCTGATGTTCAACGCCTCCCCGAGGCCGCTGGAATTCGTCGTGCCGGCCGACCACGGCCGCCAGTGGCAGGTCGTCGTCGACACCTCCCTCCCGGAGGGAGTGGCGCCGGGTACGGGCGCGAAGGTCACGGCCGGCGACCGGCTGCCCCTGGTCGACCGGAGCATGACGGTGCTTCAGCGGCCCGCCTAGGGCGGGCCCTCTCTCCCGGGGCACGCGCGGGCACGCGCGCGTGGGCGTCCGCCGGGGGCCGCGCGTGCCGCCGGCCGGGCGGGAGGCCGCGCGCGGCACGGCCGGGGCGGTCGGCCCCGCGTGCCGCCGGCCGGAGCGGGGGGCCGTTGGTACCGCCGGACCGAGCCCAAGACCGTGCGTGGTCTTCTGCCGGTGCCGGAGGCCGTTGGTGCCGCCGGACCGGGCCCGAGACCGTGCGTGGTCTTCTGCGGGTGCGGAGGCCGTTGGTGCCGCCGGACCGGGCGGGAGGCCGTGCGTGCCCTTCTGCGGGCGCTGGTGACAGAAAGGCGGCCGAACGGGTACGTAGAGTCGCATGACACCTGAGCGCCCCGAACCGGCGATCGCGGACTCGGTCGTCCCCGGCCCGGCCGTCCCCGTCGTGCCGACCGCCACCTACCGGCTCCAGCTGCAGCCGGAGTTCCCCTTCCGCCGCGCCGAGGCGGCCGTGCCCTATCTGGCCTCGCTCGGCGTCTCCCACCTGCACCTGTCCCCCGTCCTGGAGGCCGTCCCCGGTTCGAAGCACGGCTACGACGTGGTGGACCACGCGCGCGTGCGGGCCGAACTGGGCGGTGAGGAGGGGCTGCGTTCCCTGGCGCGCACCGCGCGGGAGCACGGGCTCGGACTCGTCGTGGACATCGTCCCGAACCACATGGCGATGGCCCCCCGCCACAACCACGCCCTGTGGGAGGTGCTGCGCGAGGGCCCCCGGTCGCCGTACGCGCGCTGGTTCGACATCGACTGGGAGGCCCAGGGCGGGCGGCTGCTGCTGCCGGTGCTCGGGGACCGCCTCGGCGCCGAGATCGGCCAGCTGAAGGTCGACGGCGACATACTGCGCTACTACGACCACGTGTTCCCGCTGCGCGAGGGCACCGCGGGACTGCCGATGCCCGAGCTCCTGGACGCCCAGTGGTACCGCCCCGCCTGGTGGCGGCTGGCCCGCACCGAGCTCAACTACCGGCGCTTCTTCAGCATCTCGGAGCTCATCGGGGTGCGCGTCGAGGACCCGGAGGTGTTCGCGGCGACCCACGCGAAGATCCTGGAGCTCGTCGCCGACGGGGTGATCGACGGACTGCGGATCGACCATCCGGACGGGCTGGCGGACCCGGACGCCTATCTGCGCCGGCTGCACGGGGCGACCGGCGGACGCTGGATCGTGGTCGAGAAGATCCTCGCCGACGGCGAGCCGCTCCCGCCCGCCTGGCCCGTGGCGGGCACCACCGGCTACGACGCGCTGCGGCACGTCGACGGCCTCTTCACGGACGAGGCGGGCGCGAGCCGGCTGCTCGGCCGCTACCGGCGGTTCGCGGGTCCCCAGGCCGACCGGGGCGGCCACTGGGACAGCACGGTGCGCCGGGCGGCGTACGAGGTGATCACGCGTGAACTCGCCACGGAGGCCGAACGCCTCACCCGCGAGGCGAGCGCGCTGTGCGCCGCCTCCCCCGACCCCGCCGCGCGCGACCACGCGCCCTGGGCCCTGGGCGCCGCGCTGCGCGAGCTCCTGGTCCGGATGGAGGTGTACCGGCCCTATCCGTCCACGGACGCGGCCGGGGCGCTCACCGAGCGGGCCGCCGCCGAGGCCAGGTCGGCGTTCCGGGTGCCCGAGGAGGCGCACGCCGTGGATCTCGTACGGAACCTGCTGCTCGCGCGGGACGGCGACGGGCCCGGGGAGGCCGCCTTCCGGGCCCGGTTCGCGCAGACCTCGTCGGCGCTGCGGGCCAAATCGGTGGAGGACACGGCGTTCTACCGCTACGTGCCGCTGCTGTCGGCGAACGAGGTGGGCGGCGACCCGGGCAGCCCCGCGGTGTCCCCGGACGCCTTCCACGCCCACTGCGCGCGCGTGCAGCGCGACTGGCCCGCCACCGGAACCGTCCTGTCGACCCACGACACGAAACGCAGCGCGGACGTGCGCGCCGCCGTCTCCGTGCTCACCCAGTGCCCCGAGACCTGGTCCGAGGTCCTGGCGGAGGTGACCCGCGAGAGCCCCGGGACGCCCGACCCGCAGGTGGCGTGGGCCGCGTGGCAGACGGTGTTCGGCCTGGGCCCCGCCACCGGTGAGGACGGGACCGGCTCCGGGACCGGCTCCGGGACCGGCTCCGGGACCGGCTCCGGGGCCGACTCCGGATCCGGGGGCTACGCGGAGCGGGTCCGGGAAGCCCTGCTGAAGCACGTCAGGGAGGCCGGGACGCGCACCGCCTGGACCGAGCGGGACACCGCGTACGAGGACGCGGTGGCGGAGTTCGTCACCGACGGGCCGTGCGGGCCCCCTGGACGGCGTGTGGCCGCCCTGCGGGCCTCACTGGACCCCCACGTGCGGGCGAACGTCCTGGGCGCCGCCCTGGTCCATCTGACGATGCCCGGGGTGCCGGACGTGTACCAGGGCACCGAGGACGAGTACCGGGCCCTGGTGGACCCGGACAACAGGGAGGCGTTCGCGCCGCGCGACCCGGCCGCGGAGAAACCCGCGCTGACGGCCGCCGTGCTGCGTCTGCGAGCCCGGCGGCCCGACGTCTTCGGCTGCTCGGCGACGTACACGCCGCTGCGGGCCGAGGGCCCGGCGGCCGGACACTGCGTGGCGTTCGTGCGCTCGGGAGAGGTCGTCACGGCCGTCACCCGGCTGTCGCTGGCTCTCGCCGAGGCGGGCGGCTGGCGGGACACCGTGCTCGCGCTTCCCCCGGGGCGGTGGACGGACGTGCTTGCCCCCGGCTCCGCGCAGCGCGAGTTCACCGGCCGCGCGCGCGTGGCGGACCTCTTCGGGAGGTCACCCGTCGTGCTGCTGGAGCGCGTCAGCGCGGACACACCGGAAGGGTCCGGGGAGAACGGCTGACCAGTCCCTCGGGGCGCGGCCGGGGCCCGGGGGCCCCGCGCAGGTCCGGCAGCACGGTCAGCAGGGCGCGCAGCCCGGCCTCCGCCGTCAGCCGGGCCAGCCGGGCGCCCGGGCAGTGGTGCGGTCCCCAGCCGTACGCGAGGTCGCCCGGGTCGGCACGGAAGATGTCGTAGCGGTCCGGGTCGGCGAACCGTGCCGGGTCGCGGCCCGCGGCGCCGAGCAGGCACGCCACGGTGGCGCCCTCGGGGATCGGGCCGATCGGTTCGAGCGCCCGGCGGGCCACGATCTGCAGCGGCGGGTCGCGGCGCAGCGACTCGGCCCAGGCGGCGCCCGCCAGTTCGGGGCGGGCACGGATCAGGCCGAGCCGGTCCGGATGGTCGAGAAGGTTGGCGAGGAACGACGCGAGGGCGCGCGCGGTCGTCTCGCCGGCCGCGCCCAGCACGGTCCCGGCGAGTTCGGTCACGGCCTCGTCCGGCAGGGGACGTCCGCCGGGGCGGGCCGCGCACAGCTCGGACAGCAGGTCGTCACCGGGGTGGGCGCGGCGGCGGACGATGTGGGGCCGCAGGTAGGCGCCGAGTCCGGGGTGGCGGCCGCCGAGGTGGTCGAGTCCGGTGCGGCACCAGGCGTGGACGCGCGCGGTGTCCTCGTACGGCAGTCCGAGCGCGGCGACGGCCGCGGCGGCGGGCAGCCACTGGCAGAACTCGGCGACGAGATCGGCCTCCCGACGGGACGCCAGCCGGCTCGCGAGGACGTACGCGGTGCGCTCGGCGCCCGCTCGCAGCGCGGCCGGCACCCGGTCCCGCAGCGCCGGGGACACGACGGCCCGGTACGCGCCGTGGGCCGGTACGGGTCCGGGTGACGGCGCGACGAGGCGCGGGTCCGCGAGCACGGCACGCACATCGGCGTACCTGCTGACCAGCCAGGCGCCGAACGGCTCGTCGTGGACCAGGGGGAAGTCTCCGCGCAGGGTGCGATAAAGCGGGTGGGGATCACGCTCGGTCCCCGCGTCGAGCAGGCTCGCGGGGGCGCCCGCGCGCGCGGACGGCCCGCACGGCGGCGTGTACGGCCGGCACGGCCCGTCCGACGGGGAACCGGACGGGGTGGGGGCGGATGGGGTGGGGGCGGACGGAATCGCCGACGGGTGCGCCGGGGCCGGGGGGAGCGTGGGGGTCGCCGTCGGGGCGCCTTCGCCGGGAAGGCCGTGTGGACACAGCACCGCGGGCCACCACCTCGGGTCTGCGCGCGGACCCGCGCGCGGTTGTTCCGAGTCGACCACCGCCCGGCCGCGACCGCAGGTCCCGTACACCCGGACGAGTGAATCGTGTACGTCACACCGGTTCACCCGCCCGTGGCGCGGGCGTACGCCGGTCGCCGCCTCCCCGGCGCCCGCTCCGTCCGGCCCGCTCCGGTTCTCCGCAGGCCCGCGGGACGCGGTCGGCTCCGGCCGGGGAGGCAGCGCACCCGCCGCTGCCCGTTGCCGGTGGAAAATGCCACCTGGGGTCCCCGGCGGCCCCGCCGACGCGTCCTTGACAGTTCTCCGAGACCGTGGAGTACTGCCAAAAGCGACGCAGGCCGGACAAGTCGGGGGTGAGTGATCTGCCGGAGTTGCGCTACCCCAGTGTGACCGAAATCGTGTCGTCCGCCTCGGCGCTGACGGCCCACCGGCCCGACCTGTGCGTCCTTCGGCAAGTGGGCGCCTCCCGCGCGGGCAGACCCCTCCACCTGCTGTCCGTCGGCCACGCCCGGCGCGCGGTCCTCGTGGTGGCGGGCGCCCACGCCAACGAACCGACCGGCGGTTCGACCCTGCTGTCCCTGGCCGAACGTGTGCTGTACCGAAGGGAGTTGCGCCGGGACACCGCATGGCACTTTCTGCTCTGCGCGGACCCCGACGGGGCGAGCCTGCATCAGACGCCCGCGCCGCGGACCCTCCTCGAGTACCACCTGGGCTTCTTCCGGCCGGCCGGGCCCGAGCAGCCGGAGTGGGCGCCCTCCGTCCTGCCGCCCGACCGGCTCCCGCCGGAGACCCGGGCACTGACCCGGGTCATCGACGAGGTGCGGCCCTACCTCCAGGTCACCCTGCACGGAACGGATCTGGGCGGCAGCTGGGTGCAGTTGACCAAGGACATCCCGGGCCTCGCCGAGCCGTTCGCCAAGTCCGCGGCGGAGCTGCGCATCCCGGTCGAGACGGCCGCCTCGGACGCCGCGGGCTGGCCCGCCTCGGGGCCCGGGGTGCATGTGATGCCGGCGCCCGGCTCGGACACGGCGTACCCGAGCATGCCGGACGACGCCCGGCACAGCACCTGGTACCACGCCCACCGGTACGGCGGTCTGACGGCCGTCGTGGAGGTGCCGATGTGGGCCGGCGACCTGGTGGACGATCCGGCGCCGCATCCCGCGCCCGCGGCGGCGATGCGAGGCCTGGCCCACCGGCTGGTGACGGACGCCGATCAGGTGGAGGCGGTGCTCGGGCGGGCCCTGCCACGGCTGCGGGGACCCGACGGCCCCCTTCTGCGGGCCGCGAAGTGGGCGCTGGACCTGGTGCCGGGGCTCGCCGCGGACTGGTCGCAGCCGCCCCCCGTGGACACGACGATGGCGTACGTGGGCAGCGTGGACGCGTTCGGCCGGCGGATCCCGCTGCGGGCGGCGTCGATGCTGCTGCGCGTGCTCCGGGAGGCCGACGACCGCGAGGCACCACGCCTCGAACAGCTGGTCGCCGGCTGGAGCGACGCCTTCGCGGAACGCTTCCGCGCACGCTGGGTGCCGCTGGAGAACCAGGTCGAGCACCAGGCCCGTACGGTGATGGCGGCCGCCCGCCACGCGCGCGAGGGCGCCGCCTGACTCAGCCCGGCAGATCGAACACCGCGCCCGTCCCGGCCTTCATCACGCAGGAGTTGGAGAACGTGTGCCGGTAGTCGACCCGGCGGCCGTCCCACCGGCCGTACGCCGACACCGTCACCGGCGCGTACAGCATCGGGCACATGGCGCCGGTCTCGCGGGGGATGCGGTCGATGTCGCCCCGGGCGGCGGCGAGTTGCCGGCAGGCCTCGGCCGCGTGGTCGTGGCCCTGCGGCGGGTCGCAGAGCAGCAGGACGCCTCGGGTGTCGCCGGAGCGGGCGTCGCCGCGAGTGACGGCGAGGCCGAGCCAGTTGCCGGGACCGTGCCGGGGGGACGCGTGGGCCGCCGGGGCCGTGCCCGCCAGAAGGAGTGCGAGCGGGACGAGCAGACCGGCGCGGATCGCTCGAAGGGTTGTCGTCATTCCCGGTGCATCGGCACCGTGGCCCGCGCGGTCCAGCCGGAGTCACCCGAACGGGGACGCGCTCCGGTGCGGCGGCCGGCGAGTTCGAACGCGGCGAGGACGACGCGCGCCTGGTACTCGGCCTGGCGTGCGACGGGGATCCAGCGCGCGCCGCAGCCGTCGCGGTAGTCGGCGCACCACAGGTCGATCAGCCGGTCGAGTTCGGGCAGCGCGCCGTACGGGTCCTGCCCGGAGGCGGTGATCAGCTGGTGCAGCAGTCCGGCGGTGCGCAGGGCGACCCGGCGCCCGGCGAGGCGCAGGGCGGTGAGCCGGGCGGTGTCGAGCTCCGGAAGGGCTCGCGTCCCGGCGCCACGCACGTCGGGGTCCCAGGAGTCGGCGAGTCCGGGGCCGACCAGTAAATAGTCGTCGACGGGGGCGAGCAGACAGGCCGCGTCGCGTGAGCTGCCGAGGCCGGGGCGCACCCGGACCAGGATGTCCTCCAGGACCTGGGTGTCGTGCCGCAGGGTGCGGCTGAGCGAGCGCAGCACCGCGTCGGGATCGGCGGGGCGCGCCGGGTCCTCGACGGCGCCGACACCCCACATGGGTGCCTCGACGATCGCGGTGACCGTGCCGTGCGGCTGGGGGTGGAACCAGGTGGAGTCGACGGCTGCCTCCGTGATGGCCGCGGCGAGGTCTCCCGTGCGGGCCGGCGGCGGGACGCGGTAGACGGCGGGGCCGAGGGCCGGCCAGTACAGGGTGTCGTAGGGGCCGAGTTCGCGCGGGATGCCGAGGCGGGCGGCGCTGTGCGCGACACGCCGGGAGAGGCCGGGCAGGTCGCGGGTCAGCTCGACGAAGGCGCCGCCGACGTCGACGCCGTGCAGGGAGCACTGCAGGAACGGCCTCAGTTCGTCCTGGAGGCCGAGCAGGACGCGGGTCTCCGGCAGGGCGGCGTCGTCCGGGCCGTCGGGCAGCCATTCCGGCTGTTCGCGGAAGCCGGGCCGGAAGAAGTGCCGGAAGTAGTGGCCGAGTGTGTAAGGGCCTTGGAGCCAGGCCTCGTTGCGGCGGGAGCCGTCGGGGTCGAGGCAGAGCAGCAGGTTCCAGGTGGCGTCCGCGCCCTCGGTGAGGCGGGGGTCGGCGAGCGCCCGTTCGGCCAGCCTGAGGGCGGTCGCTCCGCCCACGGGTTCGTTGGCGTGCGGTCCGGCGACGACGAGGACCTGGCGACTGCCGTGTCCGACGCTCAGGAGCAGCATCGGTGTGCCCTCCCGGGAGGTGCCCACGCGGCGCAGCCGGGCGTCGCCGGGGCACCGGGCGACGAGCGCGGCGGCGCGGACGCCGAGTTCGTCCACGGTCGGGTAGCGGCGCAGTGGCGGCAGAGCACACCTCCACTCGTACGGTGCCGTCGTTTCACCTGATGTGCACGAAGTACACACAGTCAGTCACGGACTCGAGGGTACGTCAACACCGCGGGAGCGGTAAGGAGCGCGCGAAGGGGCGCCGGGTGGTCCCTGGCGCGAGGGCGACGGGTGGGCCCCGGTCCGTGTCCGGTCGCCGGGGCGCGGGAACTCCTCGCGCGCGCCGTGCGATGCCGTGCGGTGCCGTGGTTCAGGCCGAGGCGAGGCGGAACAGCATGCGGCCGAAGCCGACCTGGTCGCCGTCCTTCACGACGGACGCGCCGATGACGCGCCGTCCGTTGACGGTCGTTCCGTTGGTCGAGCCGAGGTCGCGCAGCACCCACACACCGCCCTGGCGGCGCAGTTCGGCGTGCACCCGGGACACCGTCTCGTGGTTGAGGCGCAGTCCGCTGGCCGGGTCGCGGCCGATGCGCAGCGGGTAGGCGTCACCCGGGTCGGGCAGCTGCAGTTTGGGCAGCCGCTCGGCCTGCCATGCCCGGCGCAGCCGGACGGTGAAGCCGGAGACGGCCTCCACCGTGCCGAACACCCGCTTCGACCAGCGGCGCCCGGCGGCCTCGTCGCCGGTGGGCAGGTCGGCGGTGAGCACGGCGAGTTCCTCGGAGCGGCGGGCGGACAGTGCCAGCTCCATGCGGTGGACGAACGTGTCGTGCGACAGACGGCCGAGGGCGACGCCGTCGCGGAGGGACTTGAGCGCCCGGTCGCGCTCCGCGTCGGACAGCCGCGCGGGGTACGGATGGAACTCGAAGGACGACGTCACGCTCGTGATTGTCGGCCAGTAACGACAGGGTGTCCAGAAGACCCGGAAACGGCTGGTGGGGCCGGGTGCCGCCGTTCGCGCGACGGAAGGGCGTCGGAAGGGCGACGGACACGCGGCAAAAGGGTGGATCCGTAAGCGAATTGATCTCCGGTGGAGCACCATGGACGGGCTGGGTCACTGCGAGCCGACAAGGGGGAAGCGTCCATGCGATTCGAGGTGTGGGCACCGCGGGCCGACCGGATGACGCTCCATTGCGCCGGTGTCACGAGCCCGTTGGACCGTGACGCCGGGCGGGCCGGATGGTGGACGGGCGAGGCGGAGGCGGCGGAGGGGACCCGGTACGGGTTCGCGGTGGACGACGGTCCGGTCCTGCCCGATCCCCGCTCGCGCCGCCAGCCGGACGGCCCCGACGGACTGAGCGCGGTGGTCGACCAGGGCGGGTACGCCTGGCGCGCCGACTGGCCCGGACGACCGCTGCCGGGCGCGGTCCTCTACGAGCTGCACGTGGGCACGTACACCCCCGAGGGCACGTTGGACGCGGCGGCGGACCGGCTCGGGCATCTGGCCGAACTGGGCATCACACACGTCGAGTTGATGCCGCTGTGCCCGTTCCCCGGTCGGCACGGCTGGGGGTACGAGGGTGTGTCCCTGTGGGCCGTGCACGAGCCGTACGGCGGTCCCGAGGCGCTGAAGCGCTTCGTCGACCGGGCGCACGAGCTGGGCCTCGGTGTCGTCCTCGACGTCGTGCACAACCATCTCGGCCCGTCCGGCAATCATCTGCCCGCGTTCGGGCCCTACTTCACGGACACCCACCAGACGCCCTGGGGCTCCGCGGTGAACCTCGACGCGCCCGGGTCGGACGAGGTGCGCGCCTACCTCGTGGGCAGCGCGCTGGCCTGGCTGCGCGACTACCGGCTCGACGGGCTGCGGCTCGACGCGGTGCACGCTCTGCGGGACACCCGGGCGGTGCACTTCCTGGAGGAGCTGTCGGCGGCCGTGGACGCGCTCGCCGGCGACCTGGGCCGGCCGCTCTTCCTGATCGGCGAGTCGGACCTCAACGACCCGCGGCTCATCACCTCCCGCGAGGAGGGCGGTCTCGGGCTGCACGCGCAGTGGAACGACGACTTCCACCACGCGCTGCACACCACGCTGACCGGCGAGGCGCAGGGCTACTACGCGGACTTCGCCGAGGCCCCGCCCACCGCCCTGTGCAAGACGCTGACGTCGGGCTTCTTCCACAACGGCACCTGGTCCAGCTTCCGCGGACGGCATCACGGCCGGCCGCTGGACCGTGCGCGCGTCTCGGCGCAGCGCCTGCTCGGCTACACCCAGACGCACGACCAGATCGGCAACCGCGCCCAGGGGGACCGGCTGTCGGCCTCCCTGTCCCCCGGACTGCTGGCCTGCGCCGCCGCGCTGACCCTCACCGCGGCGTTCACGCCGATGCTCTTCATGGGCGAGGAGTGGGGCGCCACGACACCCTGGCAGTTCTTCACCGACCACACCGACCCCGAGCTCGCGGACGCCGTACGGCGGGGCAGGCGGCGGGAGTTCGCGGCGCACGGCTGGGCCGAGGAGGACGTGCCGGACCCGCAGGACCCGGCGACCCGGGACCGCTCCTGTCTCGACTGGTCGGAGCCCGACAGGGCGCCGCACGCGCGCCTGCTGGCCTGGTACCGCGAACTGATCGCCCTGCGCCACGCCCAGGCCGACCTGTCGGACCCCGACCTCGCGGCGGTCAGGGTCGCCCACGATCCCGAAGCCCGCTGGATCGCCGTACGGCGCGGGGACGTCCGGGTCGCCGTGAACCTCGGCAAGGATCCCGCGGCGATTCCCCTCGGCATCCGCCGCGCGCGCGTCCTCGCGTCCTGGGATCCGGTCGAGGCGCCGGGCACGGACGGGATGCTGAACGTGCCGGGCGAGTCGTGCGTGGTGCTGGCCCAGGCGTGAGGAGGTTCCGGTGCAGCGGCCGGCGAACGTCGCCTGCCGCGGCACTACGGCGCGTCCGGCCCGTCCCGCAGGTCCGTGACCCGCTCCAGCAGGATCGACTCCCAGGCGCGGCTCAACTGGGACTCCAGGAGAGGAAGTTGTCCGGCATCGCCGCCGTGGAGGCCCTCGGCGAGCCGGATGACGGTGTCGCAGCGGGCGAGCCACAGGCCGCGCAGACAGGGGCGGGCACCGTAGCCGGCGAGGGTGGCGGCGCGTACGGCCGCGGGGGCGCCGACGGCGACGGCGAGCCCGGCGATGTCCTCGGCCGGATCCCCGATCACCGCGCCGGTCCAGTCGAGGACGCCCCGCACCCGTCCGTCGGGGCCGACCACGAGGTGCTCGCCCAGGAGACGGTGGTGCACGAGGACCGGGGCGCCGGTCTGCACACCGAGCTGGACGGCGGCGGGCGCGGCGAGCTGGTCGAACCGCGCGGGGTCGAACTCCTCCGCGGGAAGCCGTCCGGCGGCCCGTACGGCGGCGGCCCGCAGCGCCTCCAGCGAGCGCGGCGGGGTCCGGGGCACCCCCAGCGTCTCGGCCTGCCGTACGGGGACCTCGCGCAGCCCGGTCAGCAGCTCCGCCAGGTCGGCCTCGCCGAGTGCCGAGACGGCGTGCTCCTCACCGGAGACGCCGGGCACCTTGGTGTCCAGGGTGTAGCTCAGTCCGCCCGTCCACTCGCCCCGCGCGACACTCATCGGAACGGCGCCGCCGACGAAGGGGCGGACCAGATCGCGCAGCCGCAGTTCACGGCGCTGGCGCAGGGAGGCCTCGCGGTCCGGGGCGAGCCGCAGCACATGGCGACGGCCCACCCACCAGGTGAAGTGCCCGCCCCGCTCGCGGACGGGCACCACCTCCGGTCCCGGACCGGGCGCGGTGTCGTCGGTGAGCAGGGAGCGGACCAGCCGTCGGACGGCCTCGGGGGCCGGTGCCGGCGCGGGTTCCGGTGTCGGTGTCGGGTTCATGGTCGCGCCCTTGTCGTCCGGGGGCGGGGGCGAAGCGGTGGCCGCGCGGTCTGCGGGCGCATGTCAGTCGACGATCACCATCTCGCGGGAGGTGTTGTTGAGCCGGCGTCCGCCGTCCTCGGTCACCGTGACGATGTCCTCGATACGGACCCCGAAGCGGCCGGGCAGATAGATCCCCGGCTCCACGGAGAAGCACATGCCCGGGACCAGGGGCTGTTCCTCGCCCTCGACCATGTAGGGCGGTTCGTGGGTGGTGACGCCGATGCCGTGCCCGGTGCGGTGGATGAAGTACTCGCCGTACCCGGCGGCCTCGATGACGGCCCGCGCCGCGCGGTCGACGTCCTGGCAGGCGGCCCCGGGCCTGACGGCACGGAAGCCGGCCTCCTGGGCCTCGCGCACGATGTCGTGGACCTTGCGCTCCTCGTCGTCCGGCTCGCCGACGTGCACCGTGCGGGAGGTGTCGGAGCCGTAGCCGTCCTTGAGGCCGCCGAAGTCCAGGACCACCATGTCGCCGTCCTCGATCACGCGTTCGTCGGCCTCGTGGTGCGGGTTGGCGCCGTTGGGGCCCGAGGCGACGATGGTGAAGTCCACCTGGGAGTGCCCGAACCGGCGCAGCAGTTCGGCGAGGTCGTGGGAGACCTCCGACTCCCTGCGGTCGGCGAAGCGGACCTTGCGGATCTCCTCGAACGCCTCGTCCGCGGCGGCTCCGGCGGCCGCGAGCCGCTCCAGTTCGGCCGCGTCCTTGACGGCCCTGAGCATCGGGAGGGCCTCGGTCAGGGCCGCGTAGCGGGTGTCGGGGAGCCGCTGCTGAAGGCCGAGCAGATGCAGGGCCCAGCCGTTGTCGCTGATGCCGAAGCGGCCGGCGCGGTCCAGGAGGGGCTCGGCCGTCGCGTAGGGGTCCATGCCGTCGGTCCAGGCGTGCAGGGTCAGCGCGGGCGCGCCGGCCGACTTGGCCGCGTCGGGCGCCTCCAGGGTGGGCACGACGAGGGCGGGGCCGTGTCCCGCCCGCAGCACCAGCAGGGTGAGCCGCTCGGTCTCCACCGGGCGGTACCCGGTCAGCCACACCAGGTCCGGCCCCGGGGCGACCAGGACGCCGTCGAGTCCGGCGTCGGCCGCGGCCTCGGCGGCGCGCCGCATCCGGGCCTCGTAGTCGTCGGCGGTGAAGGGCGCGGGTGTGGCGGCGGTCATCCATGCCTCCGTATGGTCCGGAGTTCCCCCAGAGGGCTACGGCAGCATCCTGCCCCTCCGGTGGGGTGTGCGCGAGCCGGTTGCGTCCGTCCCCGGTCAGCCCTCCAGGGCGAGGCGGGCCCCCAGGAGCAGCAGGACGCCCCCGGAGACCTGCTCCAGGCGCCGGCGCACGCCGGTCCGGGACAGCACCGACTTCATCCGGCCGACGAACCACACGTAGACGCCGTAGTACCCCACCTCGTAGACCGCCCAGAGCGCGGCGAGGCCGAGCATGGCGGGCAGGTGCGGGGCGCCCTCGGGTACGAACTGCGGCAGGAAGGACATGGCGAAGACGGCGGCCTTGGGGTTCGCGAGGTTGAGCAGCAGGCCGCCCCGGTAGGACGCCCAGGCGCTCCTCTCCGCGCCCTCCCAGCCGCCGTCGGCGGCCCCCTTGGAGCGGCGTGCCTGCCACAGCGTCTGGACGCCGAAGCCGACGAGCACGACGGCGCCGACGACGCGCATGACGTCGTACGCCATCTCGGAGGCGGCGAGCAGGGCGGTGAGGCCGAACGCGGCGACGGCGCCCCACAGGAAGACGCCCGTCTCGTTGCCGAGCACGGTCATGAAGCCGGAACGCCTGCTGCCCAGCGAGCGTTTGATGATCAGCACGGTGCTCGGTCCGGGCGAGGCCGCGATCAGGGTGCAGGCGCCGAGGAAGGCGACGAGGGTGCTCAGCATGCGGCCATCGTGACGGGCCGCGGCTCCGTTGACCAGCCCTTTTCCCTCTGTGCCTCCGGACCGTGCCCGCGCGGGAGCCGGGGCCTCAGGTCGCGGTGCCCGGGAGCGCGGACAGCTGCCCGCGGCTGCCGTTCGCGTGGCGCACGCTCAGGGTGACCGCCCGGCCCGGCCGGGCGTCCGCCACCGCGCGCGCGAGGTCGGCGGCCGAGCTGATCGCCGTCCCGTCGAGGGCGAGCAGGACGTCGCCGCGTACCAGGCCCGCGCTGTAGCCGGGGCCGGGGAGGTGCACCCCCACGATGAGCGCGCCCCGGCCGCCGGGGGCGTCCACGGCCTCGACCCCGAGGGTGCCGCGCGCGGACGGCCGCCCGGGCTCCCCCGGCCGGACCGGAGCGCCGCCGGACTCCGCCATGGAGCCGACGGCCCGCGACCCGGCCGGCCCGGCGGACCCGGCGGACCGTGGTGCTCCGGCCGGCCCGGCCGACCGTGGCGCTCCGGGCCGTGGCGTCTCGGAACCGCCCGGCGGCCCGGCCTCGGGACCGGCGGAGGGCCGCCCGGCCGCACCGGCCTCCTTCTGCGGGTCCACCAGCCCGCTCACGCCGATCACGGTCGCGCCCACCGCGCCGAGCCCCACGCCGGACAGGACGAGGACCACGCCGGCCGACACCCCGAGCAGCAGGGTGGCCAGCCGCCTGCCGCGGCGTCGCGACACGTGCGGGCGCCGGATCGCGGCGGACGGCCGGGGGCCGCCCGGGTCCTGGCCGGGCATCGGCTTGGGGCGCAGCGCGGTCGGTTCCATGGGTCGCCTCCGGCAGATGTTCTACGGGCCGCCTTCGGCTCTTCCTCTACCCCTGGCTCCGGCGCGCGACGATCCCCCAACGAGTGAGACTGCGGTGCCCGCTCCCAGGAAAGGAGGACCGCCGTGCCCGTTCCGCCGAGAAGCAGGACCGCGGCTCCCGTTCGAGGAGGCGGCCAGGTCCCTTGTCAGTGGCGGCTGTTACGTTCGGTGACATGAGCGACCACGCCCTGCGGCTCCTCCGCGAGACCCCGCACCTGGCCGAACTGGCGGCCTTCCCGTTCAACTTCGACCTGGACCGCGCCCGGCACGTGGAGGAGGTCCGGCTCGCCTCGGGAGGCCCGCTGGAGCCGGTGGCGGGAGACGACACGGGCGGCACGTACTTCGTGTGCGCGGACGGTTCGGTGCTGTACGCCGACTCCGAGGGCTCGGCCGGAATCATCGGGAACAGCGTCGACGAGGCAATGGAGATGATGATCGGGCTGCCCGGCTGGCACGACCATCTGGACCTGGCCCCCGGCGACGGCCCCGAGGCGATCCTCGCGACGGTCGCCGAGACCGAGGAGGAGATGCGGGAGTGCTACGGGATCGACGCCGAGCGCGCCGAACTCCGCGCGGCGCTGGACCTGCCCGAGCGTTCCCCGGTGGAGCTGGTCGGCATGCTGCACGCGGCCCTGCTGCGCACCGAGCCGGGCTTCCTGCTGCTCAACACGGAGGAGGGCGGGGCCTACGCACTGCTGGACGGCCACCCCCGGACACCCCTGTGGGACACCGTTCTCGAACGGGGCCGGGCCGACCTCGCGCTGCTGCGGCAGGGCACCTCCTGGGACGAGGTGGCCACCGACCGGGTCCGCCGCGCGCTCGCGCTGCGCGCCGCCCAGTACGACCGGCAGGACACCGACCTGCCGCTGCTGCGCCATCTCCTCGCGCACGAGGCCGAGGCCTCGACGACCGACGAACTGCGGCTCGCCGCCGTCCTCGTGGGACTGCACGGCCTGGCCGAGGACCTCCCGCTGCTGCACACGGTCCGCGAGACGACGTACGACACCTGGTGCGGGCTGGGCGGCATACCGGAGGCGGGCGCGAGCGGCGAGGAGCTGCGGGAGTGGGCGCGCGGCCTCGACGACTCGTTCCTCGGGACCGATCCGCGGGACGCGCCGGAGTCCACGTGGACCCGCCTGGCCCGCGAGCAGGGGCTGGACGAGCTCGCGCGCGTGGCGCTGATCCGGCGGCTCGACGACGTCGACCGGCGGGCCTACGCCCAGCGGCCGGCCGGTTCGGACGCGTCCGACATGCACGGGCTCGCCCACGCGTTCATGGACCTCGGCGACACGTTCCAGGCCCTGCGCGCCCAG
Organism: Streptomyces sp. NPDC021080; assembly: GCF_044333225.1. Lineage (NCBI taxonomy): Bacteria > Bacillati > Actinomycetota > Actinomycetes > Kitasatosporales > Streptomycetaceae > Streptomyces > Streptomyces sp. NPDC021080. Next base: position 354,463 of record NZ_JBIRQM010000005.1, on the reverse strand, counting down.
CGCCTGTTCACGGCGCTCCAGAACACCGGCCGGGGCCGGGTCTCGGCGCTGCTGACGCTCTCCCGGCTGGAGCGGGAGTCGGGCCGGCCGCGCGAGGCCGCGCGGACCCTGGCCCGGCTGAGACAGACGCTCACGGCGGGACCGGGGACCCCGGGCGGCGGGAGGGCCGACGCCCCCGACGAGTCGTTGAAGCACTGGCGGGACACGAACCTCGGCGTGTTCGTCGTGGACGAACACCACGAGGTCGCCCGCGCGGCCGCCGCCGACCCCGGTCTCCCCGAAGAGACCCGCGAGGTCACCGAGGCCGCCGCGGTCCTCCTGTCCGAACTCTCCGAGGCGGCCCGCCGCAGCGTCCGGCGCTGACGTCCGCGCCGCCCCGGTCCGTCAGAGCGGCACGGGCTGCGCGCGCCGGGCCAGGGGCGGCGCGGGCACCCGGTCCGGTACGAATCCGTGGGCGCGCCGGGCCAGGTCGGCTGCGCCGTAACGGCGGCAGTCCTGGTGCCACTTCAGGATTCCGGCCAGCCAGTTCTGCAGCTCCGTCACATAGCCCCGCATGATCCCGCGCGCCTCCTCCGAGAGCTTGAAGTCCTCGTACAGGATGGGCAGTTCATGTTCGGCGACATGCTGGAACTGCTCCATGCGCCGGGTCATCAGGTCATGGACGATGCCGAGCGCGGCCGGGTAGTCGCAGCCGAAGAAGTTCTGCACGACGAGGATGCCGTTGTGGATCTCCCCCTCGTACTCGATCTCCTTCTGGTACGAGAAGACGTCGTTCAGGAGCATCGCGTAGTCCATGGCCGCGTTCTCCAGTGACCGGACGGGGCCGCTGCGGTAGACCTCCGGCGGGACGCTCCGGCCGTGTCCGAGGCGGCACAGGCTCATGGTGAGCTCGGAGCCGAAGGTGGCCCGGCGCATCTCCAGGTAGTCGACCGGGTCCGGGATGCGGTTCTGCATCTGGTTGGACAGCTCCCACAGCCAGCTCTCCGTCATCACGTCCACCGCCGCGCGCAGGGTGCTCCGGGCGTCCGGGGTCATCTCCGCGGTGGTGCGCCGCCACAGGTCGATCAGCCCCCGCTCCATGCCGTTGACCGGGACGGGCACCTCCTCGCCCGCGACGGGCATGCAGGCGGACAGCCGCGCGGTCGTCACCTTGGCGGCGGCCAGGTCGCGGCGGTTGCCGTAGTACAGCGGGTAGTAGTCGTCGCCGTAGGTCCCCCAGGCCAGCCACTGCGAGCTGAGGTCGAGTGCGTCGGCCGTCGCGTCGGGGTGGATGCCGGCGGCGCAGAGCGGCAGGTCGTAGGCGATGAGCTTGTCCTCGTCCCAGACGCCCTCCCGGAGCATGCCCATGGCGTGCATCCAGGTGCCGAGGCGGTCGCGGGCTCCCGCGAGGTGCGGGCTGAGGGTGACCTCGAAGGGCATGAGGAAGTCGGGGAGCCGGGAGGGTCCGACCTTCCGGAACGGGACATGGGTGTACGCGCGCAGCCGCTCGGCCCCGGCCGCGGAGAGCAGCGCCCCGATGTCCGCGGCGGACGTGCCGAACCCGCTCGTGCCGAGGGGCCGCGCCTCCTCGACGGCGCCCTTGTTCATGTACCGGCTGGAGCGCATGTGCCATTCGTGTCCGCCGGACTGCCAGTCCTGGAGGCCCTGCGTGTACGCGGCGACGGCGCCGACCTCGGCGGGGGTGAGCCCCTTCTCGACGGCCAGCGCGGGCACCTCGGTGAGGGAGGTGTGCTCGAACTGGTGGAGCCGTGAGGTGAGTACGTCGTTGACGGTCTCGGCGGCCTGCTGGGTCGTGCAGCCGAAGAACGTCTCCAGGACGAGGACTCCGTTGCTGAGCTCGCCCTCGTCCTCGACCTCCCGCTGGTAGGAGAAGAGGTCGTTGCGCAGATGGACTCCGTCGGAGAACGTCTCCATCAGGACGCGCAGCGGCCTCGACTCCGCGACGGACGCGGGCACTTCACGGGTCGCGTACTCGACGAGCCCGGCCGACCAGGGGGCTCCGCCCACCTTGCGGCGCATCTCGATGTACTCGACGGGGTTGGCGATCCGTCCCTCGTCGATGTTGGACAGCTCCCACATCGACTCGTTGAGCAGGTGCTCGGTGGAGACGGCGAACCGTCCGCGCCATGCCGTGGACATCGAGGGCACCGTGCGCGCCCACAGGTCGGCGAGTCCCGCCTCGACGGGATTCTCCGGCTCGGGGACGGGGGTCGACAGGTCGAGCGGCATGAAGAGGGGGAGCCGGTCGAGGTAGGCCTTGCCGCCGGCGCGGTCCTGGCTGCGCTTGAAGGTCTCCAGGAAGTGGTCGTCGAAGAAGAACACCCACACGTACCAGTCGGTGATGAGGGAGAGGGCCGGGCCGTCGCAGTCGGGGTGGGTGTAGGCGCACAACAGGCCGTAGTCGTGGGCGTCGAGGTCGGACTGCTCCCAGATGCCCGAGCCCTCGAGCATGCCCATGGCGCGGGCCCACTCGGCCGAGTGGGCCCGCGCCTCGTCCAGGTGCGGGTTCAGCCGGGCGGCGTACGGCATGTAGAAGTGCGGGAGTCGGAACGGCTGCGTCATGGCCGGGCCCTACCCAGGCCCCCGCGAGCACATCCGCAGGCCAGGGCATGATCACACCATCGCGTGAACCGGCCCGAAAGCCGCACACGACGACGCGGCACGGGTTCGACACCACCGCGCGTCTTCACCGGGGCCCACGGCGACACCCCGTCGCCGCGCGCCTTCGCCTCGGCCCGGCAGACACACGGCGCCGCCGCGCGACGCCATCACAGCCCCACAGCCCCACAGCCCCACAGTGACACTCCGTCACCGCGCGGCTCGGTCCCCGCTCCGGCGAGGGGTCATCCGCGTCTCGCCTGGATGAGCGCGTGGGTTCCGCCCGTGCGCCAGCGGTGGTCCTCGGCGGCGTCGAGGGCCGCCTCGACGGCGGGGTCGAGCCCGACGACGACATCCGACTTGAGCGTCCGCAGCGCGGCCACCGCCCCGGGGAAGGAGGCGGTGGCGACGGTGAACGGGGTGGTGGCGGGGTGGAGCCGGTCACCGATGAGCCGGCGGTAGTTCAGGTCGCCCTTCAGCACGGTCACGTCGGCCGCGGCGAACTCCCGCCGGAGGTCGTCGGGCAGCTCGGCGTACGGCAGCGGGCCGCAGGCGAAGGGGTGGGTCCGGACGGTGAGCCGGCCCGCGGACAGGGCCGCCCACAGCCGGTTCCCGGCCTCGCCGGCCGCTCCCTTCGCCGCGGTCAGCCGGCGCAGGGCGTCCAGCACGTCCGCCGCCGTGGCGTCGGACACGTAGTACGGATACGGCTTCACGTGCAGGACGGCCCGCTCGACCCGTCCGTGCCGGAGCAGATGGTCGACGAGGAGCAGGTCGGGGATGAGTTCCCGGCCCGCGTTGTCCGCGATCAGACAGAGGGTGCCGCCGGTGAACAGGGACCGCAGCAGATCCGCGTCGTCGGCCACGAGCTGGGGCGCGGCGGCCGCCGCGCCCCCCGTGCTGGCCAGTCCGAACCCGAGGTCGGCGCGGTTGCCCCACAGGGAGCCGTGCAGCAGCGCCTCCTCCTGTTCGTCGTCCGGCCGGCGCGCGAGGTCGTCCAGGGCGGCGAGTTCCTCGTCGGTCTCCGGGGTGTCGAGTTCGGCGAGCTTGAACGGGCGGAAGGGATCGATGCCCTGCCAGGGGCCTGGCTCGAAGTAGCCGACGGCTTCGAGGAGTTTGCGGTAGAAGTAGCTCTCGGACCACAGGAAGGGCAGGTCGAACCAGGACCGGCCGTAGTACTCCCGGCCGCCCCAGGCGTCCCACCGGCCGCGGTCCGCGGCGGGCTCCGCGAGCGGTTCGACGACCCCGTCGACGCAGTTCTCCAGCAGGGCGTCGAGCGCGTGACGCCGCTCGGGACCGTACGGGAAGGCGTCGCGCACCTTCCGGATGAGCGCCGGATGCCGCTCGGCCAGCACGCTCCAGGGGAACGAGCCGCGCAGCGAGCTCACGACCACCGGGGCGTCGTCAGGGGTGGCGGCGAAGTGGTCGGGGGCCTCGGGATCGCGCATGCGGCTCACCGTACCGGCTGAGCAGAAGGGGCCGTCCGACGCGATGCGCGCCGAGCGGCCCCTCCCCCCGTAAAGCTCAGCGTTCGGCCCAGGTCGGTCGGCTTCGAGCTGTCGTGCGCCCCCGGCGTCCTGCGCGGCCCGGTCCGGGACACGGGTGCGCAGCCGCCGACGGCGGTCGCGCTGAACGATAGGCGGGCGGCGGAGCGCGGGGATAGCGGGAAAACCCTCGATCCGGCCGGTGTCCGGCCCTAGGGAATGCCACCCGCGCGATCCGGGTGAGGTGGTCCCGTCGTGCGCCGGTCGCGGGCGCGGAAGCGGCTGAACGCTCCGTGCCCCACATCCGTATCCCACCGTGCCCCGTGCGAGGAATGCCTCCCGGCCGCGCACGGTGGCCCCCGCTTCGCCCACGTACCGAGGAGACGTTCCGGATGACCGCCTACCGCACCGCCACCGCGGCCGCTGTCGCCCTGGCGGCTCCGCTGCTGCTCACCACGTGGGCCGCGGGGACAGCGTCGGCGCACGGAGCGCCGACGTCTCCGGTCAGCCGGGTGTACGCGTGCTCGCCCGACGGCGGCAGCCAGGGTACGGCGGCCTGCCGGGCGGCGATCGCGGCGAACGGCCAGTCGTTCGCGGCGTGGGACAACCTTCGGGTACCCGGTGTGAACGGCCGGGACCGTTCGGTGATCCCGGACGGAAAGCTGTGCAGCGGGAACCTGCCCGCCTACAAGGGGCTCGACCTGGCCCGCGCCGACTTCCCGGCGACGCGTCTTGCGGCCGGCGCGTCCCTGACCATGAAGTACAGCTCGACGATCGCGCACGCGGGGACCTTCAAGCTCTATCTGACCAAGCAGGGTTACAGCCCGACGCGGCCGCTGAAGTGGTCGGACCTGCCGGACAAGCCGTTCGCCACGGTCACCGACCCGGCACTGGTCGGCGGCGCCTACCGCATCAAGGCGACGCTGCCGTCCGACCGCACGGGCCGCCAGATGCTGTTCACGATCTGGCAGACCTCCAGCACCCCCGACACCTACTACTCGTGCTCGGACGTGGTGTTCTCCGGCGGGGGCGGGGCGTCCGGGCCGACGCAGAAGACCAGGGCTTCGGGGACCACCGGGAGCGGTTCCGCCGGCAAGGGCGCCAAGAAGTCCCCCGAGGCGACGCGTTCGGCGACCACTGCCCCCAGCCCCAGCCCCACGGCCGCGTCGCCGTCCGCCGACCCGGCCTCTCCCGAGGCGAGTTCGGCGGCCGAGAAGGCGGGCACCGATCACCTGGCGCCCGCCGCCGAGAGCACCTCGGGCGGCGGCCCCGCCCTCCCCATGGTCGCCGGTGGAGCGGGGGCGGCGCTGCTGCTCACTGCCGGCGTCGCCGTGGTGCTGCGACGCCGGCAGTGAACCGGGTTCCCGTGGGGGTCAGTTGACGAACACCGCCGGGCTGCCCGCCTGGCTGGTGTCGGTCACGGGCGCGTACTTCGCGGTGAAGTAGCCGTTCGCGAAGCAGAGGGACGAGCCGGAGAACTTGGTGAACTGCTGGCTGGTGAAGGTGATGCTGTTGTCGGCGTTGTTCGCCGTGCCGGACAGGCTGGCCGCCCGGTAGACGCAGGTCAGCGTGCCCAGCAGCGAGCGCAGCTTGACCGTGGTCTGGATGGTGGAGCCGGCGGCCGGGGTGACCGTGACGCTTCCGTCGGAGCCCACCGCGGTGCTGTAGGGCAGGTTGTCGACCGTGATGCTGGTGACGCCGAGAACGCCGACGACGTTGCTGCTGCACGAACTGGCGTCGAAGGTGTGGCCGGTGAGGGACTCGGTGGCCGTGCCGGGGGACGCCGGGTTGTCGGCGGCGGTCGCGGTGAAGGTCGACGCGGAACAGGAGACGCCGCTCGTGCCGGTGCTGCTGGAGTAGAGCGTGGCGTTGGTGCCGCTCGCCAGCGAGGCGGCGAGGACGTCGCCGACGGCGACGGGGGTGCCCGCGGCGCTGCCGGTGGTGAGCACCGCGACGTCGTCCGCGGAGGCGGGGACGACGGCGGACGCCGTCAGGGCCGCGACGACGCCGGCGAGGGCGAGCAGGGATCGAGTGCGCATTGGGGGGTGCCTCTTCTCCGATGGGGGTGTGGGTGCCTGGCCGCGCCGGGGCGCGGGGGTGCGGGTCGAGAAGGTGGCGCGGGGTGGAACGGGCCGCGCGCGACGGCGGGACGGAACTTCCGGAACCCGCCCGCGGGAGCGGTGCGAGGAGTGACCGCCGCCGGTCCGTGACGCCTTCTCCTTACGCCACGGGCCGGCGACGACAGCCGGGCGACCGGTACGGCCCTCGGGGGGAAGGTGACCGCACCGGTGCCACGGAACGGGGAACGGCCGAGGGGCGCGCCTTTGCGGCGTGCGCGCCAGGGCCGATCCGGAACACGCCATGACCGCCCCGCAGAGCGGGGTCCGGGAGGTGACGGGCGCGTCGGCCGACGGATCCGGCGCCACGGATCCGGGAAACAGGGAGAGTTGTAGACCTGATGGATGGTCAACGTCAAGGCACAGCAAGGAAGTTGGAGGTCAGCGCGACTCCGCGTCCGACCCCTGTTCACAGGTGAGGCACAACTGGCACGGTTTTCCCACAGGCTCCTTGACCGTGCGTGTAACCATCGGTAACTTCCTCGAAGGCTACTGCCGCGTAACGAGAAAGCCCTTGCAACCGCCGGGAGGCGCGAGGAGGCGTGCGCGGCAGCTGCTGTCCGCGCCAGGACAACGCGCCACTGGAGCCCCACCCGCATCGACATCAGCATCGAACGTGCCCAGGGAGCAGACATGGCTTCGTCCCCGGACGCCACGGCGTCCAACGGTTCCACGCCCGAGAACCCGGAAAGCGGTTCAGCCGCCGACGGACAGAACAGACGCGGGCGGGTCCGGCTGCGCCGCGCCGCCGTGATGGCGGTACCGGCGACCATGGTCGCCGCGGGGCTGATGATCGCGACGGCCGAGGGCGCCCTCGGCGTCCAGTTCGCCATCTCCGGCATGCCGTTCACGGTCACCGCGACCGAGCTGAACGGCACCGGCTTCGAGCAGTTCGGCGGCCTCGACAACATGGCGGACGGCAGCCCGAACGCCGGCGACACCGGCGGCCAGGTCCTCATCGTCACCTCGGCGATCAAGAACGCGACCCTCGACCACCTGTGCCAGAGCGTCGACCTCGGGGGCACGAACCTGCTCATCACGGCCGGCAGCGGGTCGGACAAGGTCCAGGCGACCGACCTGACCACGGACTCCACGGAACTGTCCGGCAACGCCTCCTTCAACAACATCGAGATCGGCAACGACGCCAGCACCCTGAACAAGGCCGGGGTCCAGGGCCCCAAGGGCGTGTTCAGCCAGCAGGCCGACACCGTGCGCATCGCCAACCTGCGCCAGACCAACTACGCGACGACGGCCGGGGTGTTCAAGCTCCCGGGCCTCAAGCTCCGCTTCAGCGACCAAGGCTGCTGATGAGTGCCGAAGCGCAGCCGGACGACACCCGGGACCTGAGGCAGCCGGACGAATCCCTGGACCTGAGGGACACCTTCCGGCGGTGGCGCGCGAACCGCCCGTTCTGGGGCGGGCTGCTGCTCACCCTGGGAGGGGCGGAGATCCTCCTCACCGAGAAGGCGTCGCTGAAGGTCGTCCTGCACATCGGGATGCAGGGCCTGGCGGGCTATCTGCTTCCCACCACGATGCTGCTGTGCGGCCTGCTGATCCTCTTCAACCCGGCCCAGCGCCTGTTCTACTCCCTGCTGGGCATCCTGCTGTCGCTCGGCACCTGGGTCACCTCCAACCTCGGCGGGTTCTTCATCGGCCTGCTCCTCGGAGCCGTCGGCAGCTGCCTCGCCTTCGGCTGGCTCCCCGACCAGGAGCCGCGCAGGCGGCTGTTGCGTCGCGGGCACGCCTGAGAGGGGCCCCGCGGCGGGATCCGAACCCTCACTGGCTTGCCCGCGCGTACAGGCAAGACGGAATTGCCTGTACGCGCACGGAAGTTGGCAGCGCACGCATCCGGACCCGGGCACAACTCGACGTGCCCGGGTCCTCGCGTAGCGTCACGCGCCGTAAGCCGAATAGAGGTTCGACGGCCGGGAGGTTCCCGATGGGAAACGCATGTCCTTTGGTGATCGACACGACCGGACGCGACATCCACGGAGAGGCCGCCCGGATCCGCGCGAGAGGACCGGTGGCCCTGGTGGAGCTGCCCGGCGGGGTGCAGGCCTGGGCGGTGAGCGGTCCCGAACTGCTGAAGCGGCTGCTCACCGATCCCCGGGTGTCCAAGGACGCGCGGCAGCACTGGCCCCTGATGGCGAACGGCGTGATCACGCCCGAGTGGCCGCTGTTCACCTGGGTGTCCGTGGAGAACATGTTCACCGCGTACGGCGGTGAGCACCGGCGCCTGCGCACTCTGGTCTCCAAGGCGTTCACCGCCCGCCGGACGGCCGCGCTCCAGCCGCGTATCGAGGAGATCACCCGGGAGCTGCTGGACCGCGTGGAGAAGGCCGGACGCGGCTCCGAGGTCGTCGACCTGCGCGAGGAGTTCTGCTACCCGCTGCCGATCCAGGTGATCAGCGAACTGTTCGGACTGCCCGAGGACCGGGGCCCCGAGCTGCGCGAGCTGGTCGACCGCATATTCGCCACCTCCGCCGACCCGGGCGAAATGACCGCCGCCTACGGCCGGATGCTGGACGTCCTGGCCGAACTCGTCGCCGCCAAGCGGAAGTCACCGGGCGACGACCTGACCTCCGGGCTCATCGCGGCCCGCGACGACGAGAACGGCGGCGCGCTCAGCGAGCAGGAACTGCTGGACACCCTGACCCTCATGGTCAGCGCCGGCCACGAGACGACGGTCAACCTCCTCGACAACGCCGTGCACGCCCTGCTCACCCGTCCCGAACAGCTCGCGCACGTCCGCGAGGGCCGGGCCGGCTGGGACGACGTGGTCGAGGAGACCCTGCGCGCGGACGCGCCGGTCGCGAGCCTCCCGCTGCGCTACGCCGTCGAGGACATCGACCTCGCCGAACTCGGCGGCCCCGAGGGGGCCGTGATCGCCGAGGGCGAGGCGATCCTCGCCGCGTACGCCGCCGCCGGGCGCGATCCCGGGCGCCACGGCGAGGACGCCGCCGTGTTCGACGTCACCCGTGCCGACAAGGAGCACCTCGCCTTCGGCCACGGTGTGCACCGCTGCCTGGGGGCCCCGCTGGGCCGCCTGGAGGCCCTGATCGCGCTTCCGGCCCTGTTCGAGCGCTTCCCGGACCTCCGGCTCGCCGTCCCCCAGGAGGAGTTGACGCCGGTGGACTCCTTCATCTCCAACGGCCACCGCTCACTGCCGGTCCGGATCTCCTAGGCCGCCGGACCTGGCCGTTCCTTCTCCGGGTCCGGGCCCCGCTTCTCCGGGCCCCGGCGACGAGGGCCACCCTACGGAGCGAACGGCCGCACCGCCCCGGTCACTCCCCGCGCCACCAGGCCGCCGTCCGCGCCCAGGCGCTCCGCGGGCGCTCGGGCGCGGGGGCCCACGGGTCCACGGCGGGCGGCGCGGAGACCTCGGACGACGGTCGCCCCGCACCCCCGGCGTGTCCGGGACCGGACCGCCCGGTCCCGCCCCGGCCGTCCGGCCGTCCGCTCCCGGACCGTCCGACGGCCGGGGCGGGCGGGAAACTCACCGGCAGCTCGGCGAGCGCGCGGTGGAACGGGCCCGGACGCCACCGGAGTTCCTCCACGGGAACCGTCAGCGCGATGTCGGGGATCCGGTCCAGGAGTTTTTCGACCGCGACGGACGCGATCAGCCGTGCCGGACCCTGCGCGGGGCAGGTGTGCGGACCCGCGCTCCACGCCAGGTGGGCCCGATTGCCCGTGCGTCGACGGCCGGTCAGCGCGGGGTCGGTGTTCGCGGCGGCGAGGCTCACCACCAGCGGCTCGCCCGCGCGCAGCGGTGTGCCCTCGTACACGGCGTCGTGGCGCGGGTAGTGCACGGCGTAGTTCGCGATGGGCGGGTCGGTCCAGAGCACCTCGTCGAGGGCGTCGTCCACCGGCAGGGTGCCGCCGGACAGACCGCCCGCGAAGCGGTCGTCGGACAGCAGCAGACGCAGCGCGTTCGCGATCAGGTTCTGCTGTGGTTCGGTGCCCGCGCCCATCAGCACGGCGAGGGTGTGGACCAGTTCCTCGTCGGTCAGCGCGGCCGGGTGCTCCATCAGCCAGGACGTCATGTCCGCGGCCGGCCGCCGCCGCTTCAGCTCGATCAGGTCGGCCAGGGTGGCGGTGAGCAGCGCGTACGCCTTCTCCGCGTCCACCCCGTCGAACATCCCGGACATGCCCTCGACCAGCCGGACGCCGTGCCCGGCGGGGCAGCCGAAGAGGTGGTCGAAGACGAGCAGCGGCAGGACCTGGGCGTACTCACCGAGCAGATCCGCCGTGCCGAGCGGCGCGAACCGGTCGACGAGGGTGTCGGCGCTGCGCTCCGCGTAGCCGCGCAGGGTGCCGGCCTCGACGCGGGCGAGCGTGTCGGTGATGGCGCCCCGCAGCCGGCCGTGTTCCTCGCCGTCGGTGAACAGGGCGCTGGGCCGGTACGTCATCATCGGGAGGACCGGGCTGTCCGGCGGGACGGTGCCGTCGGCGAGGTCCCTCCAGTGCCGCGGGTCCTTGGAGAAGGTCTCCGGGCTGCGCAGGACGTGCAGCGCCGCGTCGTACCCGGTGACCAGGGTGGCCCGGACGCCGGGGGCGAGTTCGACGCGCGCGGTCGGTCCGGACTCCCGCAGCCGTCGGTACACCGCGGCGGGATCGGCCGCGAACCGCGTCCCGTACAGGGGCTCGTGGGCCGGGCAGCCGGGAGGCGGTTCGGCGTTCACGCTTCCTCCGGTTCGCCGGTGCGGGCCAGCAGATGGGTGACGAGGGCGATCAGCGTCCCGGTCGCCGAGACCCGGTCGCGGGCGTCGCAGCGCAGCAGTGGCGTGGAGGGCAGCAGGTCGAGGGCCTCGCGCACCTCGTCGAGGCCGTATCCGGGCGTGTCGTCGAACTCGTTCAGGGCGACGGCGTAGGGCAGCTCCAACTCCTCCAGCAGGCCCATGACTTCGAAGGACCGGTCCAGGCGCCGGGTGTCGGCGAGGACGAGGGCGCCGAGCGCTCCGCGGGTCAGGTCCCGCCACAGCCGGGTGAAGCGCCGCTGCCCCGGGGCGCCGAACAGATAGAGGACCAGCGTGTCGTTGAGGGTGACGCGGCCGAAGTCGAGGGCGACCGTGGTGGTGGCCTTGCCGCGCGCGCCCGTCACGTCGTCGACGAACGCCCCGGCCCGGGTCATGACCTCCTCGGTGCGCAGCGGACGTATCTCGGACAGGGCGCCGACGAACGTCGTCTTGCCGACCGCGAAGTGGCCCACGACCAGGAGCTTCACGGCCGTCCGCACACTCGCGGGCAGGTACGCGGCCTCAGAGGCGGGAGCGCAGTCCATCGAGCACCTCCTTGAGGACACGGGTGTCGGACTGCGGCCCGGCGGAGGGGATCGGCGCGCGGGTGACGAGGTGACCGCTGTCCATCAGATCGGCGACCAGCACCTTGGTGACGCTGACGGGCAGTTCCAGATGTCCGGCCACCTCGGCCAGGGACAGGGCCCCGGGCCGGCACAGTTCCGTCAGCCGCCGCTTCTCGGGGCTCAGCCCGGTGCGCGGCGGGCCCTCGGCGGCGATCAGCAGGGTGACGAGGTCGAGGGTGTTGCGCGAGGGCTGCGAGCGGCCGCCGGTGACGACGTACGACCGCACCAGCCGTTCCCCCGGGCGACGTCCGGGCGGTCTCATGCCGGACTGCCGGTGTCCTGCCGGGCGGGACTGGTCAGCTCCTTGCCGAGCCGGTCGACCATCTTGTGCATGCGGTAGGTGACCGCCTCCATGTCGACGTCCTCGGTCGTGGACACCGCGAGGTGGGTGCCCTCGCCTGCGGCGACGAGGAAGACGTACCCGTGCGCAAACTCGATCAGGGTCTGCCGCCACGGCGTGTCCGGGCTGCCGCAGAACTCGGCGGTGCTGCGGCTGATCGACTGCACTCCGGACAGACCGGCGGCCAGCCGTTCCGCGTCGTCCCGGCCGATGTCCGCGGAGTGGGCGCGGAGCATGCCGTCGGCGGACAGCAGGATCGCGTGCCGCGCTTCCGGCACCTTCAGGACCTCGTCGAGCATCCACCCCAGCTCGTTGGTCATGGGCGCGGTCATCCCTGTGTGCTCCCTTCGATCGGATGGGGTGTTCCGTACGACGTCGCGGGGGCGTCCGCGGGCGTCTCGGGCCGGTCCGCAGGAGCGGGGGCGGGGGCGTCCGTCGAGGTCACAGGGCCGTCGGCCGACCGGTCGGCACCGGGTTCCCGGGCGGCGACCGGCGACTGCGGGGCGGCGGCGGTTCCGGCGGCATCGGGCGATCGCGGGGCGGCCGGGGTTCCGGCGGTGTCCCGTTCCGTACGGCCGAAGCGGGTGCCGCGGGCGAACGCGCCCATGCGCCGGGCGTTCTCCTCGGCCGACCGCGCGCTGACGTCCTCGGCGGGCACCTCGGCGGGCCGTCCGGCGGCGGGCCGTCCCGCGCCGCCCGTCTCCTGCGGGGCCCGGCGCCGCCGCTTCGGCAGACCGCCGGCCGTGGTCGTCCCGACGGGCTCGGCCGCCCGCCGGGTGGGAAGCACCGGCGGCATGGACGCCGCCCGCGCGCCCACGGGCCTCCCGGCCGGCCGCGGGGGCACCTCCACGGCCGGGGCCACATGCGTGAGCAGGGCCGAGGGCAGGAACACCACCGCCCGGACACCGCCGTACGGCGACCGGGTGTCCACCGAGACGCTGAACCCGTACCGCGCGGCGAGGACACCGACGACGGCGAAACCGAACTGCGGAGGGTCGTCGAGCCGGGTCACGTCCACCAGGTCGCGGCCGGTCAGCAGCCGGGCGGCCCGCTCGACCGCCCCGCCGTCCATGCCGACACCGGCGTCGTCGACGACCACGCAGGCACCGTTGTGCGCCGGCTGGACGGTGACCTCGACGGTGGTGTCGGGCTGCGAGTGGCGTGCCGCGTTGTCCAGCAGTTCGGCGACGGCCAGGACCACCGGTTCGACGGCGCGGCTCTCGACGGCGAGGTCGACCTGCCCGTTGACGCGGACGCGCCGGTAGTCACGAACCCGGGAGGTCGCGCCCCGCACCACCTCGACCAGCGCGGAAGTGCCGCGCTGGCGTCCGGGCCAGGAGCCGCACAGGACGGCGATCGCCTGCGCCCGACGGCCGAACTGGGCGTTGGTGTGGTCGATCTCTAGGAGGTCGCGCAGCACGTCGGGGTGGTCGTGCCGGTCCTGCATCTCGGCGATGGACACCTGCTGCTCGTTGGCGAGGGCCTGGATCGACCGCATCGACGCCTTGAGCGCGGACTTCGCGGACCGGTCGGCGCGCGCCTGCGCGTGTCCCACCGCCTCCGAGAAGCGTTCGAGGACGGTGTCGAGCTGCTTCGCGAAGTCCGTGCCCGCCAGCCGGGCGTCGAGCAGGCCGACGGCCGGGACGTCCGTGCCGGCGTGCCGGTGCGGGGCGTCGTCCAGGACGGGCAGGCGGGCCTCGGCCAGATGGCGCAGCTCCTCGTCGCGGGCCCGCAGGTTCTCCGTGAGTTCGTCGGCCCGCCTGCGCTGCCGCCCGCTGATCCCGCGCTGGCGCAGCAGCAGCACGGTGACGGCGAGCAGGCCGGCGGCCAGGCACCAGGACGCGGCCTCCGGTATCCGTTCGGTCATGGTCCTCAAGTCCTCTTGTACAAAGAAGCATTACTGGGACAGGAGCAGGAAAAGTGAGGGACGGGACGCGAGTTGGCGGGGCGGATGACGGTAGCCGCGTGCGGGTGTTCGCGCTTTCCGCCGCGCGCAAGGAAGTTGCCCCCATGCGCACCGACTGTGTGCACTAGGCTGACACCGCGTAACTGCCCTCACCCGCGCGGGAGTCGATGGTGGCCAGGCCCACGGGGACCTACTTGGTGGAAACCCGTTCGACGGGTGCGGTGGAACCGGCCGAGCGGGCCGACTTCTGGAGCGAGCACATCGGGTCGTACCAGTCCCGGATGGGCTACCGGTACGGCCGCACCGACGACTTCCGCGGGAGGACGGTCCGTCAGCGCACCCAGGCGTACCAGCTCGTCAGGTTCCGGTCGGAGGAGATCGAGTACAGCAGGACCGCGCGGCAGATCCGCGAGGATCCCGACGGGGACTACCGGTTACTGCTGCCGCTGACCGGACAGATCGTCCTGCGCCAGGACGGTCACGAGGCACGGCTGACGCCGGGGACGGGCACGCTCGTCTCGTTCGGATCGCCGTTCCAGTGTCTGCAGGACGCCTCCACGCAGGCGTTCGTCCTCACCATCCCGGCCCGTGAGCTGGACGGCCCGCTGAACCGCAAGTCGCCGCTGGCCACCGGCCTCGACCTGAGCAGGGGCCTCGGCCGCGTCGTCCGCTCGATGCTCGACACGCTGTACACCGAGCGTGACGACCTGACCGGCTCCCAGTTCGACGCCGTGTCCGACCGTGTGGTGGAGCTGCTGTGCATGCTCACGACCGGCGACGACCGTCCCGGCGGCGCCCGCCACCTGACCGACGTGGAGACGGTCGTGCGCCGCCACGTCCGCGAGAACGCCGCCGACCCCGGCCTCACCGGTACGTCCATGGCCCGTGCCCTCGGCTGGTCGCTGCGCCAGGTCCAGCTGGCCCTCCAGCGCGCGGGCACCACCCCCCGCGACCTGATCCGCGAGGAGCGGCTGCGCCTGGTCCGCGAACGGCTCCGGTGCGGCGACTGCGAGCACCTGACAATCACCGACCTGGCCCACGCCTCGGGGTTCTCGTCGGCGAGCGCCCTGAGCACCGCCTTCCGGCAGCGCTTCGGGGTGAGCCCCCGGGAAATGCGCAACGGCGTCCGCGGGACGTGACCGCGCGGCCCGTTCCCCTTGCCGCCGCACCCCGCGGCCGATCACGGCCTGGGACAATCGGTAGAGGACGGGAACCCGGCCGAAGCGGGCCGCTGCCCCGGGAGTGGAGATGGATCTGCGGCAGATGGAGGTCGTGGTCGCGGTGGCCGAGGAGGGCGGTTTCACCGCGGCGGCCCAGCGGCTGCGCGTCGTGCAGTCCGCCGTGTCGAGCACCGTCCTCACGCTGGAGCGGGAGCTGGGCACTCCGCTGTTCGACCGCACCACGCACCGGGTGTTCCTGACCCCGGCGGGCGAGGTCTTCGTCCCGGCGGCGCGCGCCGCGCTGCGGGCGGCGGAACAGGCGCGGGCGGCCGTCGGCCTGGTCCAGGGGCAGCTGCGGGGCACGATCACGATCGCCACGTCGCAGGGCGTGTGGGCCGACCTCCACCGGCCGCTGGCCGCGCTGCGGGCCGAGCATCCGGGCGTGACGGTGCGACTGCGGCAGTCGTCCCCGGCCGACATACGGCACGCGCTGCGCGAGGGCACCGCCGACCTGGCCGTGGTCGCGCTCGACCGGCTGCGGCAGCGCGGTCTGGTGACCCGGCTGCTGTCGTACGAGGAGATGGTGCTGGTGTCCGCCCCGCAGCGCGGGCTCACCGGAACCGGGCCGGAGGGCGGAACCGGCCCGGAGGACAACACCGGCCTGGAGGACGGCACCGGCCCGGAGGACGGCACGGTCACCCTCGCCGAGGCCGCCCGGCTGCCGCTGGTGGACTTCGCTCCGGGCCGGGCGATCCGCCTCTGCGTGGACCGGGCCTTCCGCGCCGCGGGTGTGGAGCGGGAGAGCGCCTTCGAGGTCGACGACGTCCTGGCCGCGGCCGAGCTCGTCCGAGGCGACCTGGGCGTCTGCGTCCTGCCCGCCTCGGTCGCGGGACGGTTCCCCGGCCTCAGGACCCACGCCTTCGCCCGGCACGCGCCGCACTGGAAGATCATGCTGGTCCGCCCCCGCGGCGACGCCCCGCCCGCGGTCGCCGCACTCCTGCGGCACCTGGCCTGAACTCCCGCGGCACATGACCCGAGGACGGCCTCCACCGCGTGCGTCGGCCCGGTCAGGCGGGGGCCGCGGGCGGGGCGGCCGGGCGGACGGGCGGCTGGGGGGTCAGCCGGTCCAGGCCCTTGCGGTCGTAGTAGCGGGTCATCGCGAAGCCGAAGACGAGGGCGAGCGCGGCACCGACGGCGATCATGAGCCAGGCGCGGCCGAGCCCGGCGTCCGCCCGCGCGTCGAAGAAGAGGATGGCGCGCACCCCGTCGCTGAGCTGGCGCATGGGCTCGAAGACGGACAGGAACCGGTAGAAGCCGGGGACCGCCTGCAGCGGGACGGTGGCGCCCGAGGACGGCAGGCCCAGCACGATGAACACGAACATGGACACGAGCTGCCCGATCCCGCCGAACGCCGCGTTGATCGCCTGGACGCCCAGTCCGACGGCGAGGCTCGCACAGTAGGAGTAGATCCACAGCAGCGGCAGATGGGTGGCGTCCATACCGAGGATCGCGACGGTGGCCAGCATGACCAGGGACACCGTGAGCACGGTGATCCCGGCGGTCATGACCATCTTCAGGAGCAGGGTCTGGGTGCGGTTGATCGGCACGGTCGGGCGGCGGGTGTGCCAGGGGCCGATCTCGTTGTCGGCGTAGCCGAGGGCCGTGTCGACACCGGTGCTGATGAGGTTGCCGCCGAGGAACCCGGCGAGCACCAGGAGCAGGGTGTAGTAGAACGCGCTGAGCCCGAGGCCGCTGTGCGCGCCGATGGGGTGCCCGATGCGGGTGACGACCCGGACGGGATCGGCGAGGAGCAGCCGGGTGGTGGAATCCGCCGTCGCGGTCACCGGGGACGCCGTGAGCTGTTTCCCGATGGTCGTGGAGGTCTGCTGGGCCACGGCCGTGGTGATCCGGGCGGCGATGGACGAACCGAGGCTGCCCGTACCGGGGTTGGTCAGTACCGTCATCGTGGGCCGGACCGTGGCGTTCGCCGTGGTCAGGGCGGTCAGGGAGTCGGTGAAGTCCGCGGGGACGACGAGGGCTCCGTAGATCTTGCCGGAGGAGAGCTGGTCCTGGGCCTGCGCGCCGGTGAGTCTGCGCCAGTGCGCCGCGCCGCCGGTGTCGCTCGCGGCGATGGCCGCGGTGACCTGGGTGCCCACGTTCTGCCGCTGCCCGGGCGGCGGTTTCCCGGTGTCCTCGTTGACCAGGCCGATCGGCAGATCACGCAGATGCCCGTTCGGGTTGACGATGCCGCCCATGTAGAGCAGCGACAGCAGCAGCGCGAGCAGCCCCGTCAGCACGGTGGGCACCAGCCACAGCTTCGGACGGCGCAGGAGCGTCGCGGCGCGGGCCTGGACGGGGGCACCGGCCGCGCCTCCGCCGGAGACACCCCCGCGGCCGTCCGCGCCCGCGCCGCCGTTCGCGCCGCCGCCGCGATTCGTGCCGCCGGGGCCGCCGGGGCGCGTGCCGTGATCACCAGGTCCCGGGGCGTCTCCGCCACCACCCGATCTGCCCAGGGGCTCCCCGCCGCCGTCGTCCGCGGGGTGGTTGCTGTCGGCGTCCATGGTTCTCCGTAGGTTCCGGGGCGGCACGGGGCGGCGATGAGCGCACGGCCCCCGGCCGGGGAGTCCGGGGCCGCGCGTCAGGCCAGGATCGGGGGTGCGCGCGGGTCACGGACGGCGACTCGCCGTACCCGCGACGGCGGTCCACGCTTCGCACGACGACGTCCGCCGACAGACCGGACCGGATCCCCGCCCGCCGCCCCGCCGAGGCCTTCACCACGCCGAAGCTTCACCACCCCGAAGCCTTCGCGCCCCGGAGGCCTTCACCCCCCGCGCCCACGCACCTCGCATACCTTCACCACCCCGAGGCTTTCGTGCCCCGGAAGCCTTCCCCCCGAAGCCTTCGCGCCCCGGAGGCCTTCGCCGCCCCGAGGCCGGACCCTCACCTTCCGGGGGCCGGATTCTGCGGTCGCGCGGTCACCGTTCGGGTCGTACGTTCGTCACGCGGCCGGCGTCTCCGGCCGTGTCGCTCACACGGTGGTCCCGCTTCCACTCCCGGACACCGTGGCGTCACACCGGACGGGAACGTGTTCCCCGTCCCCGTTGCATCGCCTCGGATCCGTCCGTCCGTACCCGGGCGTGACGCGGAAGGACGACGTGCGCCGTGTCCCTGCCCCCGCTCGACAGCCTCCCCACACCAGCCGTCACCACAGCCACACCGTCACCCGCACCCGCACCCGGCGACGCGTCGTGCGTCACCCGTTCGGGCTCCGCGACCCGCCTCACGTTCCTCACCCGCCCCGCCCGCCTGGTGCTCGCACTGCTCCCCCTGCTGGTCATCGGAACCTGGGCGGCATTGGACCGGAGCGCCTGGCGTGACGGCGCCGGGCGGCTGGCCGACGCCGATCCCCGGTGGCTGCTCGCAGGCATCCTCTTCACCCTGCTGGGCTGGGTGGTCGCCGCGTGCATCCGGCAGGGCGCCCTGCCGGAGAGGCTGCCGCCCGGGCTGCTGCTGGCGTCGCAGCTCGCCGCCGGCGCCGCCAACCTCGTCCTTCCGTCGAGCATCGGCGCCCACGCCGTCACCCTGCGCTTCCTCCAGGGCCGAGGCATCCCGCTGGCCCGCGCCACCGCGTCGCTCGCCCTGTACTCGCTGGTCAAGCCGGTGGCGCGGATCCCGGTGCTGATCTTCTTCCTCCTGGCCCTCGAAGACACCCGGGGGCTCGGCCGACTGACCCCGGACCGCACGACACTGCTGTCGGCGGCGGGCACCGTGGCACTCGCCCTCACGGCCGCCTGTCTGCTCCTGGCGGTCGTCCGTCCGCTGCGCCGCCCGGCCCTCGACTTCCTTCGCACCGCGCTGACCGATGTACGGATCCTGCACACCCGGCCCGGCCGGGTCCTGGCCCTCTGGGGCGGGTCGGCCGCCGCCCCGGTGCTCCAGGGGAGCGTGATCGCCTCGGTCGGCTTCTCCCTCGGGCTGCCGTTGTCGTGGGCGCAGGTGGTGTTCGCGCTGCTGCTCGCCAGTACCGCCGCCGGCGCCGTACCCGCGCCGGGCGGCATCGGCCCGGTGGACGCGGCCCTGGTCTTCACCATGGTCGCGCTGGGCGCCCCGACGGGCCTCTCGACGGCCACCGTCATCGCCTACCGCGTCCTGACGGTCTGGATCCCGCTGATCCCGGGCACGCTGATCCTTTCGGCCCTGGTGCACCGCAAAGTGCTGTGAGCGAAAGCCGGAACGGAGACGGGGCGATCGGCCGGGTCAGACACGCGGTGAGCCAACTCATGGTGTGGAACAGGCCACTTGACGCCTTATCGCGTTGCGCCTGCAACGTGCGGTGCGACAAGGTGTTCGATATGCCATGAGACGTACGTGACACGCGGGAACTGTTCCGGCACACGGGAGCGTCTCCGCTGTCGAACGTCCGAGCGTTGGCAACGGCCGAAGAGTGGCGACGTGCAAACACGATGAACACGGGGGCGGGTCAATGAAGTTCGACATGGGGTCGTCGACCCTGGCGGATCTCGGCAAGAGCACGGTCGGTTCGACGGAGGACCTGGGCACACTGATCCAGTGGCTGGTCCAGGCGGCGGAGCCGCTGGAGGGGAAGTTCAACGGGGCGGGCAAGGCCGCGTTCGACTCGTTCAAGGCGCACACGGACGAGATCACGAGCGCGCTGAACGGTTCGCTGGGCGCGATTCTGGGCGGCCAGGGCGGCATGGACACCGCGTTCGGCTCCGGCGATCTGGAGCAGGAGGACAACGCCCACCAGAACATGGGGCAGTCCAACTTCGACGCCGCCCGCTTCGGCGCTCGCTGAACAGACACGAGGGGAACTCGACCATGGGGCAGAACCAGGACCGCCGCTCGTACGACACCGGTGCCTCCACCGAGGTGCAGGGCAGTCTGCAGGGTGTCATCGGCCAGTTGGAGCGCGTCCTCGGCGACCGCGACCGCGCGGTGAAGGCCGCGATGGCCGACTTCACGGCCGACGGTGTCGCCGACGAGTACCACGGCAAGGAAATGCGCTGGAACCGCGCCGCGAACGAGGTCCGCGACATCATCCGCCTCGTCCGCACCACGCTGGAGCAGAACGACGGCACCGCGCAGTCGACCATGGCCAAGGCGCGGGCGGCCGTCGACAACATCGGCTGACCGGCACCGGCAAGGGCATCAGGCCGCCGTTGACCGGCGGCGGTTCGACGTACGGGAATACGGGGGCTTTTCGTGACGGCTTGGGACATCTCTCCCTCGGGGGTGAAGGGCGTCCTCACCAACACCGCCACCGCGGCCGAGGGGCTGTCGAACACCGGTAAGGCACTGGAGAAGACCGTGCCGAGCGCGGCGAGTTCGGCGGGCACCATCGAACAGGGCGGCGTGGAGAAGAGCGGGACCCAGGGGCCGGTGGCGGCGGCGCTGGGTGAGTTCTTCGACGCGTATCAGAAGGACCTGATGTACGTGGCGGAACGTACCTCGAACTCGATCAACGGGGCGGCCACGGCCACCAACCACTACATCACGGGCGACCTGGAGATGGCCGCGCAGGCCCAGCAGGAGGCACTCAAGGAGCCCCGGATCGACCTGCCCGGGGCGGGCGGGAAGCAGGGGGCGAAGTGAGCTCGGATCTGATAGATCCGTCCGGGATCCCCCAGTTCACCGGCGACGTGGAGCAGTTGGGCCTGGACGCGGTGGTCCTGGGCGCCGAGGCGTCCGTCTTCCGGGTGTCCGGGGCGAACGTGCACTCCACGTTCCAGGGGCTGTCGGCGTTCTACGCGGCGCCCGAGGCGGACCAGTTGTTCGCCACCACCGCTCCCGTGGCCACCAAGTCGGACGCGTTCGCGGACGACCTGGAGAAGGTGGGCGCCGCTCTGAGCGCCTACCAGGACGAGATCCGGCCGCTGGTGACCAAGCTCAAGAGCCTCCAGGAGCGGGCCACCGCCTTCCGGGCGGACATCTCGGGCGACGACCACTGGCGCGAGGACGACGACAACGTCTCCCTCAACAACGATCTGGTGCACGACGTCAGCACCACCACGGCAGCGTTCTGGCAGGCCGAGATCACCTGCCACAACAAGATCACCGCCCTGGTCGGCGGCTCCACGCTGATCATGGAGGACGGCGCCGCCAAGCGGTTGCTGCACCGGGACCAGTCCCTGTACGGCTTCACGGCGGATGTCCTCGACCAGTCCGAGGACCTGCCCTGGGGCAAGACGGTCGAGAAGGAGCGCCACGGACTGGACTGGCTCGGCCATCAGGCCTGGGAGTTCGGCAAGGGCTTCGTCGTCGACGGCGTGTGGGGCACCGTCAAGGGACTGGGCACGCTGGTCGGTTTCGACGGACTGGACGCCATGGGCCAGGCCTGGGACGGGCTGGGCAAGCTGGCCACGGGCCTCGCCATCAGCACCACGCCGCTCGCGACCGCCTATTGGATGGCTCCCGACGACGTACTCCCCTCCTATCTACGGGACTCCCGCAACGCCGTGAAGGAGACGGGCAAGGCACTGGTCGCCTACGACGAGTGGGGCAAGAACCCGGCCCGCGCCTCCGGCGCCGTCACCTTCAACGTCCTCACCGCCATCTTCACCGACGGCGCGGGAGCCGCCGCCAAGGGCGGCGCCGCGGCCCGTACCCTCTCCGTCCTCGGCAAGGCCGGCAGGCTCGTCGACCCGATCACCTACATCGGCAAGGCCGCCAAGTTCGGCACCGTGAAGGTCGCCGACCTCTTCACCAGCCTCAAGAACGTCCACACCGGCGCGTACACCGACGTCATCACCGGCGCGGGCAAGGTCCAGCCCGACGGCAGCATCCTCAAGACCGCCGAGAACGTTCCGGTCGTGGTCGGACATCACATCGAATGGCCGGACGGCACCCGTCTCAACCTCGACGACGGTTCCGTCGTCAAGGCGGACGGCACCAAGGCCGCGGCCCACGTCGAACTGTCGGCCGCCGACCGGGCCATGCTCGAGAACAACCTCGCCCACCGCGAGCCGAGCCTCGTCGGGGCCGGGGACAACGCGACCGCGCACGCCGGCGAGGCCACGCACACAGGCGGCCACACCGGCGGGACCACCCACACCGGCGACCACACGACGGCACCCCAGCACGGGGGACACGCGACCGGCGGCGACCACGGATCCGGTGGCGCCGGCGGTGACGGCGGCCACGTTCCCGCACAGCACGGGGGCTCCGGGTCCGGCACGGGCGGAGGGCACGACGGGCAGGCGCCGCACGGTCACGAGCCGCCGCCCAGCCCGAAGGAGATCACACAGCGCCAGGTGGAGCGCGCCAACAACGATCCCGGCTGGTTCAAGAAGCACTTCCGCTCCAACGGCTACCGGCGCATCTCCAAGGCCGACGGCGGCTACGGGCAGCGGCTGCCGCAACTGGTCCCCGACCCCTACCACCCGGGCAAGTGGATCGCGTCCAGCGACCTGCCACCGGCGATCGCGGAGAAGTACCTGCACTCCAAGCCCATCCTCGGGCACAGGTCGGCGGCGGGCGCCGACGCCCTGAAGCACCTCGACGAACAGGCCGCCAAGCGTGACAACGCCATCGCGGCGGACACAGCCGCGGAGGACCGGCTGAAGGCCGCGGAGAAGGCGTACGCGGCCCACCCCACGCAGGACCTGGCCGACGCCATGGAGCGCGCGGATGCGGCACATTCGCCTCTGCACGGCGACATGAGCCGCCAGAGCGAGATGTTCGGCGAGAACGTCGCCGAACACCACGCGATACCCGAGCACTACCCCGGCGCCGAGCGTCTTGACGACGGAGCACTCGGGAACAACCGGTTCGACCAGGTCTACAAGACCAAGGACGGACGCTATGTGGTCGTCGAGGCGAAGGGGTCCGAGAGGGCGAGCCTCGGCGTCCGCAAGGGACGCAGCGGACAGCTGGTCACGCAGGGGACCAAGGAGTACTTCCAGACCATCTTGAAGGAGATGGACAAGAGAGCGGTCCGGAAGAGCGACCCAGCCGAAGCAGCGCTGGCCGAGGAGCTCGACACGGCCCTCACGAGGGGCAAGGTCGACTACATCCTGGTCAAGGCGCAGTCCGACGGCCCTAAGTACGCTGGGTACCAGATGAAGCAGTTCGACATCTCATGAGGAAGCGGTCAATGCCGACGACAATCTCCAGGCCTCCGTTCGAGGCGCACCCGGACCCGGTGTGGCACCTGCAATGGGCCGATGGCCGTGCCCTCAAGCGCATCGACGACCTGGAGGAGTACCCGGACGGCTTCGACACGGCCTTCAGCAGCGCCCAGAGCACCGCCCAGCTCCACTGCCTCTACGACCCCACCGCGAACAAGAGCGAGACCTGGGAGGCCTGGGTGGCCGCCATGCAGGTCGGCTCCGCCCTCTTCGCCTCGGCCACCGCGCCCGAAGGGACGACGGTCGAGTGCATGATCGCGCACAAGAGGCGGACGATCCCCGCCTGCGGGGTGAAGCACTTCGCGAACGCCGGGACGTGGCTGGAGGCCTTCTGGCTGGCGGTCATCTGCCGCGACCAGGCCCGGATGACCCAACTCTGCAATGTGCCCCTCGAGTTGCTGCGCGCCTCGGGCGCGGTGTTCGAGGATTACATCTACGACTGGGTGGACGCGCTCCAGACGTACTGGCTGGAGCGCCCCGGCCTCGGTGAGAAGCTCGTCGCCGCGTTCGACGGGACCGACCCCGACACCCTCCGGTTCGTCGACCGCGACATGATGCTCAAGGTCCTGTATCCGCCGCTCAACCTCTTCTACCGGTTCATCGACCAGGACCCGGACAAGTTCAACCAGGCACTGGTGCAGGCGGTCGAGCTGCACAAGGCCTACTGGACGGCGCAGGAGGACGACGGGAGCCTCACCGGCGACGTCGCGCTCGCCCCCCTGGCCATCGCCTGTCTCGCCTTCGACGCCGGACGCCCCGTCGAGGTGGAGTCCGAGTACCTCCCCGAGAACCTTCTCGACCGCAGCTGGCTCGGCGAGTTCGAGACGTGACATGACGGCACAGGACTACGACAGCCAACTGCTGGAGTCGGTTTCGGTACGACGCCGACGGCTCAGGGACGCCCTGCTGTTCGGGACACAGCGGCAGCGGCGATCGGTGGACGAACGGCTGGGGAAGGTGTTCGCCGGAGTCGTGATCGCGGCCGTGTTGTGCGCCGGGTGTGTCGGGTGGTCGTTCGTGTCGCACCGGGTGATCGGGAAGAGCCCGTACGGGAGTTCGGTGCAGCCCTCGCCGGGAGCCTCGGTGCAGCCTTCTTCGCCCTCCGTACCCTCTTCTTCTCGATGATAGGTTCGAACGCGTGATATCTGCGGGGGCCACGAGTCGTACGACGACCGGTGGGCGTACGGCGTTGAGCCGGGTCACGCTGGTCGGGGAGCGGCGGCGGGTCGACCTCGTGCTGCCGTCCCAGGAGCCGGTCGGGCTGCTGCTGCCGGAAGTCATGCGGTTGTTGGACGACCGGGTGGCGGGCACCCCCGAGCTGCGGCATCTCCTGACCGCGGGCGGTTCCGCGCTCGCGCACGACAGCACGCTGGAGTCGGCCGGTGTCCCGGACGGCGCGGTGCTGCGGCTGGTACGGGCGGAGGACGCGCCCTCGGCGCCCATGGTGCACGACGTCACCGACGAGGTGGCCGGGGATCTCGATGTACGCGCCTGGCGGTGGCGGCCGGCCTCACGGCGGATCGTGGCGGGGCTCGCGAGCGTCGGATGGGCGGCGGCCGGCGGGCTCTTCGCCCGGGACGCGTACGCGCACGCGGTCGTCGGCGGGGTGCTGCTCGCCCTCGCCGCGGTGTCGGCACTCGCCGGCGCCCTGCTCGGGCGCGCCGGGCGGCACGGTCTGGCCACCACCCTGATCGCCGTCAACGGCGTGCTGGGCGTGCTCGGCGCGTGGACGCTGGCCGACGCGCACTCCTGGCCGGGCACGACGCGGCTGACGGCCACGGCCGTGGCCGTCGTCGTGACGCTCCTCCTGCTCGGCCGGTTCACGCCTTTGGGACGCGGCGGGCTGGTCGGTGCCGCGGCCGTGACCGGATGCACCCTGTGCTGGCAGGCCGCCGCGGCGCTGCAGTCGGGTGCGGGGACCGCGGCCGGACAGGCCCGCGCCGGGGCGCTCGTCGTGGTCGTCTCGGTGGTGGTACTGGGCGTGCTGCCGCGGCTGGCCCTGATGGCCTCGGGGCTGTCCGGTCTCGACGACCGGCGGTCGAGCGGTGTCTCGGTGAGCAGGTACCAGGTGTCCGCGGCCCTCGCCGCCACACACCGGGGGCTGGCACTCGCCACGATCACGATGGCCGTGTCGGCGGCCGTGGCCGGCGTGCTCGCGCTGCGGTCCCCGTCGGTGTGGACGGTGCTGCTCGCCGCCGTCACGGCCGTGGTGCTCGCGATGCGGGCACGCGCCTTTCCGCTGGTCGCCGAGGTCGTGGCACTCCTCGCGACCGGAGCCGTGCTCGCCGTGCGGCTGATCTCGGTGTGGCTGGAGCGGTCCACCGCGACGGGGCCGCTGGCGGTCCTCGCCGCGCTGGCGGTGCTGCCGTTGGCGGTACTCGCGGTGCAGCCGGCCGAGCACGTGCGCGTACGGCTGCGGCGCGCCGGTGACGCGATCGAGTCCGTCGGTGTGATCGCCCTGTTCCCGCTGCTCCTCGGGGTGTTCGGCGTGTACGGGCGACTGCTCGACACCTTCGTCTAGGGGGCGGACATGGCACAGGAAGGAGACTGGCAGCGGGACGTGCTGAGCGAGTTGGGGCAGCCCGACGGCCCGGTCCGCCGGACGGAGCCGCGGCCACCGCTCGTACCCCCCGCTCCACCCGCCGGTCCGCGTCCCGGCCGTGCCGACGTGGCATCGGGGCAGCACCCGGATCTCCCGGCCCGGCCCCCGGGCCCCGCCCCCGAGCCGCGGCCCGCGGTGCGCGCTCCGCAGGACCCTCGTGTCCCCCTGCCCACCCCGGAATCCGTCCCCACCATCGACCCGCGCCTCGCCCACGCCCTGGGCCGCCCCCAGCACGGGGACTCCATGACGCGGCGCACGGGCCGCTCGCTGCGCAAGCTCACCGCGTCGGCGGCCCAGAGGGTGGCCGAACAGACATGGATCGCGGAGGAGTTGCAGCAGCCGGTCACCACGGGACGAGTGATCGCGGTGACATCGATCCGGGGCGGAGTGGGCAAGTCGACCGTCTCCGCCCTGCTGGGCCGGACCTTCAACCACTACCGGCACGATCCGGTACTCACGCTGGAGGCCGATACCGCCCTCGGCACCCTCCCCGTGCGGATGGGCGCCGAGTCGGTGCGCTGGTCCTGCGCCGATCTGGCACGGATCCTCACTCCCTCGATGCAACTCAACGAGGTCACCGGCTACTTGGCACCGGTGGCCGGCGGGGGCTGGCTGCTGCCCGCGAGCCGGGGACGCGTCGGCGCCCCGCTGGACGTACGCACCTACCGCACGGTCACGCTGGCACTGCGGCGCTATTTCGCGGTGACGGTGGTGGACTGCGAATGCCTGCCCGGTGACGTGGCGCGTACGGCCATGGACACCGCCCACGCCCGGGTGGTCGTGGCTCCGACGACCGCCGAAGGCGTGAACGGCACTCGTCTGGTCCTGGACTGGCTGGCCCAGCTGCCGCACTCGGCCCTGACCTCGACCGTGGTCGCCCTCACCGCCAACTCACCCGACCTGATCCTCGACGCGAAGGCAGCCGCCGCGCATCTGCGGGAGACGGGAGTCACCGTCGTACCGCTCCCCTACGACCGTCATCTGGCCGGAGGCGGCCCCATCCTCACCGACATGCTCGGCGAGGCCACCCGCGACGCCGCGGTCCGGCTCGCCGCGGAGGCGATGCGGCGTGCGGTGAGGGTGCGATGACCGCACACCAGGCTTCAGGACCCGTACGAGAAAGGGTCCGTCCGTGACCCAGCGCCTCATCCACCGGCCCGCGCGCTCCACCCGGCCCCTCGCCCCCGCCCGGCCGCGCACGATCGAACCGCCGCCCAACCTGCCGGAGGGCAGGACGGGCAACGCGGCGACCGCGCTGCTGCCCATGGCCGGAGTCATCAGCTCCGTCGTGATGATGACCATCATCCGCAACAGCCAGTTCGCCGCCCTCGGCGCGCTCGTGCTGGTCTTCGCGCTCCTGGGCGCGGTCGCGCTGTTCCTGTCCCAGCGGGGCAAGGCCCAGCGCACCCGCCGCACCCAGCGCGAACGGTATCTGGACTACCTCGAGGAGCTCCGCGAGGAGTTCGGCACGGGCGAGCGGGAGCTGCGCCGCCGGTCCCGGGTCCTCGACCCTCCCCCGGAGGCCCTGTACGACCTCGCCCGCGATCCGGCGCGGTTGTGGGAACGGCGCCGCCAGGACACGGACTTCCTTCGGGTGAGGGTGGGTACCGGGGACGTACCGGTACAGGATCTGGTGGTCGGGGAGAACAGTACGGGCGGGGCACTGACCCCGCCGGACCCGTTCATGCTCAACGAGGCCCGTGCACTGCGGAACCGGTTCGCCACGGCGACGGACTTCCCGCTCACCGTGCCGCTGGACCGGGCCGGCGACGTCAGCGTCGTCGGGGACCGTGAGGGCGTGCTGCGGGTCGCCCGCGCGCTGCTGATCCAGACCGCCGTCACGCACGCCCCGGACGACGTCGCCGTCGCGCTCGGCGTACCCGGTGAGCGTCTGGCCGAGTGGGAGTGGGCCAAATGGCTGCCCCACGTACTCGATCCGTCAGAGCGCGACGGTCCGGTCGCCGCCCGCCGGATCACCCCCGACCTCGTCCAGTTGGCGGCACTGTGCCGCCGGGATCTGCGGCAGCGTGCCTCGTACGCGGCGGAGGTGCGGCTCGGACTGTCGGACCGGGACTCGCTGCGGCTGGCCGGCCGACTGCTGGTCGTCAGCGACGAGTACGGGGAGACGGCGGCCGAACTGCCCCGCCCGGACGCGGCCGTCGACCTGCCGGACATGGGCGTCACCGTGCTGCACCTGCTGGAACGGCAGGTGCACGAGCCGGATCGGGTGACGATCCGCATCACCGTCGACGGCGACCGGATCGCCGTCGAGGACCTGCGTTCGGCAGCCGTCGCCCACGGGACGTCGGACGCGGTCAGCGCCCCGGGCGCCGAAGGGATCGCGCGTCTGCTGACGCCGCTGAGACTGTCGGCGGAGTCCGCGGCCGAGGGAACCCCCGTCTCCGGACCGGTGGACTTCCCCGGCCTGCTGGGCATCGAGGACCCGGCCGCCCTGGACATGCCCCGGCTGTGGGCGCCGCGCGGCGAGCGCGATTTCCTGCGCGTGCCCATCGGCTTGACGGACAGTCACGGGCCGGTGCTGCTGGACCTGAAGGAGTCCTCCGAACTCGGCATGGGCCCGCACGGGCTCTGCGTGGGCGCGACCGGCTCCGGCAAGAGCGAACTGCTGCGCACCCTCGTCCTCGCGCTCACCGCCACCCACTCCCCCGAGGACCTGTCCCTCGTCCTGGTCGACTACAAGGGCGGCGCCACCTTCGCCCCGTTCACCGAACTCCCGCACGTTGCCGGCGTGATCACCAACCTGGAGAACCAGGCCGGACTCGTCGAACGCGTCCACAGCAGCCTCGCCGGTGAGGTCAAGCGCCGCCAGCAGGTCCTCAAGGACGCCGGCAACGTCGCCGACATCGGCCACTACGCCGCCCTGCGCGCCACCGGGCGCCCCGACCTCGAAGCGCTGCCGCACCTGTTCGTCGTCATCGACGAGTTCGGCGAACTGATCACCGCCAAGCCGGACTTCATCGATCTGTTCCTGTCGATCGGCCGCATCGGCCGCTCGATCGGCGTCCATCTGCTGCTGTCCAGCCAGCGCATCGAGGGCGGCAAACTCAAGGGTCTGGACACGTACCTGTCGTACAGGCTGGGTCTGCGCACCTTCTCCGCCGACGAGTCGCGCACCGTCCTGGACACCACCGACGCCTTCCACCTGCCGCCGCTGCCGGGCTTCGGCTATCTGAAGGTCGACACCTCCACGTACGAACGGTTCAAGGCGGGGTACGTCTCCGGCGCCCACCGCGGCCCGGCGCTCCTGGAGGACGAGGGCGACGAGCCGCTCGCCCGGCTCTACCCCGCCTTCAACGCGCTCGACGGATCCCAGGCGGCCGCCGCGGAGGAACCCACGGCGGCCAAGAGGGAGACCGGGCCGAGCGTGATGTCGGTCATGGTCGGCCAACTCGCCACCGCCGCACCGCCGGTGCGGAGAATCTGGCTTCCGCCGCTGCCCTCCGCCATCACACTGGACGCCGCCGCGGGGCCGGTACAGGTGTCGGAGCGCGGGCTGCACCTCGCCGGACGGGCGGCGGCGATGCAGGCTCCCCTGGGCATCCTCGACGATCCGGCCAGTCAGTGGCAGGGCCGGTGGCTGCTGGACCTGACGGTCGCGGGCGGTCACGCGGCGGTCATCGGCGGCCCGCAGTCGGGCAAGACCACCCTCCTGCGCACCCTCGCACTGTCGCTGGCCACGACCCACACCCCGTACGACGTCGCCGTCTACGGCCTCGACCTGGTCGGCGGCGGCCTGTCGGCGCTGGCCGGTCTGCCGCACGTCGGCGGTATCGCCGGGCGCGCCGACCACGAACGGGCCGCCCGGACCGTCGCCGAGGTCCGCACCATGCTCAACGAGCGTGAGGAGATCTTCCGCACGCACGGCATCGACTCCGTCGACCAGCTGCGCCACCTGCGCGGCAAGGGACGACTGTCCGAGCTCGGCTCCACCGACATCGTGCTCCTCATCGACGGATTCGGCGCGCTGCGCGACGAGTTCGCCGCGCTCGACGACGCCGTGGCCGACCTTCTCAAGCGCGGCGGGGGCTACGGCATCCACGTCGTCGCCGGGATGCTGCGCTGGAACGACGTCCGTATCGCCACCCAGTCCCTCTTCGGCACCCGCGTCGAACTCCGGCTCAACGACCCGGCCGACTCCTCCATCGACCGCAAACTGTCCCAGACGCTTTCCCCCGACACCCCGGGCCGCGTCCTGACCGACGGCAGGCTGTTCGCCCAGGTCGCGCTGCCCCGTGTCGACTCGTCTCCGTCCACGGGCGGCCTCGGCCCGGCGCTGGAAGAGGCCGCGCGAACGATCCACGCCACCTGGCACGGTGAACTCGCCTCTCCTGTACGGGTGTTGCCGACCCGACTGCGCGCGGCACAGCTGCCGTCCCTGGCCGCCGAGCCCCGGCGCGTGCCGCTCGGCGTCGACCAGGACGCCCTGGCCCCCGCCCTGCTGGACCTCTTCGGGAGCGACCAGCACCTGCTGGTCCTGGGCGACAACGAGTGCGGAAAGACCAACCTGCTGAAACTGATAACCCGCCAACTCGTCGACCGATACGGCGACGACGAACTGGTCTTCGGCGTCTTCGACCCACGCCGCGGTCTGCGCGGCGTGGTCCCGGAGCCGTACCGCGGCGGCTACGCCCACAACGCGAAGCTGGCCGCCGCCCTGGCCACCGGCATCGCGGCCGAGCTGGAGAAACGCCTGCCGGAGACCGCGGACCCGGACGCGGCCGATACGGAGCCCTCGTTCACCGGACCGCGGATCGTGATCCTGGTCGACGACTACGACGTCCTCACGACCGCCGGCCTGCAACCCCTCGCCCCCTTCCTGCCGTACGTCTCCTCCGCCCAGGACATCGGCCTCCACTTCGTCATCGCCCGCCGCACCGCCGGGTCCTCCCGTGCCCTGTACGAACCCCTGCTGACCACCCTGCGCGAGACCGGCACCACCGCCCTCCTCATGACCGGCGACCGCACCGAGGGCCAGCTCTTCCCCGGCCTGTACGCCTCCGCTCAACCGCCCGGCCGCGGCACCCTCGTCCGCCGGGGCCGCCACCACCAGCTCATCCAGACCGCGCTGACCGACGAAGAGGCCGAGCAGTCATGACCAAGGACGTCATCGCCCTCACCCCGAAGATGCCCGACACCTGGGCCCTGCTGGCCGGGTTGTACGCGGGCGGCCCCGGGGTGGACATCGCGACGGCGGCCGACGGCGCGGTCGTCCAGCTCTGCGGGCCCGGCGGACGCCCCCTCGTGTCCGTCGAGGCGCCGGTTCTCGTACAGGTGCCCGGCGAGGCCCTCCGGCTCCTCGGCAGCGATGCCCCCGTGCCCTTCTGGTGGACCGAGGCCCGTGCCTCCACCGCCGTTCCCGAGGCCGAGCGCCTTGCCGGTTCCGTGTGTGGGCGCCTCAGCTCGTTGCTGGGCGGAACCACCTGGCCACCCGGCACGGCCACCACCGAGGTCGTCGACGTCTCCGCCGTTCCCGCACCGGCCGACGGACAGCCCGCCGTGGACGTACTGACCGACAGCACGGCCGTCGTCCTGATCGACCGGCCCGTGGTCGCCCTGACCTCATGGCTCTCGGCCGTCCTGCGCGCGACGTCCTCGGCGGGCCGCGCCCTGCAGATCGTCACCCCGCCCCACGTGCGGCTGAGCCTGCCCGCCCACACCACACTCGCCCGGATCCCCAACCGCTGGGTCGTCCAGGACCCGGACTGCGGCTACTACGACGGTCTGTCCGGTGCCGTACTGCGCTGGCAGAACGGCACCTTCGCGCCCGCCCTCACCACGGACGGCAGACCGACCGTGGCCGAGGCGTTCGCCGACGTGTCGCCGTCCACCGAACAGCAGGTCGTCGTGGCGCTGCGCACCGTGCGTCCCGCGGACGAGCACCTGGTTCTCGGCCGCGCACTCGAAACGGTCTGGAAGACCCTGACCGGGGCTCCCCCCGCGGGCTGGGGCACGGCAGAGCCTGTCGGCCTGCCCTGGTCACCGCGCCAGTTGACCGGCCTCGCCCGCGACCGGGCTCCGGAGCCCACGCAGGTGATCGCCGTCGGCCACCCCGACCGCCCGGCGATCGCCACGATGCGCGTGATCCGCACGGCGGCGGGCGTGGAGGAGGACGTCAGACTCACCCTCGGCTACCGCGCGGACGAGACCCCACCGCTCGCGGCCGTCGAGGCGCTCGCCGAGACACTGGTCACCGACCACGGCCTGGCCACGATGCTCACCTCGCTGCGCCGGGCCCGCCGCGACCTCACCACGCCCCCACGCCTCGAAGCGCCGCCCGTCCCCCACTCCCTCACCCTGGGGCCCGACGACGTCGCCGGCATCGGTCTCACGCACGCCCGCCGGCCCCCCGTCGACGTCCGGCCCACCCAACTCGGCCCTGGGGCCAGGCCCGCGCTCCACTACCCCCTCGGCGACGGCACCGACCCCCGCGGCCGGGAGGCCCTCAACCGGATCACCCGGCATCTGGAACAGGTCTCATGACGCACCGTCAGGCGCCTCGCTCGATCTGCGTGAGGATGGCCTCGTCGGTGATCTCGCTGTCGGCCGCGAGCAGCAGCGCCTTGCTGAGGATCAGCGACAGCCGGTCGTCCTCGAACGGCAGGAAGACCTTGCCGTTCCCCGGGCTCCGTGCCGGGACGATGCACAGGTAGCTGTCGTCCGGTTCCATCAGGATGTTGGCCGACCCCAGATGGATCTTGTACGTGCGCAGATCGCCGCGGACGATCAGGAAGCGGCCGTCGAGCGTGCACCGGTCGGCGACTCCCAGGCGGGGCAGGATCCGCTCCAGGACGTCGCGGCGCGCCTCGGCGCTCTCGGTCAGTTCGGCGAAGGAGGCCCGCTCCCAGTAGGCGCGCCGGGGGCCGGCGTCGGTCCAGTCGGGGTCGGTGGCGATCGAGCTCACGCCGACGAAGAGGTCCACGTCCCGCATCGCCTCGCTGAACACCAGGGGCGGCACGTCCGCGAGCGGCGCCTCCTGCCAGGCGCCCGCCACCCGGCGGTCGAAGCGCACCTGATCGGTCGAGGCCAGTTCGCCGTCGCCGGACCGGTCGGCCCAGGTGTGGAAGAAGCGGACCCGCCACTCCCCGGCCGCCAGGGTGCGCTCGGCCTCGTCGGCGTCCCCGCCGTCCCAGGGGCCGAGCAGGTCGCTCTTCCATCCACGGGCCCTGAACAGGGCGAACATCGTGCGGTAGTGGACGAGGTGCGCGGCGAAGCGGTTGGAGTGGACGCGGGTCCGCTCCTCGGCGGGGGTGAGGAGGTAGATCTCGCGGAAGGCCTGTTTGAACGGCTGCCGGATCCTCCGTTCGAGGAGGAGATCCCGCCAGGCCCGCACGGTGTCCGGCTCGGAGCGGATGGGGTGCCAGAGCCGTACCGAGGCGTCGTCGGGCGCATCGGGGAGGCCTTCGTCCGTTTCGGGCAGTACGGCCCGCCACGCGCCGGGGGCGACCTCGATCTCCCAGATCAGCCGACGTACGAGGGTCCGGGCGAGGGGGTGCCCGGCCAACTCGGTGCGCCACCGGCCGTAGGGATGGACGGCGTCGACGGTGAAGCCGCCCTCCAGCGCGCGTACGAGGGTGCGGAGGTGGGCGTTCACCCGTTTCACCAGGTCGCGCAGTTCCTTGACCAGGTCGGCGTGATCGCGGCGGACCGGCGCCGGGACACCGCGCAGCGGACTGCCCTCCTTCTCCCAGGTCAACGTGGCGGTGTCGGTGACCGTGACGACGGCCCGATAGCCCCCGGCCGGTCGGCGCAGGACGCCGCCCGCGGCGGAGTCGCCGACGGGTTCGGTGTCGAAATCCAGCCGCGGCAGCCGTAGCGCCACCTCGGTGCGCTCGGCCAGGGCCGTGTCGGCCTTCTTGAGCATCCTGTCGAGTTGTCTGGGCACCCCGGCGTGCCGGACGGTCCGGCGCACGGTGCGGATCGCGGACACCGACTCGGGCGTCGGGAAGTCCTGCGCGGCGCGCACCACCTCGTACAACAGGGCTTGCGACGGAAGTGTCCTCGCCGTCGTCGGGGCGAGGGCGACGCCGGGCAGCAGTCGCTCGAACAGCTCCGGCAGCCAGGGCTCGTCGCGCAGCAACGCCACCCGCAGGGCCTGTCCGAGCGTGGTGATCTCGCGCTCGGTGAACGCCTTGTCCGCCCGGTAGGGGATCTCGCCCGCCCGGATCGCGTCGGTGCGGTCGGCTGCCGCGTCCAGCGCGCGACGGGCGAACGCCACGTAGGCGGGAATGTCGGCCAACGCGTGCCATGCGTGCGCAGGCGTCGAGAGGAATCTGTGGTCCCGGGTGATCGCGGACAGCAACGCCCGTCCGGCCGGGCCGAGACCGGCGACGACGGCGGTCTCGTCCGCCAGGATGGGGCCCACATCGCGGGACAGTCGCTCCACGGCCGCGCGCAGCGTCCCCTCGCCGGCGAGCCCCGCGACCGCGAGCAGCGCGTACGGCTGACGCACGGTGTCCTTCTCCAGCCACAACCCGACCAGGGCGCGGGCCGGTCCGGACAGGTCGGGCAGCGGCCCCGTACATCGCTCCAGCGTGTCCAGGCCTCTGTTGAGGTCCACCCAGCCATGCTCCGCGCATTTTTCGGCGAGTGCCTCGAACATCCGGCGGCACGCGTCGGGCGTATAGCGCGGCGGCCGTTTCTCGGCCGCGCGCTCGACCGCGAAGCGGGCCGTCGCCATCGGACGCGGGGCCGAGATGCCCACCCGATAGGCCGTCACGAGCAGGCTGCCGAGCTCCTCGTCGGAGACCTGCGCCAGATCCGGGTACCCGTCCCACTCGTCGAGTGCGAAGTCCGGATCGGTCAGCGCGCGCATGAGCCGGGCTGTGAGGTCCATCGGGCTTCCCCTCTCATCGAGCGTCGGGAAAGCCCTGGCGTCGTCGGCTCCGGCCACCGAAGCGTCGTCGAACATGGCGAGATGATGGCAGAGGGGTCTGACAACGCGATCAGCCCGATGACACCGTCCGGTTCACATGCCGTGCTCGTCCATCAGGCGCAGCAGGTTCCGCTCGCGTTTCCGGGCGGCGCGCAGGGCCGTGACGTATGCGGCGAACTCGTCCTCCGTGCCCGGGCGGCGGTGGCAGTCGCGGATGTTCAGCAGCAGGGCGACGAACTGCCCGTAGACCGTGTTGCCGGTCTGCGTGGTCAGTGGCTCGGCCAGGCGCAGGTAGACGCCGAGCGCGTCGGCCGGACGGCCGGCACGTGCCTGGTCGGCGAGGGCGGTGTCGACGGCGGAGAGGTCCCGGGATTCCCGGATGCCGCGTTCCGCCCAGTGCAGGGCCTCGTCGCAGCGCCGGGCGGTGTCCAGTTCGCGGGCGATGATCAGGTGCGTGTGGCCGTTCGGCGCGAGGTCGGCCGCGTGGACGGCGATCACCGTGTCGACATCGCCTCCCGCCTTGGCCACGCGCTCCATCAGGTGCTTCTCCGCCCAGCCGCGACGATTGCCGCGCCACGCCTCGACGGCCGACTGGCGCAGGGCTGCCGTTCCCTCTTCACCGAGGGCATCCTCGTAATCGATCGGGTCGATGTCCGTCAGGCCGTCGTCGACGTCACCGAGCACATGGCCGACCAGCCGGCGCGCGAGCTCTTCGGGGTCGGGGGGTGCCGCCCGGCACGCTTCGAGGTGGGCGTCGGCGAGGTCCGCGCCGGTCTGCCCGAGCCGGCCGTCCGAGTCGTCGACGCTCCCCACGGCCTCGGCCGACAGCCGCACCGCCTCCTGTGCCAGGGTGATCGCGTCGGCGGCCCGGCCTGAACCGATCAGTGTCCTGATCGCGGAGACCGCCTGTCCGGCCTGGTCCGCATAGGCGCGGGCATCGGCGTACTCGACGTGGCCGTACTGCGCGAAGGGGCCGATGTCGAGCAGATCGCGGATGCGGGCCCGGACGGCGGCAAGGTCCCCGTGCACGCTCGCGGCCCGCAGTTCCAGGCGCCGCCGCAACTGCCGGTCCTTCTCGATCTGTTCCCGCAGCACGGCGAGCAACTCGTCCTTGGACAGGGCGGACAGCCATCCGTCGAGACCCCGCGCGCGCTCCCGGGCCGCCTTCCGCTGCCCCGGCAGGCTCTCCCGCCGGGCGAGCATGCTCAGGCCGAGGGCGACCAGGTGCTTGCAGGAGTTGCCCTCCAGGCCGAACGGGCAGTCGCACCCGCCGCCCAGTCCTCCGGGACCGTCCAGGGTCGGTTCCACCTCGTACCGTTCGGTGCCGTGAACGGTCGCGGTGACCCAGCCGTCACCGACCTCGACTCCGGACACCGCGTCGAGGTACCCGAGGCCGCGTTCGAAGGAACGGGCACCGGCCGGCTGCTTGAGGCTCGCCTCGGTCAGACCGCGGATCGTTCCCCCGCCCGGCTGCGGTCATGCGGTCGATGCCCCCCTCGGCCCGTGGGCCGGGGGGACGCTCTCCGTGGTCAGCCCTCGTCCGGCGTCAGCCGCAGCGAGATGCTGTTGATGCAGTACCGCTGGTCCGTCGGCGTCGGATAGCCCTCGCCGTCGAAGACGTGGCCGAGGTGCGAACCGCAGCGGGCGCAGCGCACCTCCGTGCGCACCATGCCGTGCGACCGGTCCTGGATCAGCTCGACGGCGTCGGAGTCCTTCGGGTCGTAGAAGGACGGCCAGCCGCAGTGCGACTCGAACTTCTCCGTGGAGGTGAAGAGTTCGGCGCCGCAGGCGCGGCAGGAGTAGACGCCCTTCGCCTTGGTGTCGGTGTACTCGCCGGTGAAGGCGGGCTCGGTGCCCGCCTTGCGCAGCACCGTGTACTCGGCCGGGGTCAGCTCCGCGCGCCACTGCTCGTCCGGCTTTTCGATGTCGTACGACATGAAGCTCAACCCCTCGCTCTCAAGGAGGCCCGCTGGGGGCCATGGTCATTCGGCGAGGCGGGCGAGGATCTCCGGTCCGAGATCCGTCACGTCACCCGCGCCCATGGTGAGAACGAGATCACCGGGCTTCGTCATTCCCGCGACGACGGACGGGACCTCGGTCTTGTCGTGGACCGGGGTCACCTCGGCGCCCGCGGTCCGGGCGGCCTGGATGATCAGCTCGCTGGTGACACCGGGGATCGGGTCCTCGCGGGCCGGGTAGATGTCCAGGACGACCGAGGCGTCCGCCAGGGACAGTGCCTCGCCCATCTCCCTGCCCAGCTCCTGGGTGCGGGAGAACAGGTGCGGCTGGAAGACCACGAGGATGCGGCCCGAGGCCCCGGCCCGCATGGCCTCCAGGTCGGCGGTCATCTCGGTCGGGTGGTGCGCGTAGGAGTCGACGACCTGGACGCCGGCCGCCTCGCCCTTCAGCTGGAGGCGGCGCTTCACGCCGGTGTAGGAGGCGAGCGCGGGGGCCAGCTCGGCCGCCGGGATGCCGAGGGCGACGCCCGCGGCGAGCGCCGCCACCGCGTTGTGCGCGTAGTGACGGCCGGGGACGGACACCGCGAAGGTGAGCTCGGCGCCGTCCAGCAGGACCGTCACCTCGCTCTTCAGGCCCTGCGGGACCACGGACAGCACCCGCACGTCCGCGTCGGCGGCGTCGCCGTAGGTCACCACGCGCACGGCACGGCCGGCGAGGCGCCGGGTCAGTTCGCGGGCGCCCTCGTGGTCCGCCGAGATCACCAGCGTGCCGCCCTCGGCGACGCGGTCCACGAACGTCTCGAAGGACTCGTAGATCTCTTCCATCGACGCGTAGTTGGCGTGGTGGTCGAGTTCGACGTTGAGGATGATCGCGACCTCGGGCGCGTACTTGTGGAAGCTGCGGTCGGACTCGTCGGCCTCGGCGACGAAGATGTCGCCCTCGCCGTGCAGGGCGTTCGAACCGGGGGCGTCGAGGTCGCCGCCGATGGCGTACGACGGGGCGAGGCCCAGCGTCGACAGGGACACCGCCAGCATCGAGGTGGTGGTCGTCTTGCCGTGGGTGCCGGCGACCGCGATCGGGCGCAGTCCGTCCATCAGGCGGGCGAGGGCGTCCGAGCGGTGGACGACCGGGATGCCGAGCTCGGCCGCGCGGGCGAGCTCCGGGTTGTCGGCGCGGATCGCGGAGGAGACCACGACGCAGGTGGCGTCCGGGGCGAGGTGGTCGGCCGCGTGGCCGATGTGGACCGTCGCGCCCAGCGCGCGCAGCGCCTCGGCGGTGGCGGACTCCTTGGCGTCGCTGCCCGCCACCACGGCTCCGCGCTGGGCGAGGATCTTCGCGATGCCCGACATCCCGGCGCCGCCGATGCCGATGAAGTGCGGTCGGTCCATCGCGGTAGGAAGGCCGGGTGCCATGCGTGTTTCTCCCCAAGATCCGGTACGAAGGTGGGCGCGCTCTCCCGAGGGGAACGCGGGCCCAGCCTATTGGGTACGGCGGACAGCGCCTCACAAGGGACACCGGCGGACGCGGACGCGGCGCTCCGGGGCACCCCGGGGCGGGAACCCGGACCCGCTCGTGCCCCGCCGTACGAGGTGCCTCCCGGTCCGCTCATACCCCGCCGTACGCAGCGGTCTCGGGCCACTCACACCCCGCTCTACGAGGCAGCCTGGGGCCCGCTCATGCCCCGCCCTACGAGGCGACCCGGAGCCCGCTCGCACCCCGCCCCGCGAGAGACCCCGGAGCCCGCTCACGCCCGTGAGGGAACAGCGGGCCCGCTCACGCCTTGCTGTGCGAGAACAGCTTCAGGACCGGAACGCCCACCTTGTGGCGGGCCCGGGAGGCCCAGTCACGGTGGAAGAACTCCTCCACGTAGTGGGGGTCGGTCAGCACGATGACCTCGTCGGCCTCCACCTGGTCGACCAGGCCCTTCAGCGCGTCGAGGGGATGGTCCTCGATCAGCCGGCCCTCGGCCGTCCTGCCGGCCCCGCGCAGCGCCAGCAGCGACACCTCCAGCGCCCGCTCGCCCTGACTGGCCGCCTCCTCACCCTCCGGCGTCCTGCCCTCGCGGGCCGCTTCGTCGATCTCGCCCATCGCGACGTCGTCGATGGCCCGCAGCAACCGGTCCGCCTGGTCTCCCCGGGGCTGGAGCAGCACGTGGAAGGCGACCGCCTCGTCACCGTGCAAGGTGGTGACGAACTCCACGTCGGCGGACGTCAGGGCCTTCTCGATCATCAATACGCTCGTGAACACGACAGGCGCCCTTCTCGTCCGTGGGCCGTCCCGGCCCCCTGCGGAAACCATCCTGCCCCGTGACAGCACGGGTACTGCGCGAATTAGTGTGCCCGGCCGAAGAGAAACGGAATCTACTATTCCGACCGTTGGCCGGGTCGACGGTATCGGCCGTACAGGAACCCCGCCTCTTCCAGCAGGGACACCAGTTCGAACCGCTGCGGGACCGGCACCGAGGGCCCTCCGGCGATCCGCTGGGCGTCGCCCGCGGCGAGCATCGGGGACAGCGTCACGCACATCTCGTCCAGGACGCCGGCCGCGATGAACTGGCCGAGCAGCCTGGGCCCGCCCTCGGTCAGCAGCCGGGTGTGCCCGAGGCCGCCCAGGGCGCGTACGGCACGGGCGGGGTCGACCCCGCGGCCGTCCCCGGCGATCACCACCCGCGCGCCCGCCCGCTCGGCCTCGGCGATCCGGTCCGCGGGCGCCGCGGCACCGGTCAGCACCAGCGTGGGCACCAGGGGCGAGGTGAACAGCGGCAGCGAGAAGTCCAGGTCGAGGCTCGCCGTGACCACCGCGATCGCGGGCGCGGGGCCCTGCCCGGCGGCCTCCCGCAGGGCCGCGAAGGCCTCACGCGCGCGTGCCGGCCGGTAGCCCTCCTGCCGCACCGTCTCCGCGCCGGCGACCACGACGTCCGCGAGCCCCCTGAGGACACCGAAGATCCTCATGTCGGTGGCGTTCGAGATGGGCTGCGAGCGCCCGTCGTGCTGGGCGGCGCCGTCGAGCGTGGACACCATGTTGGCCCGCAGCCAGGGCCCCTGGACCACGGGGTAGGCGTACGCCTCGGCCAGTTCCCCGAGCTCCCACTCGCGCCCCGCCCCATCCGTCCCGGGGGCCCCGACGGAGGGCTGGTCAGCTGTTTCATAGGTCACAGGGAACAGGCGTCGCATGACGTGCAGTGTGGCACGGCGCATAGAGTGGGGAACCGTGTCGTCCACCTCCACCGCCTCCGCGATCGACCCGATAGCCGAAGCGGCCCCGCTGTCCCTGTGCGCCCGCGAGCCGCACGTCCCCGCCGACCGGCTCGTCGCCGAGATGGTGCCGCCGCCGCGCTTCGACTCGGTCCGCTTCGCCACGTACATCCCGGACCCGAACCAGCCCAGCCAGACCGAGGCCGTGGGCATCCTCGAGGGGTTCGCCGCGGGACTCGGCGGGGCGCACGCCGTGGGTACGCCCAAGCGGAGGCTGTTCGGGCGCGGCAAGGTCCCGAAGACGCCGGCCGGCCCCCGCGGTGTCTACCTGGACGGCGGCTACGGCGTCGGCAAGACCCACCTGCTCGCCTCCCTGTGGCACGCGACCCCCGCGGAGCCCTCGCTCAAGGCGTTCGGCACCTTCGTGGAGCTGACGAACCTGGTCGGCGCGCTCGGCTTCCAGAAGACCGTGCAGACCCTCTCCGGGCACCGCCTCCTGTGCATCGACGAGTTCGAGCTCGACGACCCGGGGGACACCGTCCTCGTCTCGACCCTGCTCGGCAAACTGGTCGACGCGGGCGTGGCGCTCGCCGCCACCTCGAACACACTTCCGGGCAAGCTCGGCGAGGGCCGGTTCGCCGCCGCCGACTTCCTGCGGGAGATCCAGGGCCTGTCCGCGCGCTTCCGTCCACTGCGCATCGACGGCGAGGACTACCGCCACCGCGGGCTGCCCGAGGCGCCCGCCCCGTTCTCCGACGAGCAGGTCACCAAGGCCGCGTACGCGACCGCCGGCGCGTCCCTGGACGACTTCCCGCACCTGCTCGACCACCTCGCCCGCGTCCACCCCAGCCGGTACGGCGCCCTGACCGACGGGGTCGAGGCGGTCTGCCTCACCGATGTCCAGCCCGTCCCGGACCAGTCGACGGCGCTGCGGCTCGTCGTGCTCGCCGACCGGCTGTACGACCGCGAGGTGCCGGTCCTCGCCTCCGGAATGCCCTTCGACCGGCTGTTCAGCGAGGAGATGCTGAACGGCGGCTACCGCAAGAAGTACTTCCGTGCGATCTCCCGTCTGACCGCCCTCGCCCGCGACGCGAAGGGGCTGGTGGAGAGCCGGGGAGCCTAGGACCTCCCTTCCGGGCACCCCCTGCTTCCAGGCACTCCGTCCGCCCGCTTCCGAGCGGGCGGACCCGGCAACAACCGCACCCCCACGACGTAAAGTGGAGATGTCGGGCAGAACGGGCACCCCGGAAGGGGGTCGTCATGATCCAGGAAGTCATCGTGGGGATCGTGGCGGCCGGGTCCGCCTCCCTGGTCTACGTCGCGGCCAGCGCCCGGGTCATCAAACAGTACGAACGCGGAGTCGTCCTCCGTCTCGGACGGCTCGCGGGAGAGGTCCGCCACCCCGGCTTCACCATGATCGTGCCGTTCGTGGACCGGCTGCGCAAAGTCAACATGCAGATCGTGACCCTGTCCGTGCCGGCCCAGGAAGGCATCACCCGGGACAACGTCACGGTCAGGGTGGACGCGGTCGTCTACTTCAAGGTGGTGGACGCGGCGAACGCGGTCATCCAGGTCGAGGACTACCGCTTCGCGGTCTCCCAGATGGCACAGACCTCGCTGCGCTCGATCATCGGCAAGAGCGACCTGGACGACCTGCTCTCCAACCGCGAAATGCTCAACCAGGGGATGGAGTTGATGATCGACAGCCCGGCGATCGGCTGGGGCGTGCAGATCGACCGGGTCGAGATCAAGGACGTGTCGCTGCCGGAGACGATGAAGCGGTCCATGGCCCGCCAGGCCGAGGCCGACCGCGAGCGGCGTGCCCGGATCATCAACGCGGACGCGGAACTCCAGGCCTCCAAGAAGCTGGCACAGGCCGCCGAGGTGATGTCGGAACAGCCGGCCGCGCTCCAACTGCGCCTGCTGCAGACGGTGGTGGCCGTCGCCGCCGAGAAGAACTCCACCCTCGTCCTGCCCTTCCCGGTCGAACTCCTGCGCTTCCTGGAACGGGCCCAGTCCGGACAGTCGCCAGTGGTTCAGCCCCACCCGGAGCGGCCGGCGGACGCGCCGCCCGCGGTGGATCGGCAGCCCGGGGTCGATCCCGTCGAGCCTCCTCTCGCGCCGGACCGGCTCGACGGGACGCTGGGCGCGCTCGGTCTCCCGGAGGCGTTCACGGACACGGACGGGCTCGGCATCCCGGACACGTTCGGAATCCTGGGTGAGCCCAGGGTGCCGATGGAGCCGGAGGGACCGGACGGCTCCGGACATCCGGACGGGTTCGGGGGCGTGGACGAGTCCGGGAACGAAGCGGACCGGTCCGGGAACGCGGAGGAGCGCGCGGAGCCGGAAGCGCCCGCTGGGTGAAGCGCACCGGGCGACCCCGCACGTGCCCCCGCACAAATCGCGTGCCCGCCCCGGAACCCGTTGCTAGCGTGGTCGCCATGAAGCGTGCCGCGATGAACACGACGACGCCGGAGAGTGTCCCGGCGCGCTGACCGCTGATCCGAGTCGAAGCCCCGGGGCGAGTGCCCCGGGGCTTCGCCGTGCGGTCACTCGCCCTCCACGAGCGAGGAGACCGCCATGAACGACCACCGCCGACTCGGCCGTGAACTCGGCCTGTTCGACACCGATCCCCTGATGGGCGCCGGACTTCCGTACTGGCTGCCGGACGGCGCCGCCGTGCGGCACGCCCTGGAGGAGTACGTCCGTGACGCCGAACGTCGGGCGGGCTACCGGCACGTGTACTCACCGGTGCTGGGCAAGAAGGAGCTGTACGAGATCTCCGGGCACTGGTCGCACTACGGTGACGACATGTTCCCGCCGATGGAACTCGGCGGAGAACAGGTGCTGTTGCGCCCGAGCCTGTGCCCCCACCACGCACTGATCTATCGATCCCGTCCCCACAGCTACCGCGAACTGCCGCTGCGGATGGCCGAGTTGGGCGCCATGTACCGCTCCGAGCTGTCGGGTGTGCTGGGCGGCCTGACCCGGGTGTGCGCCATCCAGCTCAACGACGCGCACGTCTTCTGCACCCCGGACCAGGTCGCCGAAGAGGCTTCGGCCGCCCTCGGACTGATCCGTGCCGCGTACGACGCCATGGGCATCGAGGCGTCCCGCTACCGGCTGTCGCTGCCGGGCCCGGGAGGGAAGTACGTGGCCGATCCGGAGCTGTGGCGCAGATCGGCCGCGCTGCTGCGCGAGGTCCTCGACGGTTCCGGCCTGGCGTACGAGGCCGTCGAGGGCGAGGCCGCGTTCTACGGGCCCAAGATCGACGTCCAGATCGCCGATCCGGCGGGACGCGAGTCCACCCTCTCCACCGTCCAGGTCGACTTCCACCAGCCCGAGCGCTTCGGTCTGCACTACGTCGGCGCCGACGGCGGCGGACACCGGCCGGTCATGGTGCACCGCAGCGTGATCGGCAGTCTGGAACGGGCCGTCGCCCATCTCATCGAGGTGCACGGGGGAGCCTTCCCGGCCTGGCTCGCCCCCACCCAGGTGGCGGTCCTGCCGGTCTCCGAGGCCGAGACCGAGCAGGCACATCAGCTGGTGCGCCGCTGCCGCGACCAGGGTCTGCGGGCCGAGCTCGCCGCCCCGGACGCGGGCACCCTGGGCGCCCGGGTGCGCGCCGCCCGCCTGGTTCCGTACCAGGCGGTGATCGGCCCCCGGGAGGCGTCCGCCGGTCTGGTCGCCCTGCGCCTGCGCGACGGACGCCGTCTCGATCCCCGGCCGGCCGCCGAGGTCCTGCACCGGATCGGACAACAGGTCGCGTCCCGCGGCGCCGGCCTGCTCGACCCGGCCGGCTGAGCGCGCGGCGGGGGGCGGACCCCGGGCGCCGTCGTGCGACGGGTCCTCGGCCGGGTCCGGTCCGCCGCTCCTCGTAGGCTGGGGGCATGAACGACGACTGTGGCGCGACCGGCACGGAAGCGCCGGCCCGGGAGTCCGGCGAAGCCCTCGGCGCGGCGGGGCGGGGCGGGCCGCCGTACGCGGAGTGTGTGCTGTGCCGTGAGCCGACCGAGTACCCGGAGTCGCACAAGGGGATCACTCTGTGCCCCGTCTGCGACTGGCAGGAGGCACAGCGCACCGCGTGTTCGGGCTGACCGGAGCGGATGCCGGCGGCAGGACGAACGCCGTCGCGCCGACCGGCGTCGGTCCGCGGGACGGACGCCGGCGGGCGGGACGGGCGTCACCGGAGCCGGACCGTCCGTCCGGAACGGATCTTCCGCCTGGCAGACTGGGGGCGTGAGCAGCGACGACCCGACCCCCGCCGACGCCGACCCGTTCCGCGACGAGCCCACCGAGCGCGACACGGCACGGCAGTTCGTGCTGCCGCTGGTGGTGCACATCGAGAAGGACGCGCCCCCGGCGCGCACCGATGCGCTGGAGACCTCCGCGCGGGCCGTGCTGACGATCCTGAGCGACGAACGTTCGCTCGGGGACGGCGTCTGGGCGCAGGCGATGCGGGACTGGCAGGACGCCCGGATCCGCAAGGTCGTGCGGCGGGCGCGGGGGGCCGAGTGGCGGCGGGCCGAGGCGCTGCCCGGTATCACCGTGACCGGTCGGTCCGCGGAGGTACGGGTCTTCCCGCCGGTGCCGCTGGACGGCTGGCCGAAGGACCTGGCCCGGCTCCAGGTGTCCGGCACGGATCTCGACGATCCGGAGCCGCCCGCACCGGCCGATCCGGCGGCGCCCGTGCTGTGGCTGAACCCGGAACTCGACATGTCGGCCGGCAAGACGATGGCGCAGACGGGCCATGGGGCCCAACTGGCCTGGTGGGAGCTGTCGGAGAAGGAGCGGATCGCCTGGCGCGAGGCGGGCTTCGCCCTCTCCGTGCGCACCGCCGACCCGGCCCACTGGCGTGAACTCAGTGTCTCCGAGATTCCGTTGGTCCGTGACG
The DNA here is from genome assembly GCF_044333225.1 of Streptomyces sp. NPDC021080. Taxonomy (NCBI): domain Bacteria; kingdom Bacillati; phylum Actinomycetota; class Actinomycetes; order Kitasatosporales; family Streptomycetaceae; genus Streptomyces; species Streptomyces sp. NPDC021080. The sequence goes on along the minus strand of NZ_JBIRQM010000005.1, from coordinate 309,810 downwards.
CGGGGTTCACGGAGATCGCTCCCGGACTGACCGTCGCCGTCGAGGGGCACGACCGCGTCGGCGCCCTGGCGAAGCGCTCCCCGGATACGTCGGACTGACGGCGGGCCGCCTCAGTCGGCCAGCGTGGTGGCCAGTTCCGCGGTGACCCGGACGAGTTCGGTGTCCGGTTCGGCGAGCAGGTGCTTGAGCGTGCCGCGGTGGTCGCGCACGGCCTGACGGGCTTCGCGCTCCCAGCCCACCCAGTTCTCACGGCGGTTGAGGAGTTTGGGGTAGGCGGCGGCCGTGCGTTCCCACTGCCGGGCCTCCGCGATGTCTCTCAGGAGCTGGATGATCTGAACGCGGCAGGTGACCTGGGGGAGTTCGGCGAGTTCCCAGAGGAAGGGGACGGTCGCGGCCGTCGCCTGCTCCACGACGAATCCGAACTGGCAGATTCGTTCCCGCAGGTCCTGCAGCGCCGCCCTGGCCGTGGCCGCGTCACCCCAGGCGACGGTGTTGAGCAGGAAGGGGATGGCCTCCGCCGATCCCTTGGAGTCCTTGATCCCGTCCCACGACACGCGTTCCAGGTTTCCGAGTGGTGTTGCCATTTCCGCTCCCTCCGGAGGCGTCGGACAGTGACAGGTGCGCGGGGGGCCACCGGCCCGTCCCGGACGATCACGCTCCCCGGGGGAAGCGGCTGAACCGACGTCAGCACAGGCCTCTGGCAACGAGGTTGACGCCACGGCTATTATCCACGCTGACAGCGTCTTCGTGCAATTGCACGAGAAATTGCACGAAGACGGAGAGAGGCATGGGCCACGTGAGGTCCGGCCCGAAGCCCGTGACCGGGCGACCGGCCGGGCTCACACCTGGTGGAACGTCAGCAAGGAGAGTGCGTTGGTGCCATCAGTGCCGAACGGAGTGCGGGCCAGCTCGCTGGGCGCCTCCTGGATCAAGAGCGGGCACAGCAATGCCGAGGGCAACTGCGTCGAGGTGGCCTCCCTGGGCGACGGCGGCATCGCGCTGCGCAACTCCCGCGACCCCGACGGTCCCGCCCTCGTCTACACCCCGGCGGAAGTGGCCGCGTTCCTGGCCGGGGCGAAGGACGGGGAGTTCGACCACCTGCTCTGAGACCCGGCGTTCCGGCCGGTCCGCGGCGCTCTCCGGCGCCCCGAACTCCGTTGAAACGGAAGGGTGGTTGCCCACTTCCCTCTCCCGCTGCGGCAGGGTCCGGAGCAGTGCGATAATTTTGGGTGCCTTCTGCCGGTCGACAGGGAGTCAGGATGTCCGTCGAGTCACCCCGCGCCTCCCGCCTCGAACCGTATCTGAGCCGGGAGGAGCCCGCTCCCACTCTGCTGAAGATGCTGGTCGGCGTGCAGCTGGCGGGCGCCCGCGAGGACGCGGGGCTCTCGCAGGAACAGGCGGCGCGCTCCCTGGGGTTCAGTGCGGCGAAGCTGTCGCGCATGGAGGCGGGCAAGGGCCGTCGGCCGCCCACGGAGGGCGACGTCCGCGCCCTGCTCGAACTGTACGGGACCGAGGACTACGAGGTCTCGGTCCTGCTCAGACTGCTCAAGCGGGCGGGCGAGCCGGGATGGTGGCAGCGCTACGACAAGCGGCTGATGCCCGAGTGGTTCGACCGGCTGGTCGGACTCCAGGAGGCGGCCACCACCATCCGCACCTTCGAGATCCAGTACGTCCCGGGCCTGTTGCAGACCCCCGACTACACCCGGGCCGTGGTGGAACGCGGGCTGCCCACGGCGCCCGCCGCCGAGGTGCAGCGCCGGGTCGAACTGCGCATGCGCCGACGGGAACTGCTGAACCGGGTGGACGCCCCTCACCTGTGGGCCGTCGTCGACGAGTCCGTGCTGCTGCGCGTCCTGGGCAGCCGCGAGGTGATGCGCGCCCAGCTGGAGCACCTCATCGAGATGGCCCAGCGTCCCCATGTGATCGTGCAGGTCGTGCCGTTGGACGTCACGAACGCCTCGGCGCCGGCCATCCCCGTCACGTATCTGCGCTTCGGCGGTGTCGAACTGCCCGACATCGTCTATCTGGAGCACATCAGGAGCGCCAACTTCCTGGAGGACCGCGACGAGACGGAGGAGTACCGGGTGGTACTGGACCGGCTCGCCGACGAGGCGCTCAGCCCTCGCGCGTCGCTGGCGCTGCTGCGCGACACGGTGGAACAGCGCTACAGCGCGTCCCGCTGACGGAGCGGAGCACATCGCCCGGATCGGTTCCGGTCCGTGGCGAACGGCCCCCTAACGGATCCGTCCGACCCCGCCGAACTCGATCCACTCCTGCGTGAGCTGGCGCGGCACGACGTCGGTGTCCGGACGCCAGGTGGACACCTCGACGAGTCCCGGCTCGAGGATGTCCATGCCGTCGAAGAACTGCTCCACGTCCTTCTCCTGGCGGACCCGGCCCCAGTGCCCCTGCGTCGCGGTGTCCATGAAGCCGGTGACGAAGTCACGGACCTCGGCGTCCTCGCTGACCAGCTGGCACATCACCATGAAGCTGCCGGGCGCCAGCCGTTCGGCGACGCGGCGGATCACGGGGACGGGACCGTCGGTCTCGCTGTCCGGGATGCAGTGGAACACCGAGTTGAACAGCACGGCCACCGGCTGCGAGAGGTCGATCAGCCGCCGGGTGTCGGGGTGGGAGAAGATCTCCTCCGTGTGCCGCAGGTCGGCGTGGATGACGGCGGTCCGCTCGTTCTGGTCCAGCAGGGCCCTGCCGTGCACCAGCACCATCGGGTCGCTGTCGACGTAGACCACCCGTGAGGTCTCGTCGATCGCCTGGGCGACCTGGTGCACGTTGTTCTGCGTGGGCAGGCCGGATCCGTGGTCGAGGAACTGCCGGATCCCGTATCCGTCCGCGAGCGTCCGGACCACCCGCTGGAGGAAACGCCGGTTGTTCAGCGCGAGCGCCCGCGTGCTCGGCACGACCTTGTCCAGCTCTTCGCAGGCCGCCCGGTCGGCGGCGTAGTTGTCCTTGCCGCCGAGGTAGTGGTCGTACATGCGCGCGGCCGTGGGCACCGTGGCGTCGATCGACGTGGACAACTGCTCGCCAGGCTGCATCGTTCCCCCAGATCGGTGTCGGCCGGCCCGACCGGCCCGACCGGCAAACCATCCTAGGGAAACGGAAGTTGGCATTGCCAGCCCCCGAACGACGGACGCGGGAGGGCTTTCCGGCCAACCCCGGCCCCTCGTTCACCGTCGTGGCGCGAAATGGCCGATCAGCAGGGACAACCGCCGGTCGTGCCCCGCGCGGGGCAGCCGTCCGCTGCGCGTCAGCGTGACCAGACCGTGCAGACCGCCCCAGAAGGTCTCGGCGAGCGCCGGGTCGTCACCCCCGGCCGGCGGCAGGATCGCCGTCGGCAGTTCACCGAACGCGCCCCGCAGGGCGGACGGCGCCTGCGAGGTCGCGGAGGACAGGTCGACGGCATGCGTGAACATCGCGTCGTACAGCGCGGGGCGGCGCCCGCCGAAGTCGGCGTAGGCCGCGCCGACGGCGGCCAGTGCCTCGGCCGGGCCGACTGTCGCCGTGCGCGCGGCCCGCAGCTCCCGCGCCAGTTCGGCGAAGCCCTGGACCGCGACCGCCGCCACGATGGCGTCCTTGCTCTCGAAGTGGCTGTAGAGCACCGGCTGGCTGTACTCGATCTCGGCGGCCAGCCGACGCGTCGTCACCGCGTCCCAGCCCTCGCTCTCGGCCAGTTCGCGGGCGGCCGTCACGATCAGCCGCTCGCGCTCCGCCCGCTCGCGCTCTCGGCGCGTCTGGATCGACATGACCATGATTCTAGCATTGCTAGCGTTCATGTCGACGCTATGCTAGCTTCGCTCCTATTCCTAGCGCCGCTAGTAAGGAGATCCGACATGCTCACCCACACGGCTTACGGACTGGCCATCGCGCTCGACCTCCTCGTCCTGTTCATCGGTGCACGGTTCCTGGTCCGGCCGCGGGCGGCCGCCGCCGGTTACGGGGTCCCGGCCAAGCAGGACGGCGACGCCGCCTACCTGGAGATCAAGGGGTTGCGCGACACCACCCTCGGGGTCATGGCCCTGGCCCTGCTGGCCTTCGCCGGTGCCGGCGCCGAGGCCTGGTTCATGCTGACCGTGGCCCTGATACCGCTCGGCGACACGATGATCGTGCTGCGCCACGGCGGTACGAAGGCCGTCGCCTTCGGCATCCACTTCGCCACCGCCGTGCTCGTCCTCGTCAGCGCCGGTCTGCTCTTCGCCGTCTGACCGGCCCCGGTGGTCGCACCCGGCGGGCCCGGCACCGCGAGGCCCCGGGGCCGGCCCGGCCCCGGACCCGGCGCCGAAACCTCAAATGTTGCTCTGAACGTCCGCCCCGGTGGGTTCGCTCCCGGCTCCCGGGGCCATGACCTGGTCACGCCGGGGCACCGGCCGTCGTGGGGAGCGACGCACGGGCAGGCGCGGCCGAGGCCGTGACGGAGGAGGGGACATGCGCGAGCCGATACGACTGGGCACGGGAATCGGATGGCGGCCCGAGATCGCCGAGGCCGTGGAGAACATGCCCGGCATCGACTGGGTGGAGGCGGTCGCGGAGAACGTGTGCCCCGGCCACCTCCCGGCGTCCCTGCTGCGGCTGCGCGAGCGGGGCGTCACGGTGGTGCCGCACGGGGTCTCCCTGGGCCTCGGCGGCGCGGACCGGCCCGACGAGACGCGGCTGACTGCCCTCGCCGAGCGCGCCGAGGCGCTGGGCTCCCCGCTCGTCACGGAACACATCGCGTTCGTCCGGGCGGGCGGCCCGCTCACCGCGTCACCGCAGCTGGAGGCCGGGCACCTGCTGCCGGTCCCGCGCACCCGGGACGCGCTGCACGTCCTGTGCGAGAACGTCCGCGCGGCCCAGGCCGCGCTGCCCGTCCCCCTCGCCGTGGAGAACATCGCCGCGCTGATCTCCTGGCCCGGCGAGGAGATGACCGAGGGTCAGTTCCTCTACGACCTGGTCGACCGCACCGGCGTCCGGCTGCTCATCGACGTGGCCAACCTGCACACCAACCACGTCAACCGCGGCGAGGACCCCGCCAAGGCGCTCGGCGAACTGCCCGTCGAGGCGATCGCGTACGTCCACGTCGCCGGAGGCTTCGAGCGTGACGGCGTATGGCACGACAGTCACGCCCATCCCGTCGCACAGCCCGTGCTCGACATCCTCGCCGACCTCGCGTCCCGGGTGACCCCGCCGGGGGTCCTCCTGGAACGGGACGAGAACTTCCCCGAACCGGCCGAACTGGAGCGGGAGCTGACCGCGATCCGGGGGACGCTGGAGAAGGCGGGGGCCACGGCCCGGGCGGCCGGGCACGGTACGCCCGCCCCGGCGGGCGGCCGGGGCGTCTCTCCGACGGCCGCCGGGGAGACGGGCGCCGCACCGGCCCCGGACCCGGGCGGCCCTCCGGCCGCTCCCCCGACCACCGCACCGGCGTCCCGGACACCGGACGACGCCGGGTCAGTGCCGGGCGGGACGCCCGGCACTGACCCGCGCGCCGGCACCGGGAGTGCCCCTCGGCAGCGCGTGGCGCTGGCGCAGGCCGCTCTGCTGTCCGCGCTCGTCGCCGGGACCCCCGCTCCCGAGGGCTTCGACCGCACCCGCCTCGGGGTGCAGGCACGCGCCCTCGCCGCCAAGCGGGCCGACGTCGTGGCGAAGGTGGCCCCGGAGCTGCCGGAGATCCTGGCCGACGGCTACCGCCCCGCGTTCCTCGCGTACGCGCAGCGGCGGCCCATGACCGGCGGCTACCGCCGCGACGCCCTGGACTTCGCCGAACACCTTCTGCTCGCGGGGCTCCCGGAAGGCGCCCGGACGCGGCGGTTGCGCGACTGGTGGCTGGAGCGGTCCGGCCCGGCCCCGCTCCCGGGGCACCCCCTGGCCCGACTGGCCCGCGCCACCCGCAGGACACTGCTGCGCCGCTGAACGGCGTGCCGAACGGGTGCCCGCCGCCGCACCGTGCCGGACCCGCCGCGGCACCCGCCCCGTCGCACCGCCCGTCCCGTCGCACCACCGCATCACCGCACCCGAGAAAACGGAATGTCACATACCGGCAACGGCTCCGTCCCACATAGTGGGTGGAGCATGGCGCCCACCCGGCCCGTCGCATAGAAAAACGCCATGTTCTGGGTTCTTCTCCTGCTCCTGGCCTGGGTGGCCGCCGGTGTCTCCTGCGCCCGCCTGTGCCTGGCCGCGGTCCACGCGGCCGAACTCGACGCCGACGCCGGGCGCGGGCACGATCTCACGCTGTACGAAGCCGCGTTCCTGTCCGGCGGCCCGGCCCGGGTGGCCGACCTGACCCTGGTGTCGATGGCCCGTCAGCGCCGCCTGCTGCTCGCGCACACGGGCTGGGCCACGGTCGTCGACCCGCGCGGGCGCGACGACATGGAGCGTTCGGTCATCGGAGCCATCGGCCCCGAGGGCCAGTCCCGGATAGCACCGCTGCGCGCGGCCACCGCGGCCGCCGACTCGGTACGCCGTCTCGCGGACCGCCTGGTCGCCGCCGGCCTCGCCGTCCCCGACGGAGCCCGTACCACCGTCGCGGGGGCCGTCCGACAGGTCCGGGCCGCCGCTGCCGCCGTCCTCGTCCTGGGCGCCACCGCCCTGCTGCTGCCGGGTCAGACCCCGGGCAGCGACGTCCCGGTGGCCGTCTGGTTCCTGCTCCCGCTCATCCTGACGGTGAGCTGTCTCGCCATAGCCCGGATCGAGGTGCACCCCTGCACCCGCTGGGCCTCCCCCGCCGGGCAGCGGCTGCTCGGCACCCTGGCCGGGCACTCCGACGCGTCCGGTGACGACCGTACGTACCTCACGTCCGTCGCCGTACGCGGCATCCGCGCGATCGGCGAGCCGGAACTGCGGGCGGCCCTGGCCCACCGGGACCGCAACACGGCCTGACGGGAGGCTCACCGGCCGAGGGCGAGCCGGGGGGTGAAGTGCGCGCCCGGGGGGGCGCATCGGGGTCATTGGCGCCGACACCGGCAGGCGGTGCTTTACTTCGCCCGCCGCCGAACGAAGCATCCTTCTGTCGCTGCCGTGCGCCGAAGGGATTCGCGATGAGAGCTGCCGTCCTCCACGGAACCGCCGGGTCCTTGCTCCTGACCGGCCTCGTCGCCGCTCCGGCGGGCAGCGCCCCGGCCTGGCCCGGAGCGGTCGGCTCCGCCGAGGCGCGGGGCACCGTCGTCGCCGCCCGGCGCGCCGCCGCCGCGGGCATCCGCTTCGGCGCGTGCCCCAAGGAGGAGCATCTGCCCTCCAGCCTGCGGTGCGGCACGGTCACCGTGCCCCTCGACTACGCCCTCCCCGACGGCAAACGGATCAGACTGACCGTCAGCCGCATCAGGGCCACCGGCAAGGACCCGCACAACGCGAAGCACAGGGTGCCGCGCCAGGGCGCCCTCGTCTACAACCCCGGCGGTCCCGGCGCCTCCGGCATGTTCTTCCCGCTGATCGGCTACCTGCCCGAGTGGAAGCGGATCGGAGGCGCCTACGACCTCGTCGGCTACGCCCCGCGCGGTGTCGGCCGGTCGGCGCCGCTGTCCTGCCGGGACCCCGAGCACCCGCCGAAGCCGCTCCTGCAGTCCCCGGCCGTCCCCTCGGAGGCGTTCAAGAAGGCGCGGATCGCGGAGGCGAAGGCGTACGCCCGCGGCTGCGCCCGGCGTTCGGGCTCCGCCCTGCGCCACTACACCTCGCTCGACAACGCCCGCGACCTGGACGTGCTGCGCGCCGCGCTCGGCGAGCGGAAGCTGACCTTCATGGGTGCCTCGTACGGGACGTACTTCGGCGCCCTGTACGCGACGCTGTTCCCCTCGCACGTACGCCGGATGGTCTTCGACTCGGCGGTGAACCCCGCCCCCGAGAAGATCTGGTACCGGAACAACCTCGACCAGTCGGCCGCGTTCGAGGGCCGCTGGGCGGACTTCCGCGCGTGGACGGCCCGGTACGACAAGGTGTACGAGCTGGGCCGCACCCCCCAGGAGGTGCAGCGCTCCTACGACAGGGCGCGGGCCCGGCTCGCCGCCTCGCCCGCGGGCGGCACGGTGGGGCCCGCCCAACTGCAGGGCGCGTTCCTGCAGGCCGGGTACTACGACGACTACTGGCCGCAGCGCGCGCTGGCGCTGTCCGCCTATCTGAAGGGTGACCCGAAGCCGCTGATCCAGGTGGCGGGACCGCATCCGGAGGCCGCCGCCGAGCAGGAGAACGGCAACGCGGTCTACACGGCCGTGGAGTGCAACGACGCGCCCTGGCCGACCGACTGGCGCACCTGGGACCGTGACAACACCCGTCTCGCGCGGGTCGCCCCGTTCGAGACCTGGGACAACGTGTGGATGAACCTGCCGTGCGCGTACTGGTCCGCGCCCCGGCAGAAGCCGCTCGACGTACGGGCCCTGCCGGGCGAGCTGCCGCCGACGCTGATCCTCGCCGCCGAGCGGGATGCGGCGACGCCGCACGAGGGTGCCGAGGAGCTGCAGCGACGGCTGGGGGGCTCGGTGCTGGTGACCGAGAACGGCGCCGGTACCCATGGGATCGCGGGCGGCCCCAACAAGTGCGTCAACGGCTATCTCGACGCCTATCTGCTGGAGGGCCGGCTGCCCGAGCGCAACGCCGGGTGCGCCCCGCACCGGGAGCCGGTGCCGCAGGCACCCGACAGCCGTGCCCGGAACACGAAGGGCGGCAAGGGCGGCGAGGGACGGCGGGCCACCTGACGCGGAGCGCGGAAACATGAAGGCGGGCGTCCCCTCTCGGGGGCGCCCGCCTCGTGTTGTGCCGGGACCGTCAGGCGAGGCCCGCGACCAGGTCGGCGACGTCCTTGCGACGGCCGGTGAAGAACGGGACCTCCTCGCGGACGTGCATACGGGCCTCGGAGGCGCGCAGGTGGCGCATGAGGTCGACGATGCGGTAGAGCTCGTCGGCCTCGAAGGCCAGGACCCACTCGTAGTCCCCCAGGGAGAACGAGGCGACCGTGTTGGCGCGCACGTCCGGGTAGCCGCGGGCCATCTTGCCGTGGTCGGCGAGCATGCGGCGACGGTCCTCGTCGGGCAGCAGGTACCAGTCGTAGGAGCGCACGAAGGGGTAGACGCTGACGTAGTTGCGCGGCGTCTCGTCGGCGAGGAACGCCGGGATGTGCGAGCGGTTGAACTCGGCGGGCCGGTGCAGCGCCATGTTCGACCAGACCGGCTCCAGGGCGCGGCCCAGCTTCGTGCGGCGGAAGAGGTTGTACGCCTCCTGCAGCTGGTCGCTGGTCTCGGCGTGCCACCAGATCATGACGTCGGCGTCGGCGCGCAGCCCCGAGACGTCGTAGGTGCCGCGGATCGTCACGTCCTTGGCGGCGAGCTGGTCGAACAGCTCCTGGACCTCGTCGGCGTAGCCGGTGCGGTCCTCGGGGAGCACGTCCTTCAGCTTGAAGACCGACCACAGGGTGTAGCGGATGACCTCGTTCAGGTCCTTGGCCAGCTTGCCCTTGTTCGGGACCCTGCCGGACTCGGTGGTGGGGGCGTCGTCACTCATGGTTCCTATTCTCCTGCTCCGCCGTGCAGACTCTGCACCGGGTTCGCGGTGAGCTCCTGCACACCGCGCGTGTCTCCGCCCAGCCGGTCCACCGCGGCGTACGCGCTCGCGATGCAGGCCGGGATGCCGACGCCGTCGTACTGCGCGCCGCACACCGCGAGGCCCGGCAGCTTGGCGACCTCGTCACGGATGCGGGCCACGCGCGCGTGGTGGCCGACCGGGTACTGCGGCAGGCCGTCGTCCCAGCGGGTGACGCGGGTCCGGAGCGGCTCGGCGTCCAGGCCGGTGGCCTCGCGCAGGTCGTGCCGGGAGACGTCGACGAGGTGGGCGTCCTCCCGCTCCAGGATCTCCGTCTCGCCGTACCGTCCCACGGAGGTGCGCAGCACCAGCACGTCCGGGTCCTCGTCGGCGATCCAGCCCCATTTGCGGGAGGCGAAGGTCGACGCCTTGATCGTGCGGCCGTCGACCGGCGGCACCAGGAAGCCGCTGCCCTCGGGCAGGGAGACGCCGGTCCGGCGGTAGGCGAGGGTGACCAGGGCCATGGAGGCGTACTCGACCGTGCGGAGTTCGGCGGCGGCCGCGGGCGACTCGGCGCCCAGCAGCGCGGCCGCGACCGGGGCGGGGACGGCGACGACCACCGCGTCGGCACGCAGGACGCGCTCACCGGCGACCACCTGCCAGCCCGTGGGCGCCGTCCGGCGCAGTTCCGTCACCGGTGTGCCGGTGAGGATCTCGCCGCCGCGGGCCGCGACCGAACGCGCCACGGCGAGCGGCAGCCGGCCCACGCCGCCCTCGATGCCCATGAAGACCGGCCCGGTCTGCCCGCTCGCGGCCGCCTTGGCCTGGATCTCCCGGACCGCCTCCGTCAGCGAGTCGTGGGTCCGCGCGGCCTGGAAGAGCTGCGGGACGGCGGAGCGCATCGAGATGCGGTACGCGTCGCCCGCGTAGACGCCGCCCAGGAGCGGCTCGACCAGACGGTCGACGACCTCGCGGCCGAGACGGGCCGCCACGTACTCCCCGACGGCCACGTCGTCGCCGACCTCGGTACGGGGCAGTTCGGCGTCGCGCTCGATGCGGGCGAGGCCCTCGTCCGACAGGACACCGGCCAGGGCGGCGGAGGTGCCCGGTACGCCCATCACATGGCCCTTGGGCATCGGGCGCAACGCACCCCGGGTCCAGATCGAGGCCGTGGCGGTGGCCGGCGGCCGCAGGCTGTCGGCCAGGCCCACCTCCCGCGCCAGGTCCACCGCCTCCGGGCGGCGCGCCAGCATGGACTCGGCGCCCAGGTCGACCCGGACGCTCGCGATCTCGCCGGGAAGCAGCTTGCCGCCGACCCGGTCCGAGGCCTCGACGACGGTCACGCGTGCGCCGCGCCCGAGCAATCGGTGCGCGGCGGCCAGCCCGGCGATGCCGGCCCCGATGACGACGACGTGCCCCGTACCCGATGCGCTCATGACTCCACCCTCTCAGACCCCACCGGCCCTCCCGCCAGGGCCATGCGGCCCCTTCGAGTCCCGACCGTGACCGCATCGGGACCGGAACCCGCCAACGTCCCGCACCCCTCCGGCGTCGAAGAACCGTCAGTCGTCACCACCCTGGGGGTAGGCCCACATGCGCACACACAGTTCCGGACGTCCGGTCCGGCCCATGTCACCCGTCCGGCCCGTCTCGTCCACGCCGTCCGCCTCGTCCGTGTCGCCGGTGCGTGCCGGCCGGGTCATGGCGGGGATGTTCCTCGTCGCCTCGCTCGCGCTGGCCGGGTGCGGCGCCGCCGACGACGCGGGGAGCTCGAGCGACAAGGCGGTCGCGCGGAGCGCCGGGGACGCGAACGCCGCTCCCGCGGAGCGGGCGGACTCGGGGGCGGCGGGCAGCGGGGCGTCGAACGGCCGCAAGACGGCCGCCCCGCCCAAGGTGACCGTGAACAGCATCATCCGTACCGCCTCGCTGACCGTCGTGGTCAAGGACGTTCCCGGGGCACTGGACGACGCCCGCACGGCGGCCGAGAGCGCCGGCGGCTACGTCGGCGACGAGACCACCACCCGTGACGGGCACGACCACGAGCGCACGCGGGTCGTCCTGCGGGTGCCCTCCGAGCGGTACGACCAGGTGCTCGCCGATCTGGAGGGTGCCGGCAAGGTCGTCGAGCGGACGGCCAAGGCGCAGGACGTCACCGATCAGGTCGTGGACGTGGACAGCCGCGTCAAGTCGCAGCGCGCCAGCGTGGCCCGGGTCCGCGAACTGATGGACAAGGCGACCAAGCTCAGTGATGTGGTGGCTCTGGAAGGGGAGTTGAGCACCCGTGAGTCCGATCTGGAGGCGCTGCTCGCCCAGCAGGCGTCGCTGAAGGACCGCACGAGCCTGGCCACGATCACGCTCACGCTGTCCGAGACGCCGGTGAAGAAGGCCGAGAAGAAGGAGTCCGACCCGGGCTTCCTCGACGCGCTCTCGGGCGGCTGGAACGTGCTGGTCACCGTGGTGCGCTGGCTGGCCCTGGCCATCGGGGCGGTGCTCCCCTTCGCGGTGGTCCTGGGCCTGATCGCCCTGGTGTGGACGCGCGGGGTGAGTCCGCGGCTGCGCCGCCGCCAGGCCCCGGCGGTGGCTTCGGGACCGGCCGACGGACCGGCCGAAGGTGCGCTGCCGGCCCCTGTTCCGGCCGCACGCCCGGCTTCCGGACCTGCCTCCGCGGCACCCTCCGGCCAGGCGTCCGCTCCGGCGGCCGGCGCCGCTTCGAAGGGCGGGGAGGAAGACTGAAGTGCCGGGCCCCCGTAGCGTGTTCGCATGAGCATGAGCAGCCCGAGCGGCGCGATCGACACCGGTGGTACGAGTGGGACGAGCGGTGCGGGCGGTGGGCGCGGTGCCCGGGAACGACTGGTCGTGATCGGGGGTGACGCGGCGGGCATGTCCGCCGCGTCACAGGCCCGCCGGCTGCGCGGTCCTGACGAGCTGGAGATCGTGGCGTTCGAGCGGGGGCACTTCACGTCGTACTCGGCGTGCGGCATCCCGTACTGGGTGGGCGGCGACGTCCCCGACCGCGACCGGCTGATCGCGCGGACCCCCAAGGAACACCGGGAGCGCTCCATCGACCTGCGGATGCGGACGGAGGTCACCGAGATCGACGTCGCGGGCGCCCGGGTGCGCTCCCGGGACCTCGAGACCGGGGCCGAGGAGTGGACGCCGTACGACAGGCTCGTCATCGCGACCGGCGCGCGTCCGGTCCGCCCCGAACTGCCGGGCGCCGACGCGCCGGGCGTGCACGGCGTGCAGACCCTCGACGACGGGCAGGCCCTGCTCGACACGCTCGCGAGGACCGAAGGCCGCCGGGCCGTGGTCGTCGGCGCGGGCTACATCGGCGTGGAGATGGCCGAGGCCCTCATCAACCGCGGGTACGAGGTGACCGTGGTCAACCGCGGCAAGGAACCCATGGCCACCCTCGACCCGGACATGGGCCGCCTGGTGCACACCGCCATGGAGGGCCTCGGGATCACCATGGTCGGGGACACCGGGGTCACCGGGTTCCTCACCGGTGACGACGGCCGGGTCCGCGCGGTCGTCACCGAGGACGCCACGTACCCGGCGGACGTGGTGGTGCTCGGCATCGGCGTCCGCCCCGAGACGTCGCTGGCCCGCGCCGCCGGGCTGCCGCTCGGGGAACACGGCGGCCTGCTCACGGATCTGTCGATGCGGGTGCGCGGGCACGAGGACATCTGGGCGGGCGGCGACTGCGTCGAGGTGCTCGACCTGGTCTCGGGGCGCGAGAGGCACATCGCGCTGGGCACCCACGCGAACAAGCACGGCCAGGTCATCGGCTCCAACGTGGCCGGCGGATACGCCACGTTCCCCGGCGTCGTCGGCACGGCGGTGAGCAAGGTCTGCGATCTGGAGATCGCCCGCACCGGGCTGCGCGAGAAGGACGCGCGCCGGGCGGGCCTGAAGTTCGAGACCGTCACCATCGAGTCGACGAGCCGTGCGGGCTACTACCCGAACGCCGCCCTCATGACGGTGAAGATGCTCGCGGAGCACCGCACGGGACGGCTGCTCGGCGTGCAGATCGTCGGCCGGGAGGGCGCGGCGAAGCGCGTGGACATCGCGGCGGTGGCGCTGACCGCGGGCATGACGGTGGAACAGATGACGATGCTGGACCTCGGCTACGCGCCGCCGTTCTCCCCGGTCTGGGACCCCGTCCTGGTGGCGGCCCGCAAGGCGGTGACGAAGGTCCGCCGGGGAGCCCGGTGACACGCCCGGCACCCGGGCCGTCGAGGTGACGCGCGGTGCACCCGCCGTCCCGGTGACACGCACGGCGCCCTGCCGTCCCGGTGACGGGCGGCAGGCCCACCGTCCCGGTGACGGGCGGCGCACCGCGTACCCGGCCGGCGGGCCGGTGGCCGTACCCCGGTCGGCGCCGGACAGGCCCGGTGCCCGCCGGGACAGCACCCGGCGGGCCGGGGCGGGATCCGGCGGGCCGCGTGTCCGTCAGGCGGACTCGTTCCCGGCCGACCCGTTGATGCGGTCTATCGCCTGGCGGGCCTGCTCCGCCGCCGGGCGGGGCGGCAGGGAGGAGACCGAGCCGGCCGCGGTGACCGCGGGCGGGGTCTGGGCCGGCTTCGCGTGTGCCGCCGGCCGGGAGGACCGCAGGCGATGGCTGACGGCCTCGTCCAGGGTCACGGGCCGCTGCATCCGGGCCGCGAGCCGTCCGGCCTCCTGGCCGAGCGCGGCGACGTCCTCCCAGGGGAGGTGCAGCACCAGGGCGATTTCCGCCTCGCCGTCGGGCAGAGCATGCATCGGAGGAGTAACTCGGTCGCTCATGGCCTGTGTCCTCACGTCTTCACGTCGTCGTACCCCTCACGTCGTGGGCGCGACGCGAGGGGCTGAGGAGTCATACGGCCGCGGGGGCACATGTGTTCAGTGCGCGCGGTGGGAACCGCCCCGGCGGCCAGGCCGGCCGGGTGCCCGGCCGAGCCCGGTGCGGCGCGGATTCACCCCGCGCTTCGAGGGCAGTAGTTCCTCGTGGTCATTCCCGTCCATGACGTGAACCCGGTGCGGCGCACGCCTTGTGTGACGTACGCGCTGATCGCCGCCAACGTGCTCGTCTTCCTCTACACCCCCGGTCTCGCCGGATCGGTGGCGGGCGACAGCGCCCTGTCGCAGCTGTGTCATCTGCACGCGTTCATGGACCACTACGCCGCCATACCAAGGGAACTGATCCATCATCAGATGCCGCGTCTGGTGCCCACCGGCGAGGTCGGCGGCGGTCCGCACGGGTCGGGCTGCGTGCTGGGCCCGCCGGGCTACACCAAGTCGCCGCCGCTGTCGGTGCTCACGGCGATGTTCCTGCACGGGAGCTGGCTGCACCTGCTGGGCAACATGCTCTTCCTGCTGATCTTCGGCAACAACATCGAGGACCGGCTCGGCCATGTGCGCTTCACACTGTTCTACGTGGCCTGCGGTTTCGCGGCGGCGTACGGCTTCGCCCTGGTGAACGACGACTCGGGCGACCCGCTGATCGGCGCCTCGGGGGCGATCGCCGGGGTTCTCGGCGCGTATCTGGTGCTGTATCCGAGAGCCAGGGTCTGGGTCCTCGTCCCGTTCCTGGTGTTCCTGCCGCTCCGGCTGCCCGCGTGGCTCGTGCTGGGCTTCTGGTTCGTGCTCCAGGCGGCGTACTCGTCCGGCGCCGCCGTGCCCACCGCGGGCACCGTGGCGTACGCGGCGCACGTCGTCGGTTTCCTGGCCGGCATGCTTCTGGCCTGGCCGCTGCGTCCGGGCACCCCGCCTCCGCCCGAACCGCGCCGCCTGCTGTGGGGCAGACAGGCGCGGCACGGCTGGTGAACCGGCCGGGTGCCTCGTCCGGCGTCCGGGGAAAAGGCGCCGGCCGGTCCGCGGACCGGCCGGTGACGGGCTCTGGCGGCGGGCTCCAGCGGGCCGTCCGCGTGTGGCTCTAGCGGGCGGTCTGCGTGTGGACGTACTCCACCAGACGGCTCAGCACGTCGGGGTCCATGCTCGGCATGACGCCGTGCCCGAGGTTGAAGACGTGGCCCTCCAGACCGGCGGCGGCGTCGAGCACCTCGCGGGTCTTCGCCTCGATCGCCTCGGTGGAGGCGTACAGGACCGCGGGGTCGAGGTTGCCCTGGAGCGCCTTGCCGGGGCCGACGCGGCGGGCGGCCTCGTCGAGCGGGACGCGCCAGTCGACGCCGACGACGTCCGCGCCGGCCTCACCCATGAGGCCGAGCAGCTCGCCGGTGCCGACGCCGAAGTGGATGCGCGGCACGCCGTAGGAGGCGACGGCGTCGAAGACCTTGGCGGAGGCGGGCATCACGGAGCGGCGGTAGTCGGCGGGGGCCAGGGCGCCGACCCAGGAGTCGAAGAGCTGGACGGCGCTCGCGCCGGCCTCGATCTGCACCTTCAGGAAGGCGGAGGTGATCTCGGCGAGACGGTCGAGCAGATCGGCCCACAGCTGCGGGTCGCTGTACATCAGCGCCTTGGTGTGCTCGTGGTTCTTGGACGGACCGCCCTCCACGAGGTAACTCGCGAGGGTGAAAGGCGCGCCCGCGAAACCGATGAGCGGGGTCTCGCCGAGTTCGGCCGTCAGGAGCCCGATCGCCTCGGTGACGTACCAGACGTCCTCGGGGGTCAGATCACGCAGCTGGGCCAGGTCGGCACGGCTGCGGATCGGGTTCTGGACGACCGGGCCGACGCCCGGCTTGATGTCCAGGTCGACGCCGATGGCCTTCAGCGGGACCACGATGTCGCTGTAGTAGATCGCGGCGTCCACGTGGTGCCGGCGGACCGGCTGGAGCGTGATCTCGGCGACCAGCTCGGGCCGCGTGCAGGACTCCAGCATGGGGATGCCCTCGCGCACCTTGAGGTACTCGGGCAGCGAACGGCCGGCCTGCCGCATGAACCACACGGGCGTGTGCGGCACGGGCTCGCGCCTGCACGCCTTGAGGAAGGCGGACTCGTACGTGGCTGTCGGCTGCTGCCCGGCGGGGCTGTGGTTGGCGCTCACGACGGAAAGTCTCCCACGCCGCGCGGGCACCGCCGCCCCGGGCTCCGATGCGCCCTTTGCCCCCGCTCCGGCCCCGCGGACGGCCCGCCCGGCCTGCGGCGCCCGCGTGGCGTGATCCGGACAGGGGTCCCACGCACGGGTGTCTCTCCCTGCGCGCGGGCTCCGTTCCCCTTAATCTTCCCGGCATGGCTGCGGCTCAGGGACGACTGTCGGACGGCGCTGGCGGAATGGACGACGCGAGGGAGAAGAAGGAGGAGGACAGGAATGCGGCGGAGACGGCCCCGTTGCCCTTCCGGGCGGCCGTCGACGCGCTGAAGGCCGCCCGGCTGCGGCCGGACATCGAGATCGACCCGACACGACCACCACAGCGCCTGGCTCCGTACTCGTACGCGCTGGAGGCCGCGGTCGTCGCCGACGACGAGGACCTGGCCGACGGCCGCCTCGTCCTGCTGCACGACCCGGCCGGGCACGACGCCTGGCAGGGCTCCTTCCGTCTGGTGACCCTGGTCCGCGCGGAGCTGGAACCGGAGATGGCCGCCGACCCGCTGCTCCCCGAGGTCTGCTGGTCGTGGCTGACCGGCGCGCTCCAGGCCCGCGGCCTCTCGTACGGCGAGCCGAGCGGCACCGTGACCCGCGCGAGCTCGCACTATTTCGGCGGGCTCGCGGAGCGCCCGGCCGCCTCGCAGATCGAGATCCGCGCGTCCTGGACGCCCCGGGAGGGGCTCGGCGGCGTACCGGACACCGCCGCGCACCTCGCCGGCTGGTGCGACCTGCTGTGCCAGGTCGCCGGACTGCCGCCGGTGACTCCGGGCGACGCCTCGGTGGTCACCCTGCCGCAGCGCCGGGGACCACAGTCCCGCTGACCCCCTCGAGGGCGCGCGCCGACGCGCGCGCCCTTTCCGTTTCCTTACCGGGCGGACGCCGATCCGGCCGTTTCCTTACCGGGCGAACATCGATCCGGCCACTTTCGGCCGCGTATCGACGCGGAACGACTCGGTTCGATCTTCGGATGATCGATCGCGTGTCCGAATTGCACGGATTGTTACTCACCCCATCGTGATCATTCCCTAAAGGTCGACAGGTTTGATGCCGAAGACGTCTGTGACCTTGAAAGCACGGTTCGTCCTGGCTCGCCCCCAGAGCCGGTCCCGTCCCGCACCCCAGGAGGCCTGGTGTCCGTTCTCCTCGAGCAGCCCGCAAGCCTGGTCGCCTACCGCCCGAACAAACCGACCGCCATGGTGGTCGTGGCCGACCCCAGGGTCCGCTCCACCGTCACCCGCCATCTGTGGGCGCTCGGAGTGCGCGACGTCATCGAGGCGTCGTCCGTCGCGGAGGCCCGTCCCCGAATCGGCAACCCGCGTGACATCTGCGTCGCCGACGTCCACCTGCCGGACGGTTCCGGCCTCACCCTCCTTTCCGAGACCCGAGCCGCGGGCTGGCCCAACGGCCTCGCCCTCTCCGCCGCCGACGACATCGGCGCCGTGCGCAACGCCCTCGCGGGCGGCGTCAAGGGCTACGTCGTCACCGGCACCCGTACGAACGTCGGGCTCCCCGCCCGGCCCGGCGCCGCGCCCATCGGCTCGGCCGCCGCCCGTATGCACCGCCGCCCCCCGGGTGCCCCGAGCCACCCGGGCGGCTACCGCGAACTGTCCGGACGCGAGGTCGAGGTCCTGCGACTGGTCGCGGAGGGCCAGTCGAACAAGGCCATCGGCGTCTCCATGGGCCTGTCCGCGCTGACCGTCAAGAGCCACCTCGCCCGCATCGCCCGCAAGCTCGGCACGGGCGACCGTGCCGGGATGGTCGCGGTGGCCCTGCGGACCGGAATCATCCACTGACCCCTCCCCCGATGCCCTGCCCCCCGACACCGGCCCGGCCCCTCCCCGCCTCCCGGCCCCGGACCGCTTCCCCCCGCGCGTGAACCGCGCCTTGCGCCGACCTGACTGGTTTACGACCATCCGACGCCCGTCGACGGAACGTTCCGTCGACGGGCGTCGTCCATGCACGGATACCCTTGACAGGTGACCGACGCCCAAGAGACCGCAGCAGACAGCTCACTGCGAACCACCGGAGGCGCCCCTCCGGACGACGTCGAACCGGCGCCGACCCCCTTGCTCGAGCCCCGGGAAGGCATCCCCCCGGTGATCGCCGACGACGCCGCCCTCGCCGAGGTGATCGCCGCCTTCGCCGCCGGCACCGGCCCGGTGGCCGTCGACGCCGAGCGCGCCTCCGGGTACCGCTACGGCCAGCGCGCCTATCTGGTGCAGCTGCGCCGCGAGGGCGCGGGCAGCGCGCTCATCGACCCCGTCGCCTGCCCCGACCTGTCCGGCCTAGGCGAGGCCGTCTCCGGAGCCGAATGGGTCCTGCACGCCGCCACCCAGGACCTGCCCTGCCTGCGCGGGATAGGCATGATCCCCACCAGCCTCTTCGACACCGAGCTGGCCGGGCGCCTGGCCGGGTTCCCCCGGGTGGGCCTCGGCGCGATGGTCGAGAGCGTCCTCGGCTTCGTCCTGGAGAAGGGGCACTCCGCCGTCGACTGGTCGACGCGCCCGCTGCCCGAGCCCTGGCTGCGCTACGCCGCGCTCGACGTGGAGCTGCTGGTCGACCTGCGCGACGCCCTGGAGAAGGAGCTCGACCGGCAGGGCAAGCTGGACTGGGCCCGGCAGGAGTTCGACGCCATCGCCCAGGCCGAGCCCGCGCCGCCGCGCAAGGATCCCTGGCGCCGTACGTCCGGGATGCACAAGGTGCGCCGCCGCCGCCAGATGGCCGTCGTCCGGGAGCTGTGGGAGACCCGGGACCGGATCGCCCAGCGCCGGGACATCTCGCCCGGCAAGGTGCTCGGGGACGCGGCGATCGTCGAGGCGGCGCTGGCCGTGCCCGCCAACCTGCACGCCCTGGCCGCCCTGAACGGCTTCGGGCACCGCATGGGCCGGCGCCAGCTGGAGCAGTGGCAGGCCGCGGTCGACCGCGCGAAGGAACTGCCGGACGCCGAGCTGCCGCAGCCCGGACAGCCGGTGACCGGTCCGCCGCCGCCGCGGGCCTGGGCCGACAAGGACCCGGCGGCCGCCGCCCGGCTCTCCGCCGCGCGGGCCGCGGTGTCGGCGCTGGCCGAGCGGCTGAACATGCCGCAGGAGAACCTGATCACCCCGGACACCGTGCGGCGCGTGTGCTGGGAGCCGCCCAAGACGCCCGACACGGAGTCCGTGGGCGCGGCGCTCACCGCCTGCGGGGCGCGCCCCTGGCAGGTCGAGCTGGTCACTCCGGCTCTGGTGACCGCACTGTCGGTGAAGGCGGCCTAGGCCCCTCACCCGTCCGGACCACCACCCCGGCAAGGAGCGCGACGCCCGGAGCGGCCGGAATCCGGAACGGACCGGGCAGCCTTCGCCGGGGCGGCGGTCTCCGGGACCTCCCTCTCCAGGGCAGCCTTCCCCCGGGCGGCGCCCCCGCCGGGCGGCCCTCCCCAGGGCGACAGTTTCCAGGGCGGCGCCCCCGCCGGGCGGCGCTCCCCTGGGCAGCCCTTGCCGGGGCCGCGGGCTTCCCCTCGGCTCGGCATATCAGTGCGGCGGGATGCGTCCGTATGCGGCGCGCACGCCGCGCGTACAGCTTCCTTCGGGCGCTTCCGGTGCTTCCGGTGCTCCCGGTGCTTCCGGTGCTTTTGGGCACTCCAGCCGCCCCCCGGCACTCCCACGCCCGGGCCGTTCCGCACGCCCCGCGTGTTCCTCGTACCCCCGCGCGTTCGGCGTCCCGGGGGCGTCTCCCGCCCCCGACGCGCCGGTCCACGGCGGGCGGGTTGCGCCGAACGGGTTCCCGGAGCGGGTCCGACCCGCCGAACGGGCGACGAGATCACGCCAAGATCGGGGCCGCCCCGGCGCGACCCGCTCCCCGCGCGCCGGGCCCTCGCGCAGCGCCGTCGCGGCAGGCCGGACGGCCCCGGGCGGACTGCCCGCCGCGACAGCCGTCACGGCCGGGCCCGGGGCGGCGGGCCGGTGCCGGACGCCCGCGCCCGCGCGGCCGGGCCGGAACACGCAGGCCTTCCGGATGTGACCTTCGCCGCTCCCGCGCCCGGGACTGGGCAGGTTGGTTACTCGTAAGTAGCATGGGTGCTGAGCGCGCGCTCAGGCGTGTGTCGCGCAGCAGTGCCATCCCGCATCTGGAGGAGAGCCATCGTGCCTCGTACCGTCAGGGACGTCGTCTTCGTCGACGGCGTCCGCACCCCGTTCGGCAAGGCGGGCCCGAAGGGCATCTACCACGAGACCCGCGCCGACGACCTCGTCGTGAAGGCCATCCGGGAGCTGCTGCGCCGCAACCCCGGTCTTGACCCCAAGAAGATCGACGAGGTCGCCATCGCCGCGACCACGCAGATCGGTGACCAGGGTCTGACCCTGGGCCGCACGGCCGGCCTCCTTGCCGGACTGCCGCAGTCGGTCCCGGGTTACTCCATCGACCGTATGTGCGCGGGCGCGCTGACCGCCGTCACCAGCGTCGCGGGCTCCATCGGCTTCGGCGCGTACGACGTCGTCATCGCCGGCGGTGTCGAGCACATGGGCCGTCACCCCATGGGCGAGGGCGTGGACCCGAACCCGCGGTTCGTCAGCGAGAAGCTGGTCGACGAGTCCGCCCTGTTCATGGGCATGACCGCCGAGAACCTGCACGACCGCTACCCGACCATCACCAAGCAGCGCGCCGACGAGTACGCCGTGCGCTCGCAGGAGAAGGCCGCCAAGGCGTACGCCGACGGCAAGATCCAGCAGGACCTGGTGCCGATCTCGGTGCGCAACACCAACCCCGCCGCCGGTGAGACGGGCTGGGGCCTGGTCACCGCCGACGAGCCGATGCGTCCGGGCACCACGCTGGAGAACCTGGCCGGCCTGAAGACCCCGTTCCGCGTCCACGGCCGGGTCACCGCCGGCAACGCGGCCGGTCTGAACGACGGTGCGACCGCCTCGATCATCGCGTCCGAGGACTTCGCCCGCGAGAACAACCTGCCGGTCAAGATGCGCCTGGTCTCGTACGCCTTCGCGGGCGTCGAGCCGGAGGTCATGGGCTACGGCCCGATCCCCGCCACCGAGAAGGCCCTCGCCCAGGCCGGTCTGTCGATCGAGGACATCAACCTCTTCGAGATCAACGAGGCCTTCGCCGTCCAGGTGCTCGCCTTCCTGGAGCACTACGGCATCGCCGACGACGACGCGCGCGTCAACCAGTACGGCGGCGCCATCGCCTACGGCCACCCCCTCGCCTCCTCCGGCGTCCGTCTGATGACGCAGCTGGCCCGCCAGTTCGAGGAGCACCCGGAGGTCCGTTACGGCCTCACCACCATGTGCGTCGGCTTCGGCATGGGCGCCACGGTGATCTGGGAGAACCCGCACCACAAGGACGCCGGAGGCGACAAGTGAGCACCGCTGAACTCCTCAAGGGAGCGGCCGAGCTGTTCCCCGACGAGGTCGTGACCTCGGCGAACGTACGCCACCTCGACCTGCCGTTCGGTGCCGGGCGCTTCGCGCTCATCACCCTCGACAACGGCTTCGACCACACCAAGCCGACCACCTTCGGCCCCGCGTCGCTGGCGAACCTGGACACCGCCATCGACCAGGTCGAGCGGGAGGCCGCGGCCGGCGAGATCGTCGGTATCGGTGTCACGGGCAAGCCGTTCATCTTCGCGGTCGGCGCCGACCTCAAGGGTGTCGAGCTGCTGAAGAACCACGACGACGCGCTCGCCATCGGCAAGGGCGGCCACGAGGTCTTCAAGCGCCTGTCGGGCCTCGCGGTCCCGACCTTCGCGTACTACAACGGCGCGGCGATGGGCGGTGGCGTCGAGGTCGGTCTGCACTGCTCGTACCGGACCGTCTCCGCGGCCCTGCCGGCGTTCTCGCTGCCCGAGGTCTTCCTCGGTCTGGTCCCCGGCTGGGGCGGCTGCACGATCCTGCCGAACCTGATCGGCGCGGACAAGGCCGTCTCGGTGATCATCGAGAACTCGCTCAACCAGAACAAGCAGCTCAAGGGCGCTCAGGTCCACGACCTCGGCATCGCCGACGCGCTCTTCGAGGGTGCGGACTTCCTGGAGCAGTCGCTGCTGTGGACGGCCTCCGTCCTCAAGGGCGAGATCGCCGTCGAGCGTCCGGAGATCGACCGCGGCGAGGCCTGGGACCAGGCCGTCGCGCGTGGCCGCTTCATCGCCGACAGCAAGGTGCACGGCGCCGCCCCGGCCGCCTACCGCGCGCTGGACATCATCGCCGCGGCCAAGGACGGCGACCTGCAGAAGGGCTACGACGCCGAGGACGTGGCGCTCGCCGACCTGATCATGGGTGGCGAACTGCGCTCCGGCATCTACGCCTTCAACCTGGTCCAGAAGCGCGGCAAGCGCCCGGCCGGCGCGCCGGACAAGTCCCTCGCGCGTCCGGTCACCAAGGTCGGCGTCGTCGGCGCGGGCCTGATGGCCAGCCAGCTCGCCCTGCTCTTCCTGCGCCGCCTCGAGGTCCCGGTCGTCCTCACGGACATCGACCAGGAGCGCGTCGACAAGGGTGTGGGCTACGTCCACTCCGAGATCGACAAGCTGCTGCTCAAGGGCCGCGTCAACCAGGACAAGGCCAACCGCCTCAAGGCCCTGGTCTCCGGTGTCCTGGACAAGGCCGAGGGCTTCTCCGACGCGGACTTCATCATCGAGGCCGTCTTCGAGGAGATCGGCGTCAAGCAGCAGGTGTTCGCGGAGGTCGAGGCGGTCGCCCCGGCGCACGCGATCCTCGCGACCAACACCTCGTCCCTCTCCGTGTCGGAGATGGCGTCGAAGCTGAAGAACCCCGAGCGGGTCGTCGGCTTCCACTTCTTCAACCCGGTCGCGATCCTCCCGCTGCTCGAGATCGTGCGCGGCGAGAAGACGGACGACGCCTCGCTGGCCACGGCGTTCGCCGTCGCCAAGAAGCTGAAGAAGACCGCGGTCCTCACCAAGGACGCCCCGGCGTTCGTCGTGAACCGCATCCTGACCCGCTTCATGGGCGAGATCCAGAACGTCATCGACGAGGGCACCCCGGTCGAGGTCGCGGAGAAGGCGGTGGAGCCGCTCGGCCTGCCGATGTCCCCGCTGGTCCTGCTCGAACTGGTCGGTCCCGCGATCGGTCTGCACGTCTCGGAGACCCTCAACCGGGCCTTCCCCGACCGCTTCACGGTCTCCCCGAACCTCGCGGCCGTCGTCAAGGCGGGCAAGCGCGGCTTCTACGTCTACGACTCCGGCAAGCCGGAGCTGGACCCCGAGGTCGCCGCCCTCCTCAAGCAGGGCGACGTCGTCCTGACCGAGGAGCAGGTGCGGGACCGGGTCCTCGACGCGGTCGCCCAGGAGATCGGGCTCATGCTCGACGAGGGCGTCGTCGCCGAGGCCCAGGACATCGACCTCTGCCTGATCACCGGCGCGGGCTGGCCCTTCCACCTGGGCGGCATCACGCCGTACCTGGACCGCGAGGGCGTCTCGGAACGCGCGACGGGCAAGCGGTTCCTGCAGCCGGGACTGGCTTCGGTTCCGGAGTAACACCTTCGGCACACCGAGGGAGCCTCTGCGCAATTCGCGCAGAGGCTCCCTTTTTTGATTCCGGATACACATCTCTTCACAAGACCTCCACCCGACGTTCACTTGATCGACGCGGCCAGTTACAATCTCCTCAACTCCCCGACAAGGAAGTCGGGTCGGCATTGGCACAGAAGCGAGCAAGGCTCTTCATGGACACGGCACTTCCCAAACTTTCACCGAACCTCGCCACTGCGGACCGGCGAACCATGGTGAACGAAACCGACACATCCGGTGCCGTTCCGGTGGAGTATCGCTTTCGTGCCGCAGAGGGCGATACCCGTCATCTGGTCGTGATCTTCTCGGGACTTGCCGCACCCAACGGCTACCACTACGCGGGTAAATCGACGGCCGGACTGCGTGCCAACGTCCTGTGGATCAAGGACGATTTCGACGGGCATTACAGCTACTACATGTGCCGCGCGATGAACTTCGACATCGAGGCATCTGTTCACCGGCTCATCGAGAAGACCATGACTGACCTCGGTCTGACCCGGGATCAGGTAAGCCTTCTGGGTGTTTCCAAGGGCGGCAGCGCGGCTCTCTACTACGGTTTGAAGTACGGCTACCGGAACATCCTGGCCGTCGTTCCGCAGTTCCTGGTCGGAAGCTACGTCCGGAACCAGGAGTTGACGGGCCGGTACATCCTCGGCGAGGACATGCCCCAGGACCACGTGGACGCGCTCGACGACGCCATACCCGGGATGCTCAGAGAGCAGGGCGGGCAAGGGCACAACATCTATCTGTTCACCTCCGAAGCCGACGTGCAGTACGCGACGGAGATCAGTCCCCATCTCGACCATTTTTGGGCCTGCGAGAACTTCAACCTGATCCGGACCCAATCGGAACTCGTACGGCAGCACGGAGAGGTCTCCGGCTACAATCTCCCGCTCATCGTGGGCGTCCTGTCCGCGCTGTCCGAGGGCGCCGAACCTCGCCTGGGCCTCCTCGAGAACGGTGACACCCAGACGGACGCCACAGAACGGCGGCGTCACCTGGCCGAGTTGCGCGCCTCCGACGCACTGACCGCCGTCCTCGTCAAGCACGAGATCCGTGGCAGCAACCTGCTGATGAGCGGCGAGGCGTTCATCCCGGGACAGTCCCTCTACGGCGACTTCCCGACCACCAAGAGCCTGATCGTCGAAGGGGACGCGAACCACTGGGAGTTCCCGCTGGCGACGACCGGAGCGAAGTACACCTACAGCCGTTATTTCGACCGGTTCGCACGCGACTACGCGGACGGCGGATTCGAACCGAAGGCATCGGCCGGTATTTCACTGCGTGAGATTCCGAGCGGTGCCTACGACCTCTCGGTTCGGGTGGTAAGCCCCGTCGAAGGGATCGACCGTCGAACTACCCTCGTGGCACGACGGCCCTTCGGTGTTCGGCGGCCGCACGGCGGACACGAGATATCGCTCGTCGGGGACGAGAAGCGGGTACGGCTGATGCGTCGGCCCATCATCGGGCATTTCTCCAAGGAAGCTGTGTTCTCCATGGAGGAGAGTTGGCTGGAGAACCGGAACCTACACGTCGAAGGAGTGTTCTTCGTGCACGGTGTAGAGGCGAACTCTCCGAAGCACAGCACGTACTACCTGGTGCTGCGCGGCACAAAGTCCACCCTTTCCTTCCGGCTCGGCAAGTCCTACCGGCCGGAGGAGGTCAGCCCCCATGTCAGGCGCGGCGACTTCGGCACGTATGACTACGCCTACTTCGCCACCTCGGGCTACAAGGGTGTCGCCCTTCCGAACACCGCGTCCGGTGAATACGAGATGTTCGTCTCGATGAGCACGGGCGGCGCCCTGTTCTCCGCTGCGGCCGGCACCGTCACCATTCCCTGATGAACGGCCGCCGCCCCGTCGCCGACGCGATCGCAAGCCGTCATTCAGGCAGAATCGCAATCGCGTCGGCGACGGGGCGTTCGCGCACCACGCCGTCCGCCGCCTCGCGCGGACTGTTGCGCAGGCGATTCCGGAACACCACGGTGCTGGAACCCCCGCCGTCCAGGTTGACGGCGTCCACCGCTCCCAGGGACCGCACGAGCGCCGCCGTCTCGGCCGGGGTCGCCCCGACACTGTGGCCCCGCGACCGGCCGTCGACAGCGATGAGGAGAAGAGTGCCGTCGGCCCTCACCGCGGCCACGGTGCGCGCCGCGCGGCCGGGACCGAGGAACCGGGTGGCGTCCGGGTCGGGCACCCCGTCGCGGAGCAGACGCGCGCTACCTCCCACCGCGGTCTCCACCGGCGTGAGCAGGGCACGTCCGGCCGGGTCGGTGATCCGCTCCGACACCACCGGACGGGTGCCGGGCACGGCGTGCGCCCGCAGCCATGCGGCACCGGACCCGATGCCGTAGAGCGAGCTGCCACCCCTGGACAGCGGACCGCCAGCGGGGGTGCGCAGCGCGAGAACCTCGCCCTCCGCCGAGAGCAGCGCCTCTACGCTCCCCGGGCCACCGGGCGGGGTGTCTCCACCCCACTGCGGGCCGAAGGACACGACTTCGTCCGCGTCAATGCACAGCCCGTCGTGCGGTCCGGCCTGAAACCGGCCAGTGGTAACGAGGCGATCGCCGCCGACTCCGCCACAACCGAGAATCCGGCCGGGGAGCCGTCCGACGCCGTCCAGTTCGCGCAACGCTCCGTCGGCAGCCCTCAGCCGCCCGACGGTGGACACCTCGGCGACGCGTGTGCGCAGGCGTCCGCCCGCGTACCCGAGCAGAAGGGCGGGTCGACCGTCGAGAGCTTCGCTCAGCACCGTGCCTTTCTCGGCGTACAGCCCGATGGGATCACCCTCGTAGCCCGAGTGGTGATGCCCGGTGCGGATGTCGAAGTAGGTGCCGTTGATCGCCGCAAGCGCACCGGCCCGACGTGCCAGAGAGCGGACGGTCTCGGCCTTGGTCATGCTGCTGCCGTGCACGCCGATGACCCGCACTCCGGCATCCGGCGCGACGCTCAGAACGGTCAGCCGCACGGGAGCGCCGGGGCCGAGGCTCCGGGTGAACTGCTGGTAGGCGAAGCCGACGGGAAGGGCCGACGCCGCCGTGGAAGGAGCGGTGGAACCGGAGGAGTCCGGGGAAGGCGCGGCAGAACCGGGCGCGGCCGTGGGGACGTTCGACCGCGCCCGGTGGACAGGGGCGGATGTGGTACAGCCGGCCAGGATCAGGCAGAGCGCGAGCGGGACGGCCGCCGGCCACCCGGGGGCACGGCGGCTAGCCACGCACGGCCAGAGCGCCCGGTGACATGCCGAGGTCCCCGATGAACACGGTCACGTCGGACCAGACACATCCATCGGCCTCGTCGTCGAAGTCGGGCTCGGGTGCGTGCCCGGCGGGCAGGACGGCCCGGCCGCCCGGCCGCAGAGTCACGAACCGACCGGGAAGCTGGCGCCTCCGTACCCGGAGGACCGCGTCCAAGACGGCAGCGGAGGAGATCAGCCGGTCGACCCGCAGCAGACGACCGACGGTGCGCGGAGCGGCGTCCAAGGTACAGGTCGCGAACCGGCTGCCGGACAGCAGGCTCTGACCCGGGTGGCGGATGCCGGGTGCAAGCAGCAGGACCGGGCCGACGTCCGAGCGGAGTTCAAGGCCTCCATCAGCGTCCTGGGCTCCGGGAACGGTGACGTGGGCGAGCGCGATCGGATGACGGCCGGTCATCGTGATTTCCCGCCGCCCACGCCAGCCGCCGCCTCGGCCATGGGCTGTCCGGTGAGATGTTCGGCCGAACACCTCCAGCGCCTGTCCCCAGCCGACCGGCGGAACCGCGACGCGAGGTCTGCTCGCCATGCCGGAGTCGTCGGCGAGGAAGATCCTGGGCCGCATCACGTCACCCCTTCCCCGCCTGCTGCGCCTCGGGCCGTCCCATGACCAGCGGTCCCGCGGGCAGTCCGGGATCGCCCACCACGGAGGCATCCATGGTGTCGATCACCTCGAAGGCGCGCTTGCAGTTGTTGGTGTCCCGCAAAACGAAGAAGTCCTCCGCGCGGCCCTGATACTTCGGCTCGACCGTGAAGCCCCGCTCGATGGCGGCAACGATCTCCCGCACTGCTTGGTCGACAGTGGCGCAGGTGGGCCCGAAACCGTCCCTCGCCAGGTCGAAGTAGCCGCGCTTGTAGTGCTTGCTGTAGAAGCTCTCGTCGTCGAAGTTCGTGTAGACGACTGGCTTGGCCATGTAGGCGACGTCGAAGAAGACCGACGAGTAGTCGGTGACGAGCATCGAGCACTCACGCATGGCCAGCTGCACGTCGCGTCCGGTGGTGGAGACCGTGATGGACGGGTCGTCGATACGGAAATGCTTGAGGTAGGGCCGGATCTCGTAGTGCGGCATGAACTCCAACTGGACGCTGTGGCGTCGCAGCGCCGACAGCAGCCGGTCGTCGCGCAGCAGCGCCGAGAAGAAGCGGTAGTACTCGGAGGCGGCGAACGGGATCTCCGGCTTGGCCGCCTTGTTGTACGAGGGCGCCACGATGTCGCGCCGCCACGTCGGCATGACCAGGATGCGGCGCGGTCCCGTCACCGGCTCCAGCGCGTCGAAGCGCGGCAGGCCGGTGGCGGCGACGCGGTCATAGCCGTAGCCGCAGTGCTCGGCGTAGTAGGCGCGTTCGCTGCGCCCGGTGGTGAGCACCATGTCGACGTTGGTCACCTGCGCGTGGATGGAAGGCGCGACGTCGTTGTAGACCACACCGTGCTGGAGGAACACCCGCTTGTAGCGCAGGAGGTCGCCGTAGCCGGTGAGGAAGGCCCGCTTGGACAGACCGGGGAAGCCCAGGTACGCCTCCAGGTCGTAGGCGTTGACGAGTCTGCTGGCGTGCAGCAGGTACACGCGGTACTTCCACGACAGACGGTCGATCACCCGGCCCAGCGGAGCGACCTTGGCTCGGTCGGCAGCGTCGCCGTTGATGGCGTAGTACACCTTGCGCCGCGGCTGATTGCGCCGGATCCAGTTGAACAAGTGGTACGAGTTGTCCTGTGCGGTGTCCTCGCGCTCGCCGATGATCCAGATGTCCTTGCCGCGCAGCCAGGGGTGGTAGAGCCAGTACAGCAGTCTGGTGCGCCAGCCCGGCCGGCCGGGAAGAGACGAGCGGAATTCCTTGAAGAAACGTTTTACCTTGTGTCCGACCCTCTTGGTGAGGCCGGCGACCCGACGCAGCGTGATCACCTCATCGGAACCGATGCCCAGGATCACGGTGGCCTGGCCCGCACGGTGCACGCCCTTGAAGCGGTGCAGCATCTGACGGGGATCCACCGGACTGTCCAGGTGCCGGTCACCGTCATGGATACGCAGGGTGAGCGCGAGGTCCCGGTTGTTCAGCGACGCGAAGTCCTCGGGCGTGGCGATCGCCCGCCAGCCGCTGTACCAGTCCTGCTCCTTGCGCGTGCGCCACCGGTCACGCCGATACACCTGTTCGACAGGGAGGGCGCGCTCCGTACGGCCGTCGGAGAGGATGAGTTCGATCCGGTTGTCGAAGAGGTGGCTGATGTCGGCACCCGCCAGCACCATCAGACCCTCGAAGACGATGCGTTCCACGTCGACGTGACACGTCTCGAGCACGATCCGGCGCCGGTCCACGCGCAGCAGCGAAGTGTCGAACCGGTCCGCGGTGAGCCTGCGGTACAGGCCCTGGTCGTCCAGATGGAGGTGAGCCCGGTACTCGGGCCGCTTGTACGGCTCGCAGAACAGGTCCAGGTTCGCGGTGCGCACGGCATGGTGCTGCCTCCGCGAGAGCGAGGCTGTGGCGTACTGCAGGATCAGGTCGTCCGGAATGCCCGCGTAGACCTCGTGCAGCGCGGGAAAGACGGACGCCAGTTCCGTACGGCTCATGATGCGGTGCATGTTGCGCAGGTAAGGCTGGAAGGTGCGTACGACGAAGCGCTGCGCGAGGCGGAGCGTACGGGCGTCCAGCGCGGCGGCCCGCCGGAGGACGTTCCGGCAGAGCCGGATCAGTTCCTCGGTCGTGACCGGGTCGTTCCACGGCAGGTCGAACAGCGAGTTGTATCGTTCCCGGTCCCGCTCGTAGCAGATGGCCTGCGGCTCGATGGCCACCCGGCGCGCGTGCAGCAGGGCCGGTACGGTGATCCAGGCGTCCTCGAAACCCGGACCCTGCCCACAGTGCAGTCGCTGCTCGCGCACCAGGCTGGTCCGCAGCAGCTTGGCGCCCAGGCTCGTGGAGAACACGAGGTACGGCGCGTCCCGCAGCCGTGTCACCTCGGTGGGTTCCTTACCGAAGTAGCGCAGCCAGGGCTCGCTGGAAATCCGGCTCGGTCCAGGGAAGTTGTCCGGACGGCCGACGACGACATCCGCCTTGGCCGCGCGTGCGGTGTCCAGGAGACGGTCGACACTGTCCCGGCCGAGGACATCACGGGCACGGGCGAACATGACGTACGGCGCGGTCACATGGCGCAGGCCATGATCGAACGCGGCCCGCATCCCCAGAGCGACCTGGGACACGACGGTGGTGTTGGGGTAGTGGGCGGCGAAGTCGGCAAGCTGCTCCGCGGTGGCGTCGGTCGACCCGTCGTCGACGAGGATCACCTGTGTGCCCGGGAAATTCCGCTGGGTGTCGAGCGAGCCGAGGAACTCGGGCAGGTTGTACTCGTCGTTGTGGCAGTGCACGACCACGGCAGCCCCGTAGCGCTCGCGCCTCAGAAACGGCTCCGGGAGCTTCTCGTCCTTCCACCACAGCCACGGTGTGTCCGGGCGCTCGGTGCCGACCTGCTGGTCCCTGGTCTCCGGGCGCAGCGCGAGGTTACCGCTGACGGTCTCGTACATCTCGTACGTCGTGCCGCCACCGGTGTACCTCCCCGCCTCGATGTCCATACCCCGCACGCAGACTGCCGTGGTGGCCCGCTCCCCGGCGTGGCGGAGCTGGACGAAGAGGTTCCACACCGCCGACCGCCCGGACTCGCCCAGGGTCTCGTCCAGGCTGACGGTCGCGTGGTACCGGATGTGGTCCTTGTCGATCTCGACGCCGGTGACGGGGAAGGTGTGGTCGGTCCTCGGGCTGCGGCAGCGCAGGACGACCGTCAGTTCGACCTTGTCCTTCGGTGCGACCCTGCCGAACTGGTTCCGGATGAAACCGGTCAGATGGAGTTCGCCGTCGACGATCTCCACGTGGGTCGCCTGGTTGAACAGCCGTGCGTCGGCCAGACCGGTGCCGGCCAGGTCCAGGTCGGTGACGTCGAGAAAGCGCTCGGCGTCCGGGCGGCCGAGCAGCGAACCGGACCAGTAGACCTTGCCCTCGCGTTCTTCGAGGTCGGAGCTGAGCACGGGGCGCCGCTGGGTGAAGTCCGCGACAGACAGCGCCACATCGGCCCTGCCCTGCATGAGGCCGAAGGCCCGTACCCGCTCCAGCGGTCCGCACAGGTCGTAGCTGTCTTCCGGAAGCGTCCGCAGGTACGGGGCAGTGGTGCGGAGGAAACCGCCCCGGTATGCGTCGTCACCTACCCGAAGCGCGGACATGTACAGCCCGAGGTCGTGCGAGAGGAACTTGGCGGCCTTGCGGGCGATGAGTTCGTGCGCGCCGTGCCGGGCGAGGAAGTCGTCGGTCCACTGGTGCACCTGCACCCGGTCGCGGATGCTGCGCAGTTCGCCGCGCCGGTTGGTGATGGACGGGTTGTCCGACTCCTGCTCCCACATCCACCGGTAGACGGGTGCGGCGAGCACGCTGATCGTGTCCGCGAAGTAGTAGGCGACCGTGGAGAAGTAGGTGTCCTCGAAGTGGACGCCCTGGGGAAAGCGGATGCCGTGCTCGTGCAGGAAGTCGAGGCGGTACAGCTTGGCCGCGGCAATCGGGTCCTCGAACAGCTCGGGCACGGCGCTCAGGCCGCCCTCGATGATCCGGTCCTCGCCGTACAGCTGCTGCTGCCAGACCGTGGTCTCGCCCTTGGCCAGGTTGATCCGAAGGGCGCGCCCCGCGGTGATGTCGGCCCCTGTGGCGAGAGCGGAGGACAGGAGCGTTTCGCACGCCTTGTGGGGCAGTTCGTCATCGGCGTCCAGGAACATGATGTACCGGCCGGTCGCGCTGTCGATGCCCCGGTTGCGGGGGGATCCCACACCACCGCTGTTGCTGGAACGGATCACGACCTGGACGCGTGGGTCCTGCTCCGCGTACCGCTGGGCGACCGCCACGGTTCCGTCGGTGGAGGCGTCGTCCAGCACCAGCACTTCGAGGTCGCGATGGGTCTGGCTCAGCGCGGAACGCAGTGCCCGGTCGAGTGTGGCACTCGCGTTGTACGCGGCGATCGCAATCGTGACGGTGCAGGCGGAGGCATCGACCGGGAAGTCCGCGTCGATGTCGGGGAAGAGGTCAGCACGGGAGTCCGCCTCGCGAAAGGAGAGCTCGGAAGCAGTCGGGTCCGCGACGGATCCCCAGTCGGTGCCGGTGGCTGTGTTCGGCTCGTTCATCGTCCGGATCCTCCGTTCTCCCAGAGTGCTTGCGGGTGCTGCGGGTGGCTGTTGTGACCCGGCTGGTACTGCGACATGGCTACCTCGTACCGGTACGGCCGCGGGGGACGTGACCAGAAGTCGTACGCGGCTGTCGGCTCGGGTTCTTGGTGGTAGGGGTACTGCTCGCCGTGCGACGTACCCCAGTCGGCGGCCTGGTGCCCCCGTCCGCCGTGGAACTGCGGGGCGACGGCGGCGACGTCCGGATCGGTGCTCAGTTCTCGCATGACACGGGTGAAGTCACGGGTGGAGAGCCAGAACTTGTACATGATGATCAGCTCGAAGCACAGGAGCAGCGCGGTCGACACCGCGGTGGTCCACAGGACGCGGCCGATCAGCGGGCCGACGATGAACACGAACATCTGGAACTCGATGCCGCTCACCAGGTGCGGACGGATCCGGGTGCGCACGAGCGCCCGCCGGAACCGGGAATACCAGGGGAACTGGCCGCGGAACTGCTGATGCAGGTCGACCACCTGCGCGACGCCGGCTTCCGCACGCAGCGCCTCCGCCTGGGCGGCGGGGTTCTCGCGCAGCAGGTCTTCCATGAAGACCACAGGGGCGTCGCCATCGCGGTACGGGGTCGAGTACTCGGCCTCGGCCCGCTCCGTGGCAACCTGCTCGATCTTGGTCCGCATGCCCAAGCGCATCTTGTAGATCTGCAGGGCGTCGACGTACCGCAGCATGTCGAAGAAGACAACCGCGAGGGCGGCCAGCAGGAAGCGTTCGTCCTGGGTCCGCAGGTACTGGCCCCCCATCAGGGCAAGAGCGCAGCAAAGCACCCGAATGCGGTCGAAGACGTAGTCGAGCCAGCCGCCGAAGACGGAGCCGTTGCCCTTGAGGCGGGCCAGCTTTCCGTCGACGCAGTCGAGGATGAAGCTGACGTGGTACAGCAGCGCGCCGATGAGCAGGGACCTGCTGTCGCCCTGGAAGAAGAAGCCGCCCGAGGCGAGGCCGACGAACAGAGCCGCCCATGTGACTCCGTTGGGCGTGATGAAGCGGAAGCGGGCCACAACCATCAGCAGCCGGGTCGCCACCGGGTCGACCAGGAGGACCGTCCACCAGGCGTCACGCTTCTTGCAGGTCAGTTTCTGGACAGCCCTCAGCGACAGCGTGGCCATAACCCCTCAGAGAACGTGCGAGACCGGACAGGATGCCCCACGGCATCGAGATGCACCTCGGGGGGAACACGGGCGGACCTGCGCCTTCACAAGAGCACCACATGTTCGAGCCGAACCATAACAACGGTTCAACTGGGAGTAGCCCCCTGTTCACCTGAACACGGTAGCGACGTTGATCACAAATTTAACGTACAACCATCTGCCGGTTGACCGTTTTGATGCATTTCAACACACCCTCAGGCGGGACAAGTCACCACATCGGAACGTCGCCTCATGGCTGAAACAGGCCTCTACCGGCTGCTGTTGACATCCGGCTCCTGCACAAAGGGCGGCGCCGAGGGGTCGCCTTTACAAGACCATCACTTCTCGTTCAGGATCAAGCGATCACCGCGCGATGGTGCGAAATCGATCGCAGCACGTGGACCGCTCCTCCCCCACCGAGTCCTCGCGCCACAAGAAGCCGCCCTTCAGGGCCAGACCGACGAGGACCCGACACAGGATGAGCCATGTCTCGACGCCGCAGAACGACACGAGCGCTCCGCCCGGGAACCCCGCAGGCGCAGGAGGAACCGAACGCGGTCGCAAGGGAAGCCGTCGGATCGGCCGGAAGATCCTGCTGGGACTGACCGTCCTCGTCCTCGCGGCCGGCGGCACCGGCTACTGGCTCTACAGCGACCTCGACAGCAACATCAAGGGCATCGACCTCGACAAGGCGATCGGTGACGACCGGCCGGAGAAGCTGCCCACCTCCGGGCAGAACATCCTGATCCTCGGGTCGGACTCGCGCGCCGGTGCCAACGCCGCGCTCAAGACGGGCCATGTCTCCGGGGCGCGTTCCGACACCGCGCTGGTGATGCACATACCCGAGGGCCGCAAGAAGGCCGTCGCGGTCAGCATCCCGCGCGACACCCTCGTGACCCGCCCCGAGTGCGCCCGGGCGGACGGTTCCAAGGTCCCCTCCGCACAGCGCGTCATGTTCAACTCCATCTACTCCCAGGTCGGTTCGGCCTGTGTGGTGAAGACGGTGGAGAAGATCACCGGCATCCGCATGGACCACTACATGGAGATCGACTTCGCCGGTTTCAAGGGCCTGGTGGACGCGATAGGCGGCGTGACGGTCACCGTCGACAAGGACATCCACGACAGCTCCAGCGGCCTCGACCTCACCGCCGGAACGCACCGGCTGGACGGCACGCAGTCCCTGGAGTTCGTACGGACCCGGCACGGCATCGGCGACGGCAGCGACCTCGGACGCATCGGCCTCCAGCAGCAGTTCATGACCGCGCTGCTCTCCGAGATCAAGAAGCAGGACCTGCTGGGCAGCCCCACGAAGACGTACAAGATCGCCGACAGTCTGACCCAGGCGCTCACCACCGACTCCGACCTCGCCTCACTCCCGGCGCTGGCGGAGTTCGGCCGGAGCATGAACGGCGTGGACCCGTCCACCATGGAGACGATCATGCTCCCGGTGGCGTACGACAAGGTCGACCCGAACCGGGTGGTGGCGGCCGAACCGCAGGCGTCGACGCTGTGGAAGGCGCTGCGCGCCGACTCGGTGATCCCCGAGTCGGCGAAGAAGTCGCCCGCTCACGGCGGGAGTTCCTGACACGTCGAGTACTGCTCCGGCCGGGATCAGGCCGGAGCAGTCGGCGTCAGACCGCCCGCCAGGCCTCCAGGGCGAGCCCCAGCTCGTCCTTGCGGCGGGTGACGCGGAGTTCGCCGGTTCCCGGGGAGAGTGTCGCGGCGACCACCCGGCCCTTCTCGTCCTCCGCCAGTGACAGCAGGGCGTCGGCGGGGAGTTCGGGGCCCGACTCCGTCCACCAGGCGCCCGCCGACTCGTCCTCGGTCGGATAGGCGGCGAAGGCCACCCGGCCGCTCGCCGCGCGCTGAGCGAGCAACGTGCAGTCGTGGCCGTCGAGTTCACAGCGGATGACGCGGACGGGACCCGGGCCGGCCGAGGCCAGCAGGGCCACGGGCCTGGTTCCGGGGCGCCAGGCGCACACGTCGCCCGCGTCGTCGGTGAAGAAGAGCGTGGTGGAGCCGGCGGAGGTCGCGAGCGCCTGCAGGGTGTCCGGACGGACCGGTGCCTCCAGCGCCTCGTCCAGGGCGGGGACCGCGCCCGCCTCCTCCTGGCGCCAGTGCAGAACGCCGCCCTCCACGGCCGCGTACAGCTCGATACGGCCGGACGTCCCGGTCACGGCCGCCAGGTCCCCCCGGACGTCATGCCCCTTGAGGTCGTGCCAGGCCCCCCAGCCGCCCTTCTCCTTCTGGGCGATCATGCTGACCCCACCGCCCTCGTTGCACACGAAGACATGGGCGCGCCCCTGCGCGTCGACCGCGACGACGGGGTTGCCCGTCCGGTCCCCGGTGCGGTTCGGGTGACCGATCGGGTTCCAGTCGAGGGCGGCGAGGTCCGGCCGGAAGTGGGTCGAGTGGACGAGGCCCGACTGGCCCTTGACCGTCGGGCGCCAGGAGACCAGATGGGTGTAACGGTCGGGGCCCTGCCCCAGGGCCAGTACGGAGTGCAGGCGCTGGTCGCCTCCCACGGTGCGTGGCGGGTCCCAGGGGCCGCCGGGTCCGCGCTCCGCCCGGCAGTGGACGGTGGCCTCCGACAGCAGGTACACGCTGAGCCTGCCGTCGCGGCCGCGTATCAGCCAGTCGACGTTCACCGCTTCACCTTAATCGCGGGCGGCTCTCCCGGTGATCCGGGGCGGGCCGCTCTCGCGGTGATCCGGGGCGGGCCGTTCGCCGGAGCTCGTCCCCGCCCCGCCCGTCAGCCGTTCACAGGCGCTTGGCGCTGCGCAGCAGGCCGGCGTAGAAGCCGTTGCCGTCGATGCGGGAGGCGCCGCCCTTGTCGCCCATGGTCGGCCCGTTGACCTCCTTGCGGCTGGAGATGAAGACGCGGTGGCCGTCGGTGTCCACTCCCAGGTACATGGCGACGTGGTCGATGTGGTTGCCGGTGCGGTGGTCCATCTTGAAGAAGAGGAGGTCACCGGGCTGGACCACGTCGATGTTCTTGGGGCGCGTGTACCAGGGCGCCGGACCGGAGAGCTTCAGGATGTCGACGCCGATCTTCGAGCGGGCCATGCCGTCGGCGCTGCGCGGAAGCCCGTCGCCGGAGGTGTTCGTCGCCATCAGCGGATAGCGGGTCCGGTAGCCCCAGACCATCCGCATGAACCCGGAGCAGTCCAGGGCGCGGTAGCGCTCCTTGCGCGCCACCATCGTGGTGCCGTCGCGGAAGGTGTAGTTGATGCCCAGGTAGTCGTAGAAGTCGTTCTGTTCGAGGCGGTCGACGCCGTCCTCCTTGAACGGGCCGAAGACCGCGTCGCCCGCGTAGGGGACACCCTCGTCGTCCTTCTTCACCGGTGCGCCGTCGACGTACTGGAAGGCGATGGCGAAGACGTCGTCGGCCTGGCTGCCGTAGAACTCCTTGAACCAGTCCTTGAACCACTTCTCCTTCTCGGCTCCCTGGCGCCAGGGCTCCGGCATCAGCCGTACCCAGTCCTGTGTCATCACACGGGTCTGGGTGTTGGCCGGCTCGGTGAAGGTGCGGGAGGGGCCCCGGAGGGTCGCGGTGCGGGCGCCGTCCGTGAACGTGGCGAGGATGTCGCCGTTCTCGCCGCGCAGCACGGAGCGCGTCGGGTTGTTCAGACGCTCCCAGGTCCGCTTGCCGGTGGCCTTGCCGGAGTTCTCGAGGTCGGGCTTGTCGGTGACGGCCTGCACGGCCGGGACCTTCGCGTCCTCGTCCTTGCGGAGTTCGAAGGTGAAGTACGCGCTGCCCGCGAGCAGCGCGATGACCGTGGCAGCGTGGAGGACGGGACGGCCTTTGCGCTTCGGCATGGTGACGGCTCCAGGGGTGCGGGAAGAACGGGGAGTCAGGCGGAGGGCATGGCGCCGAGGAGGATTCCGGCGGTCAGCACGACGTAGGTGGCGAGCGTGACCGTGCCGGTCGACAGCAGCGTGGCCCCCTTGGGCTGACGCACCAGCTGGTAGCCGACGAGACCGGGGACGATGAAGCCCAGGGTCTGGTTGGCGTAGAGCAGCGGGAACTCCATCTGGAGCACGATGATCACGGTGGCCTGGATCAGCACGCCGCTCAGCACGACGGCCGCGAACAGCCGCTTGCCGTAGAGGATCACGAAGCGCTGGAGCAGCAGCGTGGTGACGTACGTCAGCACGGTCACGCCGACGACGAGCGCGGCGCGCTGGAGGTCCTCGATCAGGGTCAGTGCCAGCCAGCCCGGGGTGATCATGCCGCCGGGCGAGAGGTTGGTCGTGAGGTAGCAGATCAGCGAGAACATCAGGCCCAGGCCGATGCCGATCGCGGCGATCTCGGGGGTGAGGACGGAGGGGATCAACGGGGCTCTCCTGGGCTGTGCCACTGCTGGGTGTCGTCGGTGGGCTGTGCGAAGGGGGCGCGGGGTTCGAACAGGCCCCGGGTCATGGGCTGTTCACCGGGCTCGGGCGGCTGCGGACGGGTGTCGGCGAAGTCCCGCGGCAGGTCCGGCCAGGGATCACGGGCCGGCTCGGTCCGGTACGCCTGCTCCGCCCGGCCGCTCGTGTGCGGCTGCTCCGGCACGTGGCTCGTGCCCGGCTGCTCGGGCATGACGCCCTGGTACGGCTGCTCCGGCGTGACGCGCCGGTACGGCTGTTCCGGCATGACGTTCGTGTGCGGCTGCTCCGGCCGGTACGCGTGCTGGTGCGGCTGTTGCGGTTGCTGTCGGCGGGGCTGCCGGGACTGCTGCGGCTGCTCGGGGCTGGGCCGCCGCGTGGGGTCCTGCTGCGGGTACGGGTCGTCCGCCGTGCGCTGCACCGGGACGTCGGGCCGGGGCGCGTACCGCGTCTCGTACGCCTCCGAGTACCGCTGGTAGGGGTCGATCCGCGGGGCGTACAGCTGGACGGTCTCGACGTGTTCGCGCACGGCCGCCCGCCGCGGCTCCTCGGCCGGCGTGACACCGGCGTCGCGGGTGTCTCCGCCGGGCACGTACGCGTCGTCCTCGCTGTCGTCCGCGGAGAGTTCGGCGAGGTGCTCCAGCAGGTGCTCGCCCTGGCCGTGGATGTTGCCGATGGCCACCAGCGAGGTGTCCGCGCCGAGTTCCGCGAGCAGCAGGCCCATGAACTCCTCGGGGTCACGGCGGTCGCCGCCGAGGTCGACCGCGCGGGAGCGGTACTCCGCGGGGATCGCGTCGATGGCGCTCTTGGCCGGGTGGCCGATCACGAACACCTTGTCGGGGTCCAGCTCGGGGATGATCTCGCCCATCTGGCCGTTGCGCTCGACACGGTCGGGACGGCAGTTGATGACCACGTTGAGCGGGCGGTGGATCGCGCCGAGGTCGAGCAGCTGGTTGATGTTCATCAGCGTCGACTCGGGGTCGTTGGCCGCGAAGACATTGGCGAAGCGGAGCTTCTTGCCCTCCTCGGTGACATACCGCTCGACGGACAGGACACCGGGGTCCGGCGGCGCGTCGTACATGCCCTGGAGGGCCGTGTGCCGCTCCACTCCGAGGAGTTCGGCGACCTTCAGCGCGATCGCCACGTTCTCCTTGAAGGTGAACCAGCTGAAGCCGCGCAGTTCCTCGTCCGTGACGGTCTCGGGGTCGGCGTAGATCAGCTCGCAGTCACGGGAGTCGGCCTCCTCCTGGAGGATGTCGAACCGGTCCTTCTCGGCGGTGACGCAGATGCCGCCCTCCGGCATGGAGCGGGACAGGGAGCGGGCCACGTCGTCCAGGGTGGGGCCCATCTCGGCGAGGTGGTCCTCACGGACGTTGCACAGGACGCCGATCGTGGAGCGGATCAGCTTGGACTGGTTGATCTCCTGGAGGGCCGGCATGACGGCCATGCACTCGATGACCATGGCGTGCGGGTTGTACGCGGCCGCCCGCCGGACGATGCCGATCTGCTCGACGACGTTGGCGATGCCGAACTTGCGGTAGACCGGCTCCTCGGTCGCGTCGGGGTGGATGAACCGGGCCGCCGTACCGGTGGTCTTGGCGACCGTGGTCAGCCCGCCGCCGCGCAGCGCGCCCGCGCAGAGCCGGGTGATGGACGACTTGCCGCGGATGCCGTTGACCAGCACCCGGGTCGGGATGTTGTCCAGGTTGGTGAAGTGCCGCCGCTGTTCGACGATGCCCGCCACCAGCAGGACCGCGCAGCCCACCATCAGGACGGTGTAGAGGAAGAGCACTGCCGATCAGTTCCTAACGTGCTGCTGGTGAGCGGTGCCCGGCGCGTTCCGGCGCCCGGACGGCTGCTGTCTGCGCTGTTCCTGGAGCTGCTGGCGGACGAGTTCCAGGGAGCGGGTGACCGCGCCGACCTCGTCGTGGTTGCGCGGGAACAGGACGGTCTTGCGGTCCCCGTCGGCCAGTGCCTCGGCCTGTCCGGCCAGGGCGCGCAGCGACCGGGCCACGACGATGTGCATCCAGCCGAGGCAGGCGGCGGCCGCCGCGGCGCCGAGCAGTCCGGCGAGCACGGTGCGGTGCTGCACGTCGTACTCGGGGATCTCGAGCCGGTCCGCGGGCTGCCAGCTGACGACGGTCCAGCCGAGCTTCTTGGCCGGACCGCCGCCCACGAAGGGAGCCGCGGCGGCGATCTGCACCCCGTCCTTGCGGTAGAGGACACCGGCGGCGTGCGCGAACTTGCCGGCCTTCTGGCCGGACGCGGAGACCAGGTCCTTCAGACGGTCGTCGGGCAGCGACTGGAAGGCGAGGTAGCCGGTGTTGCCCGCGATGACGCCGCCCTTGTCGTCGACGAGGCGTACGACGCCGAGGCCGGGCCGCTTGAGAACCGAGTTGAGGAAGTCGATCCGGAACTCGCCCACCAGCGCCGATCCGTCGCGCCCGGGGATCTCGGCGGTGCCGACGACGATCGGCTTCTTGCCGCCCTGGCCGAGGAGCCGGACCGGGTCGGCAGTGGCCGGCTTGGGCCGGGCCTCACGGGGCTCGTCGCCGACCCGGGCGACGACGCCACCGGAGGCGTCCACGACGTAGAGCGACTGGTACCGGGGGTTCTGCTCGAGGGTGCGGTTCAGCACCTTCGTCATGTCGGCGGGCGTGGTGCGGTCGCCGATCAGCGTGGCCACGGACTGGAGGTCGGCCTCGCCTTCGTTGACCGCGCGGCGGACCCGGTCGCTCAGTGTGTGGGTGCGTTCGCGCTGGTCGTTCACGAGCTGCTGCGGTACGACGACGGTGCCGTCGGCGCGGTTGAGGAGGAGCAGCAGCGGGGCCGACCAGGCGAGCAGCAGGACCGCGCAGACGGAGAGGAGCCCCCGGGTGCCGATGCGGCGCAGGCCGCGCGGCCGGGCGGGGGTGCCGGTCTGCTCGGCGGGTTCGCCGAGCAGCTGGCCGCGCAGCCGCTCCAGGGCCGTGCCGATGCGCCGGGCCTCGCCGTAGCCGGGGACGTTCACCGGGCGCATCAGGTCACCGCGGGTGAGGCGGCGCGACTCCAGGAAGAGCCGGATGAGCGGCCGCTGCACGGTGCCGAGGAGGACGGCGACGGCGATGCCGCCGATGAGCAGGAGGGCACCGGCCGCGAGCAGTCCGAAGGCGGGCGAGGTGGAGCGGGTGGGGTCCTCGGCGACGTTCACCAGAGCGACCACGCTGAGGCCGAGGCTGGTCGCGGTGGTGGTCTCGCCGGGCTGCGCCGCGGCGAGCGTGGCGTATCCGGCGACCGAGCGGTTGCCGAGGGAGCTGCCGCCGAGCAGACTGCCGCTCACACCCGGGTAGCCGCCGGAGCCAGGCTCCTTGGTGCTGAGCGGGTGGCTCCCGGCCTTGGCCGCCACCGTCTTCGCGAAGGACTTGAGCTGCTCCTTCGACGCGGCCGCTTCCCTGCGCTGGAGATCGGTGAGGTCCCGGTCCGGATCGGGGATGCCGTCGCTGCTGAGAATCGCCCCGGAGCGGTCCACGACCGCGACGGAGCGGAACCGGCCGAGGCTGATGCCGGGGAACTTGAGGCTGTTGGAGGCCACGAGAAGCAGCTGGGGCTTGCCCGGCCAGGACAGCAGCGCGAGCGACAGCAGCCGGACCTCGCCGTTCTCCAGGCGCACCATGCGCGGTGCGAGGCCGCCTTCGTCGCTCAGCGTGGACCGGCTGAGGAAGGTCAGCGGGACGGTCTCGCCCCGGGCCGCGACGAGCTTGCCCGACCGGATCTCGATGACCGCCGTACCCATCCACTTCTGGTACGTGTTGCCCAGTTTGTCGAGAACGGTGTCGCCGGACACGGGCGCACCGGCGCTGAACAGGGCGGCGGAGCGGTCGAGGTCGGTCATCGACTCGTCGATGGATGCCCTCAGGGCGATCGCGCCGTCCTCCGCGAAGTGCTGCTGCGAGGTCTGCACGGCCTTGGGCAGCCCTGTGTCACCGCCCGGGCCGAGCACGAGTGCCGTGACGGCCGCGAGGGAGAGGAGCAGCGCCGACAGGACCGCTATCGGCGGTCGTATGCCGCCAAGCAGCGACATATCAGCTCTGCGGCGAGCACGGTGTTGCCGCGCCGGGGGCGATGACGCCAACGGACCGGTCCTCTCAAGCGGTTGTACGGGCGAGCGAGTGCAGGGCGATCTGCTCTCGGAGTGCATACGGTGTGGATGCGACGCAGGGTCACAGAAGGGAAATGTGAGTCTCCGCGCGTGTGAGACCGGCAAGAACGGTAAGAAGTTGTGCAGATTCAGAGTGATCTGGACAACAGCACGGCCAAGATGGCCACTTTCATTACCGTTTGGTGCATTTCAGCTCCGGGCGGGCCCTTCACGACTTCGGCGCTCCTCGCTCCGGGCGGGCTCTTCGCCGCTCCGGACCGGCCCGGCCCGGCCCGGACGAGGTGCCGCGCCCGGCCCGGGCGTCGGCCCGGGTGCCGGACGGCCTCATCCAGGCCGCTCCACGAGGGGCTTCAGCCCGTCCTTCGCCGCGCCGCGGTTGAGCATGGTGCCCTCCGTCCGGTCGAAGGCCAGCCGGAGACGGGAGCGCTGCAGGTCACTCAGGTCGTCCCGCTCGAGCTCGGCGGCCACGTCCACCACCCGGTAGTCCTTGACCTGCCCCTTCGCCGGTTCGGCAGGGGCGCCGTCCGCATCGGACCGGGCTTCCGGCGGCATCTCCAGGAGGGTCGGCTCGTACCGGGCCTCGACATCCCACGTGCCGCCGCGCTCGGTGAAGGTGAACCAGCCGATCACGCCCTCCTCGGTGAGTCCCGTCGGCACGGCGTGGCGCGCGACCTGGTTGCCGAGGCTGTACGCGATCCAGGTGCCGTCGACCTTCTCCATCGGCTGCACGACATGTCCGTGATGTCCGATCACCAGGTCGATGTCGGTCTCCCTCGCCAGCCGGCGGGCGAACTCGAGTTGCGGGACCGTGGGGTTCGGGCGGTGTTCACGGCCCCAGTGGATGGAGAGGATCACCACCTCGGCACCGGCCGC
Source organism: Streptomyces sp. NPDC021080 (assembly GCF_044333225.1). Lineage (NCBI taxonomy): Bacteria > Bacillati > Actinomycetota > Actinomycetes > Kitasatosporales > Streptomycetaceae > Streptomyces > Streptomyces sp. NPDC021080. The sequence continues at coordinate 266,825 of NZ_JBIRQM010000005.1, read as the reverse complement.
GCGGGCCCGCTTCTCGGCCGCCTCGATCCGGCCCAGGTCGTTCTGGTTGACCAGCCAGGGCTTGTCCCTGGGCAGCTCGTGGGCGTTGAAGCCGAAGGCGAAGGAGAGCTGCGCGACCTTGACGCCCTTGACGTCCATGATCAGCGGGGTGAGGGAGTCCTTCTTCGTGCGGAAGGAGCCGGTGTGCTCGAGGCCTGCGGCGTCCAGCGTGTCCAGGGTCCGCTTCACGCCCGTGTACCCGTGGTCGAGCGAGTGGTTGGAGGCCGTCGAGCAGGTGTCGTAGCCGATGTCCTTGACGGTCCCGGCTATCTGGGGCGGCACGAGGAAGTCGGGGTAGGTCTCGAAGGGGCCGTTCGGCTTGCCGATCACCGGCTCCATGTGGCAGATCGCCAGGTCCGCCTTGCTGATCACCGGCTTTATCCCGGCCATGAGCGGACCGAAGTCCAGGCCGGCGGTTCCCCTGCCCGTCTCCCGGGCATCCGCTCTCGCCTGGTCGATCAGCTGAGGATGCATCAGGATGTCGCCCGCCGCGGCCACGGTGAACGAGCGCCCGCCCCCCTTCGGCGCCGAACCCGGGACTCCGCCGACAACGCCGCATCCCGCCAGTGCCGCGACGAGGGCGACGGGGGCCAGGCGAGTGGGAAGGGTGGGGCGGCTACGGCGTCTGTTCACCGATATATCTTGATACAACCATGAGAGCAAACCGCTCCAGAGCGATAACGATCGCAATACTTCTCTCGCTCCTCACCGTCCTGGCCGGATGGGGAGCGGTGGTCGTACGCGGCACCCACGACACCGCCGGAGAGACGGCCGCCGACCACCACGGGGCCGCTCCGCCGGTCGTGGATCTGGCCCGCTCCGTCACGGCCTACACCGCCCGCTTCTCGCCGGACGGCGCCTTCCGGCCGCCCTCCCGCACCGAACGGCAGACCGTCGCGGACGGGGTAGGGCTACTCCTCGACAACCACCGCGAACAGGCGGAACGCCGTCTCGCCGAAGTCGATTTCGCCGTACGCACCGTCGTCGACAGCGCCACCGGCCGCCGTTTCACCGAGGTCTACGACCGCGTCGACCAAGGGCCCTCGCCACGAGGCTGGGGCCGTGTCTTCATCGACCTGGACCACCCCGTCCGATGGTCGGCGCAAGTGCCCCATCCGGTGGCGGACGAGAACACGGAACTGCTCGGCGTACGGGTTATGCGAGGCGCCCCGGGCGGCTTCATGATCATCGCTGGAGCACATCGCAAATCCGGTGACGGGAACGCCTCGGACGTGGCGCACCGCCGGGACACGGTCTTCGCCGCGATCTGCTCCGAACTCGTCGAGCGTCGGATACCGGGCATCCAGCTGCACGGGTTCGCGCAGAAGTCCGCTCCGCGCTACGACGTGATCGCCTCGCCGGGTGCCGGAACGGCCGGCGAGCCCGTCGGCCGCCGGCTCGCCGACGCGCTGCGGGAGCGGCACTTCGCCGTGTGCCGGGCCTGGGACCGCGCCTGCCCGCTCGCCGGACGCGAGAACGTGCAGGGGCGGGAGGCCGCCGCCGCGGGGGTTCCCTTCCTGCACGTGGAGTTCGCCCCGGGGCCTCGGTCGGACGCCCGGCGCGCGGCCCGGGTGACGGAGGCCGTCTCGGTCGTCACCCGGGGCTGGGCCGACGGCGCTCCGGCAGGATGAGGGCATGACGGACCCGCAGGACATGACGGACCCCGGGGACACACCGGCTCCGCAGGACGTGACCGCTCCACAGGACGTGACCGCTCCGCAGGACGTGCCGACGCTGCTCGTCGTGGACGGGGCCAACGTGGTGGGGTCCGTACCGGACGGCTGGTGGCGGGACCGCCGCGGTGCCGCCGAACGGCTCAGGGACCGGTTGGCGGAGTTCGCCGGGCGTGGTCTGCCCGGCCGGCCCGGCCCGCTGGAGATCGTCCTGGTGGTCGAGGGCGCGGCGCGCGGGGTCGGCTCCGTTCCGGGGGTACGGGTGGACGAGGCACCGGGCAGCGGCGACGACCGCATGGTGGAACTGGTGGCCGGGGCCGGGGGCCGCCCGTGCCTCGTGGTCACGGCCGACCGCGAACTGCGTCGACGGGTCGGCGACCTGGGCGCGGAGGTCACGGGGCCGCGCACCGTACGGCCCCGGCCCTGACGCACCGATGCCGGGCACGAGCACGGACACGGGCACGGGCACGGGCACGGGCACGGGCACGGGCACGGGCACGGGCACGGGCACGGGCACGGGCACGACAGGAAGCGGCACGCGAGTGCCGCCCGCGGCCCGGCGGCGCGGAGCGCCCGCGGGCACGTGATGGACGCCCGCCCGCGGACGGACCCGCCCGGCACGACGGGACGCCGAGCGACAGTGCGCGGCCCGCCGGCACGGCGGACGCCGAGTGGTACGGACGCGGGGGGGGCCCCCGCGGCCCCCCGCGGGGGGGGGGCCCGGGGGCCCCCCCCCCCCCCGGCCCGCGGACCGGCCCGGCGCCCGCCCGCGGG
>NZ_JBIRQM010000005.1:0-264329 GCF_044333225.1 Streptomyces sp. NPDC021080 | reverse complement strand
CCCCGGGGCCCCCCTGCGCCCCGGCCCGGCCCGGCGCCCCGGCGGGCCCCGGGGTGCTCGGCCCGGGGGGCCCCCCGGGGGGGCGGGGGGGGGGGGCCCCGGGGGGCCCGCCGCACGTCGCCGGGCCGGCTATCCGGCCGTGCCGCCGCCCGGGTTCTGCGGGCCGCCCGGGACCGTCTCCGGGCTCCGGGCCAGACGGCTGTGCGTGCGTCCGTAGAGGAAGTAGACGACGATGCCGATCACCATCCACACCGCGAACCGCAGCCAGGTCTCCGCCGGCAGGTTCAGCATCAGCCACAGCGTCGCGAGGACCGACAGGATCGGCACCCACGGCACCCACGGGGTGCGGAAGGCGCGGGGCAGGTCGGGGCGGGTGCGGCGCAGGACGACGACGCCGACCGCGACCACGATGAAGGCGAAGAGCGTGCCGATGTTGACCAGCTCGGCGAGCTCGCTGAGGGTGGTGAAGCCCGCGAGGATCGCGATGATCACGCCGAGCAGGATGGTCGGCCGGTGCGGGGTGCGGAACTTCGGGTGGACGCGGGAGAAGAACCGCGGCAGCAGTCCGTCGCGGCTCATCGCGAAGAAGACCCGGGTCTGGCCGAGCAGCAGGATCATGCAGACCGTGGTCAGTCCGACGGCGGCGCCGAAGCTGATGACGCCCGCGTACCAGGGGTGCCCGGTGGCCTTGAACGCGTCGGCGAGCGGTGCGTCGATGGACAGTTCGGTGTACTTCTGCATGCCGGTGACCACGATCGACACCAGGACGTAGAGCGTGGTGCAGATGACGAGCGAGCCGAGGATGCCGCGCGGCATGTCCCGCTGCGGGTTCTTCGTCTCCTCGGCAGCCGTCGCGACCACGTCGAAGCCGATGAAGGCGAAGAACACGACGGAGGCCGCGGTGAAGATGCCCATCACGCCGAAGTTGGTCGGTGCCCAGCCGAACATGATCTGGATCAGCGGCGACTTGATGCCGCTGCCCGCCTCCACGTTCTGCGCCGGGGGGATGAACGGCGAGTAGTTCTTGCCCTCGATGAAGAAGGCGCCCGCGATGATCACGATCAGCACGACGGTGACCTTGATCGCGACGACCAGCGTGGTGATCCTGGCGGAGAGCTTCACGCCGATGACGAGGATGGCGGTGAGCACCAGCACCAGCGCGGCGGCGAGGATGTCGAAGCCGAAGCCCTTGGCCCCGTCACGCCCGCTGAGCGACTCGGGCATGTGCCAGCCCGCGTTGTCCATCAGCGAGCGCACGTAGCCGGACCAGCCGACGGCCACCACCGCCGTGCCGAGCGCGAACTCCAGGACCAGGTCCCAGCCGATGATCCAGGCGGGCAGCTCGCCCAGGGAGGCGTAGGAGAACGTGTACGCGGATCCCGCGACCGGGACCGTGGAGGCGAACTCCGCGTAACAGAGCGCCGCCAGCGCGCAGGCCACACCCGCGGCGACGAAGGCCAGCGAGACACCCGGTCCCGCGTTCTCCTTGGCCACCTTGCCGGTGAGGACGAAGATGCCGGTGCCGATGATGACCCCGACACCGAAGACGGTGAGGTCCAGAGCCGACAGCGACTTCTTGAGCGCGTGCTCCGGCTCCTCGGTGTCCAGGATCGATTGTTCAACCCTTTTCGTCCTGAAGAGGGTGTTGCTCACGGACGTACCTCCCACGCTTGTCGTCCTCGACATGATCGAGAGGGCAGGTAGCACGTATCCCCCGGCACGACCCTTTTCACGCAGATGGGCCGGTTTCACCACCCGTACAGGGTGCTGAAACCGGCCCATCGGCCGTGCGGGGAGGCGTCAGTCGCGCGCAGGCTGTACGGCGTCCACGGTCTGCGCGTCGGCGCCGTCGAAGCGGCCGTCGAGCTTGGAGACGAGGCCGGTGACCTGCCGGGCGATGTCCGGCGCGGTCAGCCCGATCTCGGCCATGACCTCGGCGCGGGAGGCGTGGTCGAGGAAGCGCGGCGGGATGCCGAAGTCGCGCAGCGGCATGTCGACGCCCGCGTCGCGCAGGGCCTGCGCGACGGCGGAGCCGACACCGCCGACCCGGGAGTTGTCCTCGACGGTGACGACCACGCGGTGCCGCTCGGCGAGCGGCGCCATGGCCTCGTCCACCGGCTTGACCCAGCGCGGGTCGACGACGGTGGTGGAGATGCCCTGCCGGTCCAGCAGGGCGGCGATCTCCAGGCACATCGGGGCGAGCGCGCCGACGGAGACCAGCAGCACGTCGGGCGTGTCGGTGCCGGGCTCCCGCAGGACGTCCATGCCGCCGATCCGGCCCACGGCGGGGACGGCCGGGCCGACCGCGCCCTTGGAGAAGCGCACCACGGTGGGTGCGTCCTTCACCTCGACGGCCTCGCGCAGCTGGGCGCGGACCTGGTCGGCGTCGCGCGGGGCGGCGAGCCTGAGGCCCGGGACGACCTGGAGGATGGACATGTCCCACATGCCGTTGTGCGAGGCGCCGTCGGTGCCGGTGACGCCCGCGCGGTCCAGGACGAACGTGACGCCGCACTTGTGCAGGGCCACGTCCATCAGGACCTGGTCGAAGGCGCGGTTGAGGAAGGTCGCGTAGACGGCGAAGACGGGGTGCAGTCCGCCAGTGGCGAGCCCCGCCGCGGAGACGGCGGCGTGCTGCTCGGCGATACCGACGTCGTACACCCGCTTGGGGAACGCCTTGGCGAACCGGTCGAGGCCGACCGGCTGGAGCATCGCCGCGGTGATCGCGACGATGTCCTCGCGCTCCTTGCCGAGCGCGACCATCTCCTCGCCGAAGACGGAGGTCCAGTCGGCGCCGGAGGAGGCGATCGGCAGGCCCGTGTCCGGGTGGATCTTGCCGACGGCGTGGAAGCGGTCCGCCTCGTCCTGGAGGGCCGGCTGGTAGCCGCGGCCCTTCTCGGTGAGGCAGTGCACGATGACCGGGCCGCCGAAGCGCTTGGCGCGGGCGAGCGCCGACTCCAGGGCCTCGATGTCGTGGCCGTCGATCGGGCCGACGTACTTCAGGCCGAGGTCCTCGAACATGCCCTGCGGGGCGATGAAGTCCTTCAGGCCCTTCTTCGCGCCGTGCAGGGTCTCGTAGAGCGGCTTGCCGACGACCGGGGTGCGCTCCAGGAGGTCCTTGCCGCGGGCCAGGAAGCGCTCGTAGCCGTCGGTGGTGCGCAGGGTCGCCAGGTGGTTCGCGAGGCCGCCGATGGTCGGCGCGTACGAACGCTCGTTGTCGTTGACGACGATGATCAGCGGGCGGTCCTTGGCGTCGGCGATGTTGTTCAGCGCCTCCCAGGCCATGCCGCCGGTGAGCGCGCCGTCACCGATGACGGCGACCACGTGGTCGTTCCTGCCGAGGACCTCGTTCGCCTTCGCCAGTCCGTCGGCCCAGCCGAGGACGGTGGAGGCGTGCGAGTTCTCGATGACGTCGTGCTCGGACTCGGCCTGCGCGGGGTAGCCGGACAGGCCGCCCTTCATCTTCAGCCGGGAGAAGTCCTGGCGGCCGGTGAGCAGCTTGTGGACGTAGGACTGGTGGCCCGTGTCCCACAGCACCCTGTCCTTCGGTGACTCGAAGACGCGGTGCAGGGCGATGGTCAGCTCCACGACCCCGAGGTTGGGGCCGAGATGGCCCCCGGTCTTGGAGACCGCGTCGACGAGGAAGGTCCTGATCTCCCCGGCCAGCTGGTCGAGCTGCTCCAGGGTGAGCCGGTCCAGATCGCGCGGTCCCGTGATGCGGGTCAGCAGCGCCACCCGTGCCTCCTTGCAGTGATCGAGCTGTTGCCGGGTTCGTCGAGTCTAATGTTCCGTCTTTTCGGGCGCGGGCCGGGCCTGGCGATCCACGCCACACGAACGGCCCAACCGGACGGGAACACGCGTTCTCGTCCGGACGTGGCTGCGCCCGGCACCGCGACGGATGCCGGACGTGACTGTGCCCGGCGCCGCCGGGCGCCGGGCACAGGATCGTCCGCCTGGACACCGTCGCGGTGTACCGCGACGGCGCCCTGCGGGATGTTACGCGCGTCCCGCGGCCTTCTGGCTCTTGCGCGAGACGGAGTCGATGACGACCGCGCCCAGGAGCACCGCACCAGTGATCATGTACTGGATGGAGGTGTTCATGTTGAGCAGGTCGAGACCGGTCTGGATCGACTGGATGACCAGCATGCCCAGGAGGGCCGACCAAACGTTTCCGCGGCCACCGAAGAGGCTCGTACCACCGATGACGGCCGCCGCGATGGCGAGCATCAGGGTGTTGCCGCCGCCGGCGTTCAGCGTGGCGCTCGCGGTCTGTCCGGCGAAGAACATACCGCCGATGGCAGCGAAGGCGCCGGAGATGGCGAAGACGCTGATACGGACCATGGAGACGCTGATACCGGAGCGTCGGGCCGCCTCGATGCCACCGCCGACCGCGAAGATCTTACGGCCGTACGTGGTGCGGCGCAGGATGAAGTCGACGATCACCAGGGAGATCAGGAAGATCACCAGGGCGTTGGAGACACCGGAGGCGTTGTTGAGCACGGCCGCGGAGACGAAGGCCGCCACGGCGAGTGCGGTGACGCGCAGCAGGATCTCGCTGGTGGGCCGGAAGGGCACACCGGCGGCCTTGCGGCGGCGCTGGTCCATGAACGAACCGACGAGCATCGACAAGACGGCGAGGCCGGCCAGGATGTAGGCGCCGACGACGGCCTGGTCCATGAAGAAGGAGCTCTGGCCGAGCAGGTGCACCGGGCCGCTGTCGGACGGGATGTTGATGGTGCCGCTCGAACCGAGCAGCCACAGCATCAGACCGCTCCAGCCCAGGAAGCCGGCCAGCGTCACGACGAAGGCGGGAACGCCGATCTTGGCGAAGAACCAGCCCTGGAGCGCGCCGATGGCGGCGCCGACGGCGATGGTCAGGACCAGGGCCAGCCACGGGTTCATGCTGTGGTTGACCACGAACACCGCGAAGACCGTGGACGCGAGGCCGCTGACCGAGCCGACGGAGAGGTCGATCTCACCGAGCAGCAGGACGAACACCAGGCCGATGGCCAGCATGCCGGTGGCCGACATGAAGTAGCTGATGTTCGACAGGTTGTCGGCGCTCAGGAACCGGGAGTTCTGGGTCTGGAAGATCGTCCAGATGACGACCAGACCGACGAAGACCGGCAGCGAGCCCAGCTCGCCGCCCTTGATCTTGCGCTTGAACTCGGTGACGTAGCCCTTGAAGCCCTCTTCGCGGACCAGCAGGCGCGGGTCGACGACGGACACGGGCGCGGCGGTGGGGTCGCTGGCGGGCGCGACGGTGGTCTGGTGCTCCACCTCCGCCTCCGCCTTGGAAACCTTGGACGTGTCGCTCACTTTGCGGCCTCCGTGCTGCGACGCCCCGCACGACGGGTCACGGCGTTTTCCGTGGCTCCGGTGATCGCGGCGATGATCTCTTCGTGGCTGGTGTCCTTCACGGAGAAGGAGCCGTTGTTCTTGCCCAGGCGCAGGACGGCGACGGTGTCCGCGACGGCCTTCACATCGGCCATGTTGTGGCTGATGAGGATGACGCCGAGACCGCGCTCGCGCAGCCGCTCGACCAGGTCGAGGACCTGCGCGGTCTGCTCGACACCGAGGGCGGCGGTCGGCTCGTCGAGGATGACGACCTTGGGGTCACCGATGAGAGCGCGGGCGATGGCCACGACCTGGCGCTGACCGCCGGAAAGGCTCGCGATCGGGATGCGCACGCTCGGGATGCGGATGGAGAGCGTGCTCAGCAGCTCGCGCGCCTTCTGCTCCATGGTCACCTCGTCGAGGACGCCGCGGTGCAGCAGCTCCCGACCGAGGTAGAGGTTGCCGACGACATCGAGGTTGTCGCACAGCGCGAGGTCCTGGTAGACCGTCGCGACGCCGAGTCCCTGGGCGTCGTGCGGCTTGTTGATGCTGACGGCCTGGCCGTCCCACTCGATGACGCCCTCATCGATGGGGTGAACACCCGCGATCGTCTTGACCAGGGTGGACTTTCCTGCACCGTTGTCGCCCACCAGGGCGACCACTTCTCCGGCGTGAACCTCGAGCTCGACATCGGTGAGAGCCTGAACCGCACCGAATCGCTTTGAGACTCCGCGCAACGCCAGCACGGGCGTAGCGGACACGTGAACCATCTCCTTCGCCGCCTGACCGGCGGGGATGCCGCGCTCGAACAAACCGGCGCGGAAGACTGTGCAAAAAAGCACAAGATTACATAATGAACATGCGCGAATCCGCTGCACTTCGCAACGGTTCCATCCGACGCCCGCCCCGCAGCGGGGTATGAAGGTGGGACAGGCGTCGGACAGGTTCACGGGACCGCCCGGGGGCGGTCACGGCCGCCCGGGGGCGGTTGCGAATCGGGCGGCTACTCGTTGTGCGAGTAGTCGCCCGAGACGAAGGTGCTTACTGGAGGCCGGCAGCCTTGCAGGCCTTGGCGAAGTCCGCGGTGCAGATGTCGGAGACCTTGTACAGGCCGTCCTTGATCACCGTGTCCTTGATGTTGGCCTTGGTGACCGAGACCGGGACGAGCAGCTGCGAGGGGACCTTGTCGCCGGAGCCGCTGGTCAGCGTCTGGTTGGCGAGGGTCTTGATGTCCTTGCCCTCGAGCAGGTTGACCGCGAGCTGGGCAGCGGCGTCCGCCTCCGGCTTGAAGGCCTTGTAGACCGTGGAGGACTGGGTGCCGGCGACGAGGCGCTGGATACCCGCGAGCTCCGCGTCCTGACCCGTCAGCGGGATGCCGCTGATCTTCGCACCCTTGAGGGTGTTCGCGATGCCACCGGCCATGCCGTCGTTGGCGGAGTAGACGCCCGCGATGTTCTTGGCACCGAGCTGCGTGATGGCGGCGGACATCTTCTGAGCGGCGACGGTGTCCTTCCAGAGACCGGACTGCTCGTAGGCGATGTCGACCTTGCCGTCGAGGGCCTTGTGGGCACCCGCCTTGAACTGACCGGCGTTCGGGTCGGCGTCGTCACCGTTGATCATGACGATCTTCGACTTCTTGGTCGCCTTGGAGCCGAGCGAGGTGAGCAGCGCCTGGCCCTGGAGCTCGCCGACCTTCTCGTTGTCGAAGGAGACGTACGCCGAGACCGGACCCTGGGCGAGACGGTCGTACGCGACGACCTTGATGCCCTTGTTGACCGCGGTCTGGATCGAGGACTTGATGGCAGCCGAGTCCTGAGCGCTGATCACGAGGACCTTGACGCCCTGGGTGATCATGGTGCTGACCTGCTGGGCCTGCTTGGCGGCGTCGCCGGCCGCGTTCGCGTACTGGACCTTGCAGTCCGGGCACAGCTCCTTGACCTTGCTCTCGAAGAGCGGGTGGTCGAACTTCTCGTAGCGAGCGGTGACGCTGTCGGGGAGCAGGAGACCGATGGTCTTGCTGCCCGAGGAGGAGGAGCTGCTGCTGTCGCTGGAGCTCTTGTCGCCGGCCTTGCCACAGGCGGCCACCGAAAGGGCCATGGAAACAGCGGCGGTGCCGATGACGACTCTGCGCATCGTGTTGTTCATTGGTGGTGCCTCCCTGACAGGGTCGCAACGCTGCGACCGAGGTGGGTTGGAGTCAACTCGGCCGCCCGTGCGACGTCAAGAAGTAAATACTTAACGGGTTGGCAACGGCGTGTTTCGTTCTCTAAGTGAAGGCAGGAGCAGCGGACGCCAACGACCCGTCCAAAAGGGTCGAATCACCCATCTCGCTGAGCGCGAGAGCGAGTGCTCCGAGCACCTCCGCACGGCCCCCGAGAGCCCCTGGGAGCACCGAGAGTTGACGTGCGGCACTGGGGATCGCATAGCGGCCCACAGACTCCCTGATGGGCCCGAGAACAAGCTCCCCGGCCTCGGCGAGATCGCCGCCGAGGACCACCCTGCTCGGGTTCAGCAAATTACAGAGGTTCGCGACTCCACTGCCGATATGTCGGCCGACGTCAGCGATCACTCGACGGCAGCCCGGATCTCCGTCCCGCGCCAGCCTGACCACGCCTTCCATGGTCAGATCGGTGCCGTGACTGGACTGGAGGAGCGGCAGTACGTAGCGCGCCGCCGCAAAGGTCTCCAGGCAGCCCCGGTTGCCGCAGCGGCAGACCGGGCCGGATTCATCAAGTGTAATATGTCCGATTTCACCCGCCGTACCACCGGGACCGCGGTAGATCTTGCCCTCTATCACCAGGCCGGCGCCGACCCCGCTGGCGACCTTGATGTACGCGAGATCCCTGACCCCTCGCCCGCTGCCCCAGACCATCTCGCCGAGCGCGCCCAGATTGGCGTCGTTGTCCACGTGGACGGGCACGCCGAGCCGCCCCCGCAGCTCCTCGGCGGGCCTGGCGCCGGTCCAGCCCGGCAGGATCGAGGTGGACCCCAGGGTGCCCGATTCCACGTCGATGGGGCCCGGCACGCCGAGCCCCACACCCGCGATCTTGGAGCGGTCAACACCTGTTGCCTCGATCAGGCGGCTGACCAGTTCCTCGGCCCGGTCGAAGCCCTGCGCGGCGGAGGCGTCCACGTCCAGCGGCTCGGACTCCTCGGCCAGCACCTGATGGGCCAGGTTCCCGACCGCGACGCGCAGATGCGTGTGCCCGAAGTCGACACCGATGACGATGCCGGCGTCCCCGCTCAAGGACACGCTGCGCGCCCTGCGGCCGCCGGCCGAAGTGGGCGTGACCTCGACCGTTCCCCCGTCCTTGAGTTCACGGACGATATTGGAAACGGTCGCGGCCGACAGGCCCGTCGCCCTCGCGATCTCCGCCTGCGTCAGCGAACCGGCCAGCCGCACCGCCCGCACGACGCGCTCCAGATTGGCCCGGTGCAGCGAAGACTGCGACCCCGGAGTCTCCATCGACTCATCCACTCCTGCCCATAGCCGGGCGGCCCCGATGCCGCCCGTGTGACCTGGGTCACGTCAACGGGACCCGGTCACTTACAAGTTGTGAACTCCAAGCTCCGCTGAACGGGTTACCGCAGTCAAGTCCTTGACGGAAATCAGGTCCACCCGGTCGCGTTCGACCTCCAACCTCACCCGGACGCACGTACGCCACCCCCGGGACGGGAGTGGCGCATGTGACGGACGGGACGATTCGTTACTTGAGCGTCGCCGAAGTGAGACCCGCCTGGACCTGGCGCTGGAAGGACAGGTAGACGATCAGCATGGGGATCATGGCGATCGTCACGCCGGCGAACAGGACGGGCAGGTCGGTGGCGTACCCCTGCTGCTGCTGGAGCTGGATGAGTCCCTGGGTCAGGACGTAGCGCTCCGGGTCCGAACTGGTCTGCGGCTGCATCAGCACCGAGGGCAGGATGTACTGGTTCCACTGGCCCAGCACGTTGAAGATGCCGACGCTGAGCAGTCCGGGCTTGGCCATGGGCAGCATGACCTGGAAGAACGCCCGGGTGTGCGAGGCCCCGTCGAGCACCGCCGCCTCGAAGACCGCCGTGGGCAGCGTCCGGAAGAAGGCGTGCATGAAGAACACGGTGAACGGCAGCGAGTAGGCCACGTACACCAGGACCAGGCCTTGGTAGGTGTTCAGCATGTCGAGTCGCTTGACCATGAAGAACAGCGGCACCAGGGCCAGGAAGACGGGGAACATGGCCCCGCCGACGAAGAAGTAGTAGATGAGCCGGTTGCCCGGGAACTCGTAGCGGGCCAGTACGTACGCCGCCATCGCGCCGAGCAGCATGGTCAGCGGGACCGAGAACACCAGGACGATCAGGGTGTTGGCGAAGTAGTCGCCGATGCCCTTGTGCCAGGCCCGGGCGAAGACGTCGAGCTGCCAGTTCGAGGGCCAGCCGAGGGCGGAGCCGCCGATCTGCGCGTCGGTCTTGAAGGAGCTCAGGACCAGCCACAGCAGCGGCAGGATGATGAGGATCGCCCAGAGGGCGAGGAAGCCGTGCGAGAAGACGTTGAGGGCCATGCCCTCGGTGCGCTTGTCACCCGGCCGGGGCGGGGCCTTCCGCGCGTTTCGCTGCGGGGGTACTGCGGCGCCGTCGACCTTCGCCGGCTCCGTCATGGGTGCGCTCATAATCGTGTCTCCCGCTCAGAACTCGATGCGCTCGCGGCGGGTGGCGCGCAGCGTGACCACGGACAGGACCAGGGTGAGAAGGAGCATGACGACGCCCATTGCACAGGCGTAGCCGCTCTTTCCGAAGTAGAGGAAGTTGCGCATCATGACGTTCGCCATGACCTCGCTGTGGTGGTCGGGGCCGCCGCCGTAGCCGGTGCCCTGGGTCGTGGTCGAGACCAGGACGAACATGTCCATCGCGATGATGCCCAGATAGACCCAGGCGGTCTGCACCGTGTCCCACAGCAGGGGCAGGGTGACCCGGAAGAAGGTGTGGGTGCGGCTCGCGCCGTCCAGCAGCGCGGCCTCGTAGATGTCCTTCGGGATGGACTGCATGGCCGCGGAGAACAGCACGAGATAGAAGCCGACGCCGTGCCAGACGACGACCGCCATCAGGCACCAGAGCACCAGGTTGGGCTCGTTCATCCACTCGATGGGGTTGTTCGCGTCGACCAGGCCGAGCTTGATGAGCAGGCCGTTGAGCAGACCGCCGCTGTCACTGCGGTAGAGGGCTCCGAAGAGCACCGCGACGATCGCGAGCGACAGCACCTGCGGGAAGAAGTACACGATCTTGTAGAAGCGTGAGCCCGTGACGCCCTGGACGCCGCCGGCGCCACCCCGCCCGCCCGCGTTCACCATGAAGGCGAAGAAGAGGGCGAGCAGGATGGTGATCACCGGGATGAACACCAGGAACAGGATGTTGTGCCAGATCGCTTCGAGGAATACGTCGTCCTGGAACAACGCCTTGTAATTGTCCAGGCCGACGAAACCGAACGTCTGCGACTGGCCCTTCCAGTCGGTGAAGGAGTAACCGATGGTCTGTAGGTAAGGCCAGATCACGAAGATCAGATACAGCGCCAAAGGTGCGAGGAGAAACCCCGCGACGAACCGGTACTGCCCTTTTCGCATGGCATCCTGCCCTGGTGTTCCGGATGTGCGCGGCCCGGGCGTTCCGGGCGTGCGTGACCCCGATGTTCCGGGTTTTACCTGATCAGTCGCGGTGGTTCTTCTTGGAGGCCGGGTCCTTGGCCGCCTTGTCGACCGCCGCCTGCGCGCGCTTCAGCCATTCCTTCGGCTGGATGCGCTTGGACATCAGCTCGTTGGACGCGTTCTGGATGGCCACGTCCATCTCGCTGTACCAGTTGGGGTACAGGTAGTTGAAGGAGTTGTCGCCGGCCGCCTTGGACGCCTCGACCGTGGACTGCGTACCGGGACGCAGCTGCACGCCGTCGGACACGGCGTCCTTGAGGATGGTGAGCGAGTTGGCCTTCTGGGCGAAGATCGTCGACCATTCCTTGGAGAGCATGGAGCGCATGAACTCCTGGGCCTCGGGCAGGTTCGCGGCCTTCGCCGGGATGATGAACGGCTCGCCGGAGCCGGCCCGGATCGCCTCGAACGGCAGCTTGTCGCCCGGCAGGCTGGGCATCGGCATGAACTTCATGTCGAAGTCGGCCGGGGTCTGCTTGAGCTGCTCGTTCTCCAGCCAGGAGCCACAGGTGATGAACGCGGCCTTGTACTGGTTCCACCGGGTCTGCGACTCGGTGTGGGTCAGGCCGTTGGTGCCGGCCATCAGGTAGCCCTTTTCCACGACCTCGTAGATGGCCTCGATGGCCGCCTTCGCGGCGTCGGAGCCGACGAACGCCTTGGGGTCGAGGTTGTCGATCGCCTTCATGGCGTCCAGACCGCCGTGCTTGGCGATCAGGTCCATGATGGCGACGTTGATGTAGTACGGGTACTTGCCCTGGTGGGCGAGGCCGCCGATGCCCTGCGACTTGGCGTCCTTGCAGATGGCGAGGAAGTCGTCCCAGGTCTTGGGCACCTCCCAGCCCTTCTCCTTGAAGAGCTTGCCGGAGTACCACAACCCCCACACCGTGTAGATGTAGTTGAGGGAGACGACCTTGCCGCCCTGCAGGCCCGGGTCGAGCGTGCCCGGGATCAGCGTGTCGCGGACCTTCTTCGACGGGTCGTCGATGGAGGGGGCGTCGAGGACCGCGGCCAGGTCGAGGAGCTGACCGTTCTTGTAGAGCACGTCCAGCTTGATCTGCTGGGCACCCGAGTCGTCGATGATGTCCGGCGGGTTGCCGCCGTTGAAGCGCGGCTGGAGCTTGCCGGTGATCTCCTGGGTACCCGTGTGGGCGCTCTTGCTGCCCCACTTCTTGTCGAACGCCGCTTCCCACGCCTTGGCGTAGTCGTCGCCGTAGCCGCCCTTGAAGACGACGACGTCGAGCTTGCCGCCGCCCTTCTTCACACCGAAGGGGTTGTCCTTGCTGGTCTTGCCGGTGCCCTTGTCACTCGACTTGTCGTCACCGCCGCCGCTCGCACACGCGGACAGGAAGCTCATGGTCGGGACAGTGATCAAGCCAAGTGCGGCCGACCTCTTGATGAGGTCGCGACGGCCGACACCTTCGGGGCTGCTGTTCTCGGCGGAAGTGGATCCCATGCTCAAGTCCTCGCCTTCTCCAGGACTCAGGCGGTGAACCGGATCCTCCCCGGCACCGCGGTCAGTTCAAGCTGGGGTCGTGCGTGGGGGATTCAGCGGGACGAACCGGTAGTGCGTGTATGGACCACGCGCCACCGTCCCGCGAAATTCCCCCCTGGGTCCTGCCTGTCCAGAGCCAGTCGATCGACTGGCCGGACGCGACAGGTATAGTCCACTTCCCGCCAGCGGAGCAAGATCGAATGCAGGTTTGGCCGTCGGTCTTTTCCGAGTTGAGACCTCACGGAAATATGGGGCACCCCAGGATCACCCCGGCGAAGATCCACGGACCGCGGCCTCCCGCAATGAACGCAATGCACGGTTCGTCACACGGTATTCACCCCGGATGGCGCACCCAACACCCTTGACACCACTGTCAACTTGACGCCCAAATGGTCCTTGCGCATCAAAGTGACAACGTTGTCCACGTGCAGGGAGGGTGCTCGCGCATGCAGCACAGAGCTCGGTACAGACAGAGTTCCACGCGGCGAAGGGGACGGCGTTCGCCGGCGGCTCTGGGGGTGGCGGCCCTCGCCCTGTTAGCGGCCTCCCAGGGCGTCGCGGTCGCCCTGCCCGCCCAAGCCGCCAAGCCCGACCGGGAGTTCGGCTCCTCGTTCGAAGCGGGCGATCCGGCCCCGGACTGGCTCAACACGGTGGACACCGCTCCCGACGGGACGAAGCGGTCCTCGGGCGTCGACGGCGGCTACAGCACCGGCATCCCCGGCAACGTGACCGACCATGTCACCGACGTGCGGGCCAGCGGCGAGAACACCGGTGCGGGCGAGGTCAAGGAGAACCTCGTCGACGGCGAGTCGAGCACCAAGTGGCTTACCTTCGAGCCCACCGGCTGGGCGGAGTTCGACCTGGACGCACCGGTCAAGGCGGTCACGTACGCGCTCACATCCGCAAACGACCACGACGAGCGCGACCCGAAGGACTGGACCCTCGAGGGCTCCACCGACGGCAAGGACTGGAAGACCCTCGACACCCGCTCCGGGGAATCCTTCGGCGAGCGGTTCCGGACGAAGACGTACGACATCCAGAGCCCCGTCGAGTACCAGCACTTCCGGCTCGACGTCACGAAGAACAACGGCGGCGACATCCTCCAGATCGCCGACGTCCAGTTCTCGACGGGGCAGAGCGACGACCCGACGCCCAAGGACATGCTCTCCCTCGTGGACCGGGGGCCGAGCGGCTCGCCGACCGCCAAGGCGGGCGCGGGCTTCACGGGCAAGCGGGCCCTGCGCTACGCCGGCACCCACAAGGGGGACGGCCGTGCGTACTCGTACAACAAGGTGTTCGACGTGGACGTCGCCGTCGGACGCGACACCGAACTGTCGTACCGCATCTTCCCCTCGATGGCGGACGGCGACCGGGACTACGACGCCACGAACGTGGCCGTGGACCTGGTCTTCACCGACGGCACCTCGCTGAGCGGGCTGAACGCCGTGGACAGCCACGGCTTCGCGCTGACCCCGCAGGGCCAGGGCGCCGCCAAGGTGCTGTACGTCAACCAGTGGAACAACGTGACCTCGCGGATCGGTTCCGTCGCGGCCGGGAAGACCGTCGACCGGATCCTCCTCGCCTACGACTCGCCGAAGGGCCCCGCGAAGTTCCGCGGCTGGCTCGACGACGTCTCGCTGCGCCGGGCCGCTCCGCAGAAGCCCGCGGCGCACCTGGCCGACTACGCGCTCACGACCCGCGGCACCAACTCCAGCGGCGGCTTCTCGCGCGGCAACAACTTCCCGGCGACGGCCGTGCCGCACGGCTTCAACTTCTGGACGCCGGTGACCAACGCGGGCTCGCTG
The DNA here is from genome assembly GCF_044333225.1 of Streptomyces sp. NPDC021080. Classification (NCBI taxonomy): domain Bacteria; kingdom Bacillati; phylum Actinomycetota; class Actinomycetes; order Kitasatosporales; family Streptomycetaceae; genus Streptomyces; species Streptomyces sp. NPDC021080. Next base: position 250,026 of record NZ_JBIRQM010000005.1, on the reverse strand, counting down.
AGCTGGCTTTACGACTACGCCCGCGCCAACAACGCGGACAACCTGCCCACCATCCAGGCGTTCAGCGCGAGCCACGAGCCGAGCCCCTGGATGGGGGACCGGCAGACCTTCCAGGTGATGCCGTCGGCCGCCTCCGGCACCCCGGAGACCGGCCGGGAGGCCCGCGAACTGGCCTTCCGGCACGAGAACGAGACCGCACGGCCGTACTACTACGGCGTGACGTTCGAGAACGGTCTCAAGGCGGAGATGGCCCCGACCGATCACGCCGCGGCTCTGCGCTTCACCTATCCGGGCGACGACGCGAGCGTGATCTTCGACAACGTCACCGAGCAGGCGGGCCTGACGCTGGACACCTCGGCGGGAGTCGTCACCGGCTACTCGGACGTGAAGTCCGGGCTGTCGACCGGCGCCACCCGGCTCTTCGTCTACGGCGTCTTCGACGCGCCCGTGACCGAGGGCTCCGCCAGTGGCGTCAAGGGCTACATGAGGTTCAAGCCCGGCTCTGACCACACCGTCACCCTGCGCCTGGCCACCTCGCTCATCAGCATCGACCAGGCCAAGGACAACCTGAGCCAGGAGATCCCGGACGGCACGTCGTTCGACAGCGTCAAGAAGGACGCGCGCAGGCAGTGGGACCGGCTGTTCGGCCGCATCGAGGTGCAGGGCGCCACCCCGGACCAGCTCACCACGCTGTACTCCAGCATGTACCGGCTCTACCTCTACCCGAACTCCGGCTTCGAGAAGGTCGGTTCGAAGTACCAGTACGCCTCGCCGTTCTCCCCGATGCCGGGTCCGGACACCGCGACCCACACCGGGGCGAAGATCGTCGACGGCAAGGTGTACGTCAACAACGGCTTCTGGGACACCTACCGCACCACCTGGCCGGCCTATTCGTTCCTGACGCCCCATCAGGCCGGTGAGATGGTCGACGGGTTCGTGCAGCAGTACAAGGACGGCGGCTGGACCTCGCGCTGGTCCTCGCCCGGCTACGCGGACCTGATGACCGGCACCTCCTCGGACGTGGCGTTCGCGGACGCGTACGTCAAGGGCGTCGGCTTCGACGCGAAGGCGGCGTACGAGGCGGCCCTGAAGAACGCCACCGTCGTCCCGCCGACGTCCGGCGTGGGCCGCAAGGGCATGGCCACCTCCCCCTTCCTCGGCTACACGAGCACCTCCACGGGCGAGGGCCTGTCCTGGGCCATGGAGGGCTACGTCAACGACTACGGCATCGCCGAGATGGGCAAGGCGCTCTACAGGAAGACCGGCGAGAAACGCTACAAGGAGGAGTCGGACTACTTCCTCAACCGCTCCCGGGACTACGTGAACCTCTTCGACTCCAAGGCCGGCTTCTTCCAGGGCCGCGACGCCAAGGGCGGCTGGCGGGTGGACTCCGCCAAGTACGACCCGCGCGTGTGGGGTTACGACTACACGGAGACCGACGGCTGGGGGTACGCCTTCACCGCGCCGCAGGACTCGCGCGGTCTCGCCAACCTGTACGGCGGCCGCGCCGCGCTCGCGGAGAAGCTCGACACGTACTTCTCCACCCCCGAGACGGCCTCGCCCGACACCGTCGGCTCCTACGGCGGCGTCATCCACGAGATGACCGAGGCCCGGGACGTGCGGATGGGCCAGTACGGACACTCCAACCAGGTCGCCCACCACGTGAACTACATGTACGACGCGGCCGGGCAGCCCTGGAAGGCCCAGAAGAACATCCGCGAGGTCCTCTCCCGCCTCTACACCGGCAGCGAGATCGGGCAGGGCTACCACGGCGACGAGGACAACGGCGAGCAGTCGGCCTGGTACCTCTTCTCCGCGCTCGGCTTCTACCCGCTGGTGATGGGCAGCGGCGAGTACGCCATCGGCTCCCCGCTGTTCACCAAGGCGACGGTCCACCTGGAGAACGGCAAGGACCTCGTCATCAAGGCCCCGCGCAACAGCACGAAGAACGTGTACGTGCAGGGGGTCCGGTTCAACGGCAAGCGGTGGAACTCGACCTCGCTCCCCCACTCGATGATCACCCGTGGCGGAGTGCTGGAGTTCGACATGGGCCCCGAGCCGTCCTCGTGGGGCACCGGCAAGGACGCGGCACCGGTGTCGGTCACCGAGGACGACAAGGTGCCCACCCCGCGCGCGGACACCCTCGAGGGGGACGGCGCCCTGTTCGACAACACCTCGGCCACGGACGCCACCGTCACCTCGGTGGACCTGCCGGTCGGCGGCGGCACCGAGGGAGTCCAGTACACGCTGACCTCCTCGGACCACACCAAGGCCCCGACCGGATGGACGCTGCAAGGCTCCACGGACGGGACGGCCTGGACCGACCTCGACAAGCGCTCCGGTGAGTCCTTCCCCTGGGACAGACAGACCCGGGCGTTCACGGTCGCGTCCCCGGGCTCGTACGCCCACTACCGTCTCGTCCTCGACGGCGAGTCGACCCTCGCGGAGGTGGAACTGCTGGCCTGAGCCGCACCCGACGACGAAGGGGCGGGCCCGGAGGAGACTCCGGGCCCGCCCCGCGTCCGTGTACGGAGGTTCGCGTACGCGTGCGTGTGTACGGGTCAGCTCACCGGTTCACCGGCTCACCGCGAGGGTGAAGACGTGCAGGTCCGCGTCGTCCGGGAGCTTGACGCTCCTGACCGTCTTGCCGTCCGGTGCCGTGAACGGCTTGGTGGCGAAGACGTAGGTGGCCACCGGGTCCTTGTCGGCGCCGGCGACGTTGCGGTAGGCGGTCTTCGCGACGGTCTCGTTGCCGTACTGGACGGTCCCGCCTCCACCGCCGACGGTCCAGTCGGTGAAGGACAGGTCGACGGAGTCGGTGCTGCCGTCGGTGTAGGTGACGGTCGCCGTGGTCTTCTGGTTGCCGTTCACCGCGCTGCCGATGAAGGACAACCGGCTCGCCGGGTCGCTCAGTTCGATGGTCTGCGAGGTGGCCGAGGCGTTGTCGGGGCGGCCGGACGGGGACTTCGGCCAGGTGAAGGCGAGACCGTCCACCGTTCCCCGGCCGCCCGGGGTCAGACCCGCGTCGGCGAGGGCCTGACGGGAGTAGCTCCAGCCTCCGCCGTCGTAGTCGGCCTCGGAATGATCCCCGGCGTCGTCCGAGACACCGGTGTTGTCGTAGGCGGCGAGGAGGGACCCCGGAGCCGCGACGGTCAGCGCCACCGGCTGCGTGTACGCGGTGTCGCCGGAGGTCACGGACACCTTGGCGTCGTAGAACCCCTGCTCGGCGTCGGCGGCGGCGGTGAGGACGATCCGCTGGGCGCCGTCGCTCACCGTGCCCTCCGTCGGCGTGGCCGTCACGCCCGCGGGCACGTCGACGTGGAACCGGACCTCGGGCCCGGCTCCCCCGCCGAGGGCGAGGGCGCGGATGTCGAGCGCGGTACTGCCGCCGGGCGCGAGCGTCGCGGCCGTCGGGCCCACACCGATCTGGTACGGCTGCTCACCCCTGCGGAAGGAGGGCGGCGCGGCGGCCTCGGCGCTGCCCCAGCCCTTGTCGGGTGTCGCGGACAGCGTGTAGTCGAGGGTGCCGCCGTCCCGGACGAAGGAGGCCGGCAGCCAGGGCCGGCCGCTGGTGCGGCCGTCGACCCGCAGCGACCGGACGTACGGGGTGTCCGCGGCCGCGCCCCTGGCCCGGATCTCGATGTCGGCGCCGCCCGGACGCTCGATCTCGATCCTCGGGAACAGCGGTGAGGCCAGCGTGAGTTCGGCGCGGGAGGGCACCTGGGGGTACATGCCGAGCGCGGAGAAGACGTACCAGGACGACATCTCGCCGAGGTCGTCGTTGCCGGGGATGCCCTCGGGCCGCGTCGACCACAGCTTGCTCATCGCCGCGCGGACGGTCTCCTGCGTCTTGTAGGGCGCGCCCGCGTAGTCGTACAGGTAGGGCACGTTGACCGACGGCTCGTTGTCCAGCTCGGACTTGTCGCCGCCGCTGCCGCTGAACGCCCAGCTTCCGTCCGCGTCGTGGAAGAACGTGTCGAGACGGTCGAGGGCCTTGGCGCGCCCGCCCATGGCGGCGAAGAGGCCCGCCGGGTCGTGCTGCACCATCCAGGTGTACTGGGCCGCCGTGCCCTCCACGAAACCGTTGCCGGTCGCCGGGGTGAACCCGGTGACCCAGCTGCCGTCGGCCTTGCGGTTGGCGATGTAGCCGCCGCCGGGGTCGGCCGCGACGTCGAAGTTGTTCTGCCACCACTGGGAGCGCTCGGCGAAGTCGGCGGCGGTCTTCTTCTCCCCCGCGGCCTTGGCCAGTTGGGAGATCGCGAAGTCCGCGCCGGACATCTCCAGGGTCTCGGCGGCGCCGCCCCAGGCGTTGGACACGGACGGCATGTAGTGGTGTTCGAGGTACTTGTCGAGCGAGGGGCGCTGACCGGCCGAGAGCACCGGTTTGCCCGCCGCCGAGAGGTCCGCCTCGGTCGGCACGGTCGCCGCCCTCACCAGGGAGGCGAGGGCGCCGCGCAGGTCGAAGTCCGTGCCGCCGAAGGCGCGGATGCCGGCGAGGGCGGGCGCCGACGGATCGCCGTTCATGACATGGGTGCCGCTCGCGCCGTGCAGCCAGCGGTCCCACACTCCCCCGTTCTGCCGGGCGAGTTCGAGGAGCGACTGCGCGATGTCGGAGCCGGTGTCCGGGTCGAGCAGGGTCAGCAGCTGGACCTGCGAGCGGTAGACGTCCCAGCCGGAGAAGGTGCCGTACTGCGCCTCGTGGCCCCGGCCGACCCTGTGCACCTTGTCGTCGGGGCCCCGGTATCTGCGGTCGGCGTCACTGATGACGTTCGGGTGCAGCAGGGCGTGGTAGAGCGCGGTGTAGAAGGTCGTGCGGTCGCCGTCGGTGCCGCCGCCGACGCCGATCGCGCCGAGCCGTTCGCGCCAGGCGCGGTGGGCGGCGCGCCGGACGGAGTCGAAGGAGCGGGACGGCGGGTTCTCGTCCGCCAGGTTGGCGGCGGCACCCTCCTGACTGACGTAGGAGATACCGACCTTGACGTTCACCGGGTCGGTGCCGGGTTCGAACTCCACATAGCCGCCCGCCCCCTTGCCCGCGAGGGGACGGCCTCCCTGTTTGAATCCGCCTGTGCCGCCGGTCGCCTCGGTGGCCCCCGGGCTGAGCCGGTCGTCCTGCCAGGTGCCGGTGGTCTTGAAGGCGCGGTCGAAGCGTGCGGTGAAGTACAGGGTGTAGTAGGAGCGTTGGCCTTCGGGGTCGAGGTAGCCGCAGAAGTTGCCGGAGGTGACGGAGCCCGAGACGGTCCTGGTCGCCGGGTCGATCCGTACGGTCGAATCCGTGGAGCCGACCTCGGAGTTGGCGGTGCGGATCAGCATCGAGGCGGGCTTGTCGGCGGGGAAGGTGAAGCGGCCCGAGCCGGTGCGGGCGGTCGCCGTGAGGTCGGCGGTCACTCCGGAGGCGAGCCCCACCTTGTAGTGGCCGGGTTCGGCCAGCTCGTCGGTGTGGGCGAACCCGGAGGCGTAGACGGCGTCCTTGGTGTCGGTCGCCGGGGACGAGGTGACCTCTCCGGCGTACGGGAAGAGCGGGATGTCGCCGCTGCCGCCCGCGCACCCCGTTCCGGACATGTGGGTGAGGCTGAAGCCGCGGATGCGCGTGGCGTCGTACTGGTAACCACCGGGCGCGGCCGTGCGGGTGGCGTCGCCGCGGGTGTTCTCCGGGCTCCAGGAGAGCATGCCGAAGGGCGTGACGGCGCCCGGGAAGACGTTACCGCCGTTCCGGGTGCCGATGAGCGGGTCGACGTACGCGGTGGGGTCCTTGACGAGTTCCGGCGGCCCCGACGGAGGCGCGGCGAGCGCCGGGGTGGCGCCAGCGACCGTCAGGGCGACGGCCAGCAGTAACGATGACGGACGGAAACGCATGACGCGGCCCCTCCTCCTTCGGACGGGTCGCGCACCACAGGTCGCACAAGCCGCAGGGACAGTAACGTGCGCCACGGGTACCACGGAAGACCGCCTGCGGCGCCGGGGACGCGCCCGGCGCGCACTCCGACGGAGCCACGGGGGACGGGCCGGTCGCGTGCCCGTTCCGGTCCGACGGGCGACATGCCCGGCGCTCACCCCCGAGGGGCACGGAAGGCCGAAGGGTGCGAATACCGAGGAGTGCAAAGACCGAAGGGTGTGAAGGCCGAAGGGTGCGAACGAGCCGAGGTAGGCCGCCAACGTTCTTGACATCGTTGTCCGTTGAGGCGATAGAGTTCTGCGCAGACCGTTCGACAACGTTGTCGTGCACAGCGGTCGCCACAAGCCGCACCATCCCGGGCAGGGCCTCCCCCGCCGCGTCCGGGCTCGCGGACCGGGTGGGTCCGAACCCACCCACCCGGTCCGCCCCGAGTGACGCCCGTTCAGCCGACCCGACAGGGAAGGGCCGTCGACGGATCGCCTCCCGAGCCCTGGACGACGTACCCGAACGTGGCGCTGCCGCCCGGACTCAGTGAACCGTTCCAGCCGGCGTTGTGCACCATCACGTCCTGGCCGCTGTAGGTCGCGTCGCCGTTCCACAGACTGGCGACCGACTGCCCGTCGGGCAGCGTCCAGTCGACCATCCAGCCGAGCATCGGGACCGTGCCGGTATTGGTGACCGTGACCTCGGACTGGTAACCGCCGGGCCAGCTGTTGGTGGTGCGCCGGGTCGCCGAGCACACGCCGGGCGGGGGCTCGGTCGGGTTTCCCGGATCATGGATGCCGGTCACCTCGCCGTTGCCGCCGTCGAAGACGACGTCCGAGCAGGAGTAGAAGGTCTCCGCGCTGTCCGAGCGCTGCCAGACCATGTAGATGATGTGCCGGCCGGTCTTGCCCGCCGGCAGCCTGCCGCTCCAGGAGTAGTTGGCCTCGACCGTGCCCGGGGTGCCGTTGAGCGGCGGGTGGTCGACCGTGAGGAACGGCTGGTCCTCCATGGCGTCCCAGGTGAGGGGCTTCGTGGGGTCGAAGCCGTCCTTGGTGATGTAGACGTAGAACCAACCCGGGTGCGCCGCCCAGGCGTTGTACGCGAAGTCGACGGTCGCGCCCGCGGTGAGGTGGGTCAACGGCCAGTCGGAGCGCGGCAGATCGAAGCCCGAGAAGTTCGGGTTGCCGCCGCTGCACAGCGAGCCGTCGGGGACGAAGCCGCGGGTGCGCCCGGCGCCGTCCGAGCGCAGCACCGAGAACCAGTTGTAGAACGGCGTGGTCCCACCGACCTGTTGGGCCGCCTTGCAGGCCGGGTTCACCGGTTTGATCTCACCGGTGTCGGTCAGTCCGTCCTGCCAGCACAGGAACGTGCGGCTGCCGGGCTTCATGGGGGTGCCGTGCGCCTCGGCCCGGCCGCCGGTCACGGCGATCAGGGCGAGGGCCGGGAGCACGGCCAGCAGGGCCAGGAGGACGAGGAAGGAGGACGGGCGGCGGCCGGGGAGCCGTAATCGGCGGAGTGGCGGTCGCGCTCCCGCCACCGCGCGCACCGATCTTGTTAAGTACATGACAATCCCTTCGTGGGGCGTACGGGATCGGGGCGAGGCGGGAGCGACTCCGGGGCGGGTTCCGGTCCGCCGTATGGGAGCGCTCCCACCTCACTCGGAAAGTAGCGCGCCCGGGAGCCCCTGTAAACGTCTGGCGGCGCACCGGTCTCACCGTCGGGGGCCGACCTCCCCGGGTTCCATGGATCCGGGTTCCGCGGATCCGGCCCGCGAGCGGTTCGTGAGCACCTTGGCCGGGGCGACGGTGAGCCGTTCGCACTCACCATCCGCGCTCGCCATCCGCGCTCACCGTTCGTGCTCCCCGTTCGCGCTCACCGTTCGCGCTCACCGCCGGGGAAAGACGGCGGCCTCCCCTCCGGCCCGGGGTGCGGGTGCGCGCTCACCAGGGGCCGGTTCCGTCGGGAGCCGCGGCGCGGGCACGTGCGGCAACACCGGGAGTTCGACGGTGAACTCGGTGCGGCCCGGGGCGCTCTCGGCGTGGATGCGGCCGTGGTGCGCCTGTGTGACGGCCGCGGCGACGGCGAGGCCGAGGCCCGAGCCGCCGTGTCCGGGAGAGACGCGGGAGCGGGAGACGTCGGCGCGGGTGAAGCGCTCGAAGACGCGGGGCAGCAGGGCGGGCGGGATGCCGGGGCCGTCGTCGCGGACCCGGATCGTGCAGACCGCGTCCGTGGCCTCCACCGTGGCGACGACCGTCGTACCGGCCGGTGTGTGCGCACGGGCGTTGGCCAGCAGGTGCGCCACCACCTGCCGGAGCCGGGACTCGTCGCCAGCCACCAGGACCGGGGAGTCCGGGAGCCGGTCCAGCCGCCAGCGATGGTCCTCGCCCGCGACCCGCGCGTCCCGCACGGCCTCGGCGACCAGCGCCGCCAGATCCACCGCCGCCGGCACCGGCGGGTGCCCCTCGTCGAGCCGGGCGAGCAGCAGCAGGTCCTCGACCAGGGCAGTCATGCGCGCCGACTCGGCGGACACCCGCCGCCAGGCCGCCGCCGGCTCGACGATGCCGGTGCCCCGGTTCATCAGTTCCGCGTATCCGGCGATGGACGCCAGCGGTGTACGGAGTTCATGGCTCGCGTCGGCGAGGAAGCGGCGCATGCGTTCCTCACCGGCGCGCACGCGTTCCTCCCCGCGGCGCGTCTCCTGTTCACCGCGCAGGCATCGGGCGCGGGCGGCCTCGGCGCGGTCCGCCAGAAGGCCGAGGGCGACGCCGATCCGGTCGGCCTCACCGCCTCGTCCCGCGCCGCGTCCGGGCGCCGGAGCCGAACGGGTCGCCGCTCCCCGGGGACCGGTGTCTCCTTCGGCGCCCAGGGCCGTACCGGTCGCCTCGTCGCCCGGTCCGGCACCGCGTTCAGGCACCCGAGCCCGGCCGGTCGCCACTCCCCCGGGACCGGTGTCTCCCCCGGTGTCCCGGGCCGGACCCGTCGACTCGTCCCGTTCCAGCGGGGACCGGGAGATCTCGGCGGCCATGTCCGCCACCCGTTCGAGCGGACGCAGTCGGCGCCGGAGGACGGCCGCGCAGACGCAGCCCGCGACGGTGACGGCGGAGGCCGCCGCCACCGTCTCGACCACGGCCAGACCACGCAGCGCGTCCTGCACGTCGTCCATCGGGAGGGCGGCGAGGACGGGCCGCTCGCCGCCGAGCGCGGCGACACGGTAGGTACCGAGGCCGGGGACGGTGCGGGTGCGCGGTGAGCCGTCCGTCTCGATGCCGCCGAGGGCCGAACGCTGGGCGGCGCCGAGATCGTGCGGTCCGCCGGAACGGCGCACCACCTCGGCGGCGATGACGGTCCCGGCCGCGTCGAGCCGGGCGGCGATCATGCCGACCGGCTGCCCCCGGCCGACGAAGGAGCCGAGGTCCGCCCCCGTACCGGACCCGCCGCCGAGGACACCGTCCCGGCCGCGTTCGGCGGCCTCGGCGACCCGCCGGTCCAAGTCGCCCAGGAGATAGGCGCGTTGCGCGAGGACCGTGGTGACGGCCATGGTCACGCACACCCCGAGGAGTGCGAGTCCGACGAGGACGAGGAGCCGCGTGCGCAGGGATCGCGGACGCGGGGACGGCGTGCGCGACGATCGCACGGGCGGGGACGGAGTACGCGCGGACCGCACGGGCGGGGACGGCGTGCGCGGGGACCTTCCGTGCGTCCGCGCCATGAGGGGCCGGTGCGCACCGGTCGGGCTCATCTCCCGTTCTCCGAGGACCTGTCGACGTCGGCGTACGCACGGCCGGGCGCCGTACGGCCCGCGGCGGCCGGAGCCGTACCGCGTCCGGGGCGCGGGCGCGCGACGGACGGCGAACCGGCAAGAACCGGTCCGTCGTGGACGATCGGCACACGGACAGGGACACGGACGGGGGCATGGACACGGACGGGGACGTGGCCGACAAGGAACCCAGATGCACCGGACATGGGGCAATCGTGTCCCCGCCCGCTGAGGGAATCCTGTGCTCCGCCTGAGCACCGCCGATGTCCTGGAAGGGACCGTGGGCGAACGGCGGAGGGCCGCACCCCCGGTCGGTCGGGGGTGCGGCCCTCGGCGGCCCTGGGGCCGTCTGGTGACTGCCTTACGGCTGCCTTACCGGATCGCTCAGTTGCGGATCAGGTTGCGCAGCACGTACTGCATGATGCCGCCGTTGCGGTAGTAGTCCGCCTCGCCGGGGGTGTCGATGCGGACGACCGCGTCGAACTCGACGCCGGTGTCGGTGGAGACCTTCACCGTGCGCGGGGTGGTGCCGTTGTTGAGCTCCTCGACACCGGTGAAGGAGAAGGTCTCCTCGCCGGTCAGACCGAGGGACTCGGCCGTGACGCCCTCCGGGAACTGGAGCGGCAGGACGCCCATGCCGATGAGGTTCGAGCGGTGGATGCGCTCGTACGACTCGGCGATGACGGCCTTGACGCCGAGGAGCGCGGTGCCCTTGGCGGCCCAGTCGCGGGACGAGCCGGAGCCGTACTCCTTGCCGGCCAGGATGACCAGCGGGATGCCCTGCTCGATGTAGTTGCGCGAGGCGTCGTAGATGAAGGAGACGGGGGCGCCGTCCTGCGTGAAGTCGCGGGTGTAGCCGCCCTCGGTGCCCGGCGCGATCTGGTTGCGCAGGCGGATGTTGGCGAACGTGCCGCGGATCATGACCTCGTGGTTGCCGCGGCGCGAGCCGTAGCTGTTGAAGTCACGACGCTCGACACCGTGCTCCGTGAGGTACTTGCCCCCGGGGGTGTCGGCCTTGATCGCACCGGCCGGGGAGATGTGGTCGGTGGTGACCGAGTCGCCGAGCTTGGCGAGGACGCGCGCGCCGGCGATGTCCGAGACCGGGGTGGTCTCCATCGTCATGCCCTCGAAGTAAGGGGGCTTGCGGACGTACGTCGACTGCGGGTCCCACTCGAAGGTGTTGCCCTCGGGGATCGGCAGCGCCTGCCACTGGGCGTCACCGGCGAAGACGTCCTGGTAGGACTTGCTGAACATGTCCTCGCCGATGGCGTTCGCCACGACGTCGTTGACCTCGGCCTCGGAGGGCCAGATGTCGGCCAGGTAGACCGGCTTGCCCTCGGTGTCGGTGCCGAGCGCGTCGCGGGTGATGTCCACCTTCATGGAGCCCGCGAGGGCGTAGGCGACGACCAGCGGCGGGGAGGCCAGGTAGTTCATCTTGACGTCGGGGTTGATACGGCCCTCGAAGTTCCGGTTGCCGGAGAGGACCGAGGTGACCGCGAGGTCGTGGTCGTTGACGGCCTTGGAGACCTCGTCCGGCAGCGGGCCGGAGTTGCCGATGCAGGTGGTGCAGCCGTAGCCGACCAGGTTGAAGCCGACCTTGTCGAGGTAGGGGGTGAGCCCCGCCTTGTCGAAGTAGTCGGTGACGACCTTGGAGCCCGGGGCGAGGGTGGTCTTGACCCACGGCTTGCGGGTCAGGCCCTTCTCCACGGCCTTCTTCGCGACGAGCGCGGCGGCGACCATGACGTACGGGTTCGAGGTGTTGGTGCAGGAGGTGATGGCCGCGACCGTCACCGCGCCGTGGTCGATCTCGTAGGTCGAGCCGTCGGGGGCCGTGACCGTGACCGGGTTGGACGGGACGCCGTTGGCGGCCGCCGGGGAGTCGGAGGCCGGGAAGGACTCCTTGCCCGCCTCGTCGTCGTCGGCGACGTAGTTGCGCACGTCGCTCTTGAACTGCTCGGCGGCGTTCGCGAGGACGATGCGGTCCTGCGGGCGCTTCGGGCCGGCGATCGAGGGGACGACCGTGGAGAGGTCGAGCTCCAGCTTCTCGGAGAAGTCGGGCTCGGCGGCCGGGTCGAGCCAGAGGCCCTGCTCCTTGGCGTACGCCTCGACGAGCGCGAGCTGCTGCTCGGAGCGGCCGGTGAGCTTGAGGTACTTGATGGTCTCGCCGTCGATCGGGAAGATCGCGGCGGTGGAACCGAACTCCGGCGACATGTTGCCGATGGTGGCGCGGTTGGCCAGGGAGGTGGCGGCCACACCCTCGCCGTAGAACTCGACGAACTTGCCGACGACGCCGTGCTTGCGCAGCATCTCGGTGATGGTCAGCACGAGGTCGGTGGCGGTCGTGCCCGGGGTGAGCTCGCCGGTCAGCTTGAAGCCGACGACACGCGGGATCAGCATGGAGACCGGCTGGCCGAGCATCGCGGCCTCGGCCTCGATGCCGCCGACGCCCCAGCCCAGCACACCGAGGCCGTTGACCATGGTGGTGTGCGAGTCGGTGCCGACCAGCGTGTCGGGGTACGCCTGGCCGCCTCGGACCATGACCGTGCGCGCCAGGTGCTCGATGTTCACCTGGTGGACGATGCCGGTGCCCGGGGGGACGACCTTGAAGTCGTCGAAGGCGGTCTGGCCCCAGCGCAGGAACTGGTAGCGCTCCTTGTTGCGGCCGTACTCCAGCTCGACGTTCTGGCCGAAGGCTTCCTTCGTGCCGAACTTGTCGGCGATGACGGAGTGGTCGATGACCAGCTCGGCCGGGGAGAGCGGGTTGACCTTGGCCGGGTCGCCGCCGAGCTCCTTGACGGCCTCACGCATGGTGGCGAGGTCGACGACACAGGGCACGCCGGTGAAGTCCTGCATGATCACGCGGGCGGGCGTGAACTGGATCTCCTGGCTGGGCTGGGCCTGCGAGTCCCAGCCGCCGAGCGCCCGGATGTGGTCGGCGGTGATGTTCGCGCCGTCCTCCGTGCGGAGCAGGTTCTCCAGCAGCACCTTCAGGCTGTACGGAAGGCGAGCCGAGCCTTCCACCTTGTCCAGCCGGAAGATCTCGTACGACTCGTCGCCCACCTGCAGCGTGCTGCGGGCGTCGAAGCTGTTCGCCGACACGACAGTCTCCTTCATTGATGTGCGCGTTCCCACCGCATCCTGCCGCCACGGCTTCATGACCGATCCGCTAAGGTAAGGCTTAGTTAGGTAACCCTTACCGGCGGGCGGCTGCGGTACGCCTCGGCAGATATCTCGATGTCGAGATAACTCTAGTGCATGGGGGCGGACAGGTCATGTCCGCACGCCCGCATGTCCGGGCCGTTCCACATGTCCCGCCACGGGAGGAATGCCCGCATCGTCCGGCACCACCCGGCCATGGCGGCGCATCCGCAGCCCGCCACCGACGAGCCGCCACGGGCCGGGACGCACTCCCGGACGGCCACGGCACCCCCTTCCGCCGGAAGTTGACGCGCCGAAGCCACGGACAGGCACACCAGGGCCGTTCCGGGGTACCCGGTGTGCGCCGGGAACGTCCCGGGCGACCTACGCAGGGGGCAGCATGCCGCTCACCTTCCGCAAGAGCTTCCGCATCCTTCCCGGGGTGCGGCTCAACATCAACCGCAAGTCGTGGTCCATCACCACGGGCGGACACCACGGGCCGAAGCACACGCACAGCAGCACCGGGCGCAGGACGACGTCGATGGACCTGCCGGGGCCGTTCGGCTGGCGCAAGACCACACGCAAGGCAAAATGAGCTAATAGCGACAAAGAGGCTGCCACGGACGAACCGTCACGGAAGCCTCCCCTCCCGGCACTCGGCGGCGGCGACGCGGGCCCACCGGACCTTCCGGCACGCCCCGGACGCCGCCGCCACGCCGGTCCGGGACACCCGAACTGCCCCTCGAACACCACCTGGTGGCCCCCGTCACACGGAAGGTCGCGCTCCATTTTTCTTTATCTCACATCCGATATACGGTCGCGCCATGGCAGACGACTACCTCGTACGTATCGGCAAGCTCATCCGTGACGCCCGGCAACACCGGGGCTGGACACAGTCGCAGCTCGCCGAGGCGCTCGGCACCAGTCAGAGCGCCGTCAATCGCATCGAGCGCGGCAACCAGAACATCAGCCTTGAGATGATCGCCCGGATCGGTGAGGCGCTGGACAGCGAGATCGTCTCGCTCGGGTATGCGGGTCCGATGCATCTGCGCGTCGTCGGCGGGCGTCGTCTGTCCGGCTCGATCGACGTCAAGACCAGCAAGAACGCCTGTGTCGCCCTGCTGTGCGCCACGCTCCTGAACAAGGGGCGCACGGTGCTGCGCCGGGTGGCGCGGATCGAAGAGGTCTACCGCCTGCTGGAGGTCCTCAACTCGATCGGCGTCCGCACCCGCTGGATCAACGACGGCGTCGACCTCGAGATCGTGCCGCCGAGCGAGCTGGACATGGAGTCGATCGACCACGAGGCGGCCATCCGCACGCGGTCCATCATCATGTTCCTCGGCCCGCTCCTGCACCGCCTGGAGGCCTTCAAGCTGCCCTACGCGGGCGGTTGCGACCTCGGCACCCGCACCATCGAGCCGCACATGATCGCGCTGCGCCGGTTCGGCCTCGACATCGCCGCGACCGAGGGGCTGTACCACGCCCGCGTCGACCGGTCCGTCACCCCCGGACGTCCGATCGTGCTGACCGAGCGCGGGGACACGGTCACCGAGAACGCGCTGCTCGCCGCCGCCCGCCACGACGGCGTCACGGTCATCCGCAACGCCTCCTCCAACTACATGGTCCAGGACCTGTGCTTCTTCCTGGAGGCCCTGGGCGTACGGGTGGAGGGCATCGGCACCACGACGCTCACCGTGCACGGCGTGCCGAACATCGACGTCGACGTGGACTACTCGCCCTCGGAGGACCCGGTCGAGGCGATGAGCCTGCTCGCCGCCGCCGTGGTCACCGAGTCGGAGCTGACGGTCCGCCGGGTGCCGATCGAGTTCCTGGAGATCGAGCTCGCGGTCCTGGAGGAGATGGGCCTCGACCACGACCGCACGCCCGAGTACTTCGCGGACAACGGCCGTACGCGGCTGATCGACCTCACCGTGCGGCCCTCCAAGCTGGAGGCGCCCATCGACAAGATCCACCCCATGCCGTTCCCGGGCCTGAACATCGACAACGTCCCGTTCTTCGCGGCCATCGCGGCCACCGCGCAGGGCCAGACGCTGATCCACGACTGGGTCTACGACAACCGGGCGATCTACCTGACGGACCTGAACCGCCTCGGCGGCCGGCTCCAGCTGCTCGACCCGCACCGGGTGCTCGTCGAGGGCCCGACCCGCTGGCGCGCCGCCGAGATGATGTGCCCGCCCGCCCTGCGGCCCGCGGTGGTCGTGCTGCTCGCGATGATGGCGGCCGACGGCACCTCGGTCCTGCGGAACGTGTACGTCATCAACCGCGGTTACGAGGACCTCGCCGAGCGCCTGAACTCGATCGGCGCCCAGATCGAGATCTTCCGGGACATCTGAAGTTCTTCAGAAACAACGCCGCTAAACCCCTCCTGAACTGTGCGTATGTGAGCCAGGAGGGGTTCGGCTTCGCCTGTGGGATTTCTCAGGGACTTTTGGACCGAGGCCGAGAGACTGTCGGCCTCAGGGCTGGGGAACGGATTGCCCGGCACTCCACGTGATGCGTCGCCGGAAAACGTCGGCCTGGGCGAGTCATAAGAAAGCACAGTTCAAGGCAGGTGTCGGTTCATTGCCCCGCTGTCACGCCCAGACACCCTGCACGAGCCCGTCCCGCTCACTGCAGACGCAAGCTTGCGCATCATGCCCCTTGCCGCTCCCCCGCCGTCATAATGGAGGCATGTCCTCCAGCCCACAGCGCCCCGCACCCGCTCCGAGCGACCTCTCGGGCGAGGTCGCCGAGGATCTCGCGTTGTACCGGGAGAAGTTCCGGCGGCGTCTGCCGGAGTCGCTGGACCAGTTGCACGGCCCGAACCAAGGGCTCGTGGAGCTGCCGCTGCACATGGCCTGGTCGGGGATGACCTCGTACGACATGAGCAAGCCTCGTCAACGCATGGGCCTTTACCGCACTGTCCTGCACGAGGGCCTGCGCGACGATCTGCCCCGATTCCTCAACCAGGATCTTCTCCTCCAGATGTGGCCAGTGCTGCGCACACTCGTCGGTCGCACCGTGCGCTCCGTGTGGGAAGACGCCTTCCCCCAGCTCTCCTCCCGCACCCGGGCAGCCGCGTGACGGACATGCCGGAGCTGCACACGCGGCTCCTGGCTGATGTGATCGCGCTCGGCTCCCCGTATCCCTTGGTTCTCACCGGCGGGTATGCCGTGCGGGCACACCGCCTCGTGAACCGCCCCAGCCAGGACCTCGACGTCGCCACCGAGAACCCTGCGCCCATGGCCGACATCGCCGCCACGCTCCGCGCCGGCTTGGAAGCCCGCGGTTGGAGGGTGCACGCGCTGGAGACCGCTCCGCTGTCCGCCCGCTTCACCGTGACTGACCCTGCCACCGGGCAGGACTGCGAAGTCGACATCCTCAAGGAAATCTTCTGGCGGCCAGTCGCCCAGAGCCCGTACGGGCCCGTTCTCGCGGAGGAGGACGTGATCGGGACCAAGGTCCGCGCCCTCGCCGACCGCGGAGCACCCCGCGACCTGATCGACGTGTTCGCAGCCTCACGCCGCTGGACCAATGCCGAGCTCGAGGAGTTCGGCCGCCGCCACGCCCGCGGCCGCTTCGAGCGCGAGGATCTGCAGTCGAACCTCACAGGCGCCGAGTGGACCGACGACGAAGCCTTCGCCGCCTACGGGCTCGGTGACGCCACCATCACCGCTCTGCGCTCCTGGGCCGTGGAGTGGGCCGACGACCTGGCGGCCCGCCTCCTCGAAGAGTCCGATGATCCGGACATCGACTGATCACGTCCGGATGAGATCTGATCTGCAAGCGATCAGATCAAGAGCCGAGAAGCGAGCAGGTGGGACGCAGGAGGTTACGGGCTTGTCCCGCGCCGAGCACGCCGGACAGACCCTGAGAAGATCAGTCGGAGGTCTGAGTGCCCCCGCTGCGGCGCACCAGCATCGAGTTGCGCCGCCGCACGAACGGCCTCTGTTTCTGATGCTGTTACGACACGGTCTGCAAGATGGAGCCGAACGGCCGGAGCAGTGCCCGGAACCAGGACATCAGGGTGGGCGGGGGCAGAGGCTGAGGGCGGCACGTCTCAGCCTCCGCCCGGACATCGGCCCGCAAGCGGGTGGCCCAAGCAGCCGACTACAGGTGAAGTCCGACGTGGTTCACGATGAAACGCTTCCCATCGGAGTCGAGGGCGAAGTAGATCCGTCCGACCTCATTGGGCGACACCGCGTCCCGGACCTTGATGTGCGACAGTCCGTCGCAGCGCTTCCCATCGAACGTAAAGTAGCGCTTGTCCTTGTCCTTGCTCAGCTTCTCGTCGCTGGGCGCGTACTTCAGTCCGTGGTTGTCGTAGAACCACTGGGTCAGTCTGGGTATGTTGCCAGGGTTGGCGTACAGGTCCATCGCGGCCTGTGCAAGGGCGATCAGCTGGTCGGTCATCTCCTGGGGGTACGGATAGCGGGAGTCCTTCCAGGCGCGCCCCGCTCTTGTCGTGAACACGATGTGCTCCTCCGACGCCTTGGTGAGAGCCTTGAAAGTGGACACGGCGTCCGCTCCCAGGGCGGGGATCTCGTTCCACGCGTCGAGTACGGCTGTCTGTCCGTTCCCGCTCTTCGACAGGTCAAGGTACTGGCTCTTCCAGTAGTCCCGGTCCTGGCGCAGCGCCTCGGTGGTGGCGGCATCGTCTCGCGCCTTGTCGCGTTCCTCCATGCAGCTTTGCGCCATGTCCTCCCAGGATCTGGCGTCCTCTTCAAGCTGTCGTACGCGCTTTTGCAGAGCTTCGAGTTCGGCGGTGGTGTCGCCAGCGACCTGGGCACGCGACAGCTGCTCGGCAGCCCTGCGCGCGCCCGCACGGTACGACGCCTGCCGTGCCCGCTCCCACGCCGTGTCACTGCCGCGAGCAATGACCGAGAGATGGGCGAGCGACGGCATCAGCCGCCGTTCCACGAAGAACGCCTCGGAAACCTCCTCACGCGAGTAGGCAGGATGCTCCAGGCCGAGGTCGGGCCAGACCAGCCGGGCGCCCCCGCTGGGTACAGCCACCTGCTCGTGAGCCCGGCGGACGGCCTGTGCGGTCACATAGTTCAAAGTCACCACCTGAGCCAGCCCGGCGAGTTGACCCGAGGCATCGGCCGCTGCGCTCCACCCCGCCTGGTCCCTGGGGTGTACCAGAAGAATGGGGAGGCGTGTGCGCAGTGCCAGGGAGTCGAGGAGTACGGCCGCATGGCCCTCCTCACGGATCCTCTCGTAGCGCCCCGTGGCGAGCTGGTTCAGCACCCGCACTTCAAGTTTCCGGTCGCCGAGCACCGCTCGCAGCAGGTTGGGGCGCTTGAGAGGAGGGTCCTGCACCGGCGCGATCCACCCGTCGGGGATCTCCCGGCCCATGACGATTCTGAGCCCGCCACCGTCTTCCGCCGATTGGGAGACGGTGACCCGGGTGACGAACTGGGCCGGACCTGCGGACAATGGCTGGTGGATGGTCATGCGCAGGGCGCGGGTGAGGTCGTCGCCGGCCATTGTCCAGCTCACCGTGCGATCGCCGTGGCCGGGACTCTTTCCAACGAGCACCGCCTGGCCGTCCTGGTCGAATTCGGTCACCGACGGTGCCGGTATCCGTCCGCCGTGACTGAGCCAGTCCGCAAGATGGCCACGTAGGCGCTCATATACATGGCCCGGCTGCTCCTGGGCAGACCGGATGTCGAAACTGACGGCATACAACGCCTGCACGGCGGCTCCCCTCACCCCAGACACCCTGCACAACGGACCGGCTACCCCTAGAACACGGTCAGGGCTCCACTTGAAGGAACACCGTAATACCGCCACGCTGAAGTCCGTAATGTCCTACGCAGGGGGCATCGGCGCCAACTGTCAGGGCAGCCGGAGGCCATACATTCCGGTCCCTGAGCAGGAAAGTGGCCTGTCTGAGCGGGGGCGTAACCGCTCCTGGAAGTGCCCTTCGCTCAGCGAGCCTGTCGGCGCTGCGCATTCCGCGCCGTCTGCGGCGCCTCCTCCTCACTCAGCGTGGCGAGCACGAGGCTGCAACACAACGCAGCTTCGAATCCGCCGCCTCCATACCCCATGGTCCCCGCAACCAGCCCTTCGAATTGGCTCACCAACTCCTGTCGGACCTCGTCCTGGCCGGACCCCGACCGCCGCAGCGTGAGTTCTAGCTTCGGGAAATCTCGACGTGCCCATCTTGGAAGATCCGCGTCACGGACACCCGATCACCGCGCACTCGCGTCCAGTCGTGGCCAAGGTGCTCACGGTATCGGCAACAATTCGCACGTCGGTGCCGCGGCTCAGCCGCTTTCAGATCCCGGCGTGCAGGTGGGCTGCCCAGAGATAGGGGGACCTTGGAACGGTTCAGCCGATGCTCAGCGAGAGCTATGCGTAGGCAGCGGTACACCAGACCCCGCGCCACGCTGCCACCGACGGCGTACCGCATCGCACAAATTCGCCTTCGTAACGCGACATGCTGAAGCAGCTGTCACGCCAGCGCTTGAGAGAAACCTGGGAGAAGATCTCCTCTCAGAGCCCCCGCGACACCACCCGGCCTCCGCACGGAACCGAGAGAGGGGCCATCAGCTCTGGGATCCACCTGGGACTTTCCTGGGACTTCCGGCCGCATCAACGGGCATCACCGTGAAACAACCGAAAGGTCATCTGCCCAGGTCAGCGCTCGGCATCCGTCCATCGTGGCAGGTCGCAGAACCGCCCAGTCTCTTCCGGGACATCTGACCCGCCCTCGCGGGAGCGCCGCCGCGCCCCGCCGGTCCTCGGCCCCGACGACCCCGCGCCCCGCCGGACCCGTTCGCACACGGGTCCGGCGGGGCGCGGCGGTGTTTGCGGGACTGCCGCGGGCTCAGGCGGACTGCCGCTCCCGGCCCACTTCTCGCATGCGCCCGAAGGAGTAGACGCAGCCGGCCAGGGCGAGGTCGGAGAGCAGCATGAAGCCGATGGCGTAGGAGCTCTTGGCGCTGTAGACGGCGCCCATGACGAGGGGCGGGACGAAGCCGCCGAGGCCGCCGACCGCGCCGACGATCCCGGTGACGCTGCCGACCTTCGGCGGCGGTGTGACCCGGGCGACCATCGCGAAGACGCTGCCGCTGGAGGTGCCGAGACCGGCCGCCATCACCAGGAGGAAGACCGTTCCGCCCGGGACGAGGTGGGGTTCGAACGCCTGGCACACCGCCATGACCCCCACGACGCCGAGGGCCCAGGAGGTGACGACGGCGGGGTGGACGCGGTCGGAGAGCCAGCCGCCGATCGGGCGGAAGACCACGGTGACGAGCGCGAAACCGGCCGCCCGGGTACCGGCGTCGGTGGGCGACAGGTCGTACCAGGTCTTGAGGTAGGTCGGCAGGTAGACGCCGAACGCGACGATGCCGCCGAACCCGATCGCGTACAGGGCCGCGAGTTCCCAGGTGACCCGCAGGCGCCCGGCTTCGCCCAGTCGCTCGCCCAGCGAGGTGGTGGGGACCACGCGGTCGGGGCGGTCGGCGAGGAGGAAGAACTCCACGACGGCCATGACGGCCAGGGCGATGGCCAGCACCACGAACGGCAGGTTCTCGCCGTGCTTGTAGATGCGGGGGGTGAAGTAGCCGGAGAGGGCCACACCGCCCATGCCCGCGCCGAACACGCCGACGGCGAAGCCGCGACGCGCGGGCGGGAACCAGGAGTTGACGAGGGGGACGCCGATCGCGAAGGTCGTGCCGCCGAGGCCGAGGAAGAAGCCGACGACGAGGAGGCCCGCGTAGGAGTCCTTCACGACGATCAGCAGCAGGACGGGCACGATGGTCAGCGCGGTGACGAGCGGGAACATGATCTTCGCGCCGAAGCGGTCGGTGAGCGCGCCGACGGGCACCCGGCCGAGCGAGCCCACGAGCACGGGGACGGCGACCATCAGCGACTGCTGGAAGGAGCTCAGCGAGAGCTTCACGCCCAGAGGTGTGGCGATGGGCGAGATGAGGTTCCACGCCCAGAAGGTGATGGCGAAGCCGATCGTGGCGACGACGAGGTTGCGGTAGGCGGCGCCGGGGACCGCGGGGCTCTGGACGGTCCGGGTCGTCCGGGCGGTCACGGCACGCGCTCCCATCCGGGTCGCTCGGAACGGGTGCCGAGCTGACCGCGTTCACGGCTGCGGTACACGATGTAGGGGCGGAAGAGGTACGGCACGGGGGCGCTGAACATGTGGATCAGCCGGGTGTAGGGGACGAGGGCGATCAGGACGCACCCGATGACGATGTGGATCTGGTAGGTCACCGGCACGCCGTCCATCCGCGCGTAGTCCGGATGCAGGGTGAAGACACTGCGCAGCCACGGGGCGATGGTGGTGCGGTAGTCGTACCCGTGGCCGCCCGCGTGGGTGAGCTTGGCGATCATCCCCATCAGGATCGCGGCGAGCAGGACGACGTACATGAGCTTGTCGTTGCGGGTGGTGGCGCGGAAGACCGGCCCGTTGGTGCGGCGGCGGTAGATCAGGAGCGCGATGCCGGCGACGGTGGCGAGGCCCGCGAGCGTGCCGGTGGTGAGGGAGAGGTAGTGGTACGCGGTCTCGCTCACCCCGAGTGCGCTGGTCCAGGAGTCCGGGACGAACAGTCCGACGAGATGACCGGCGAGGACGAAGAGGATGCCGTAGTGGAACACCGGGGAGGCGATCCGCAGCAGCCCGGACTCGTAGAGCTGCGAGGAGCGGGTCGTCCAGCCGAACTTGTCGTAGCGGTAGCGCCAGATGATCCCGCCGACGAGCAGGACGATCGTGACGTACGGCATCGCGGTCCACAGGAGGCTGTCGGCGAGGCTCATCGGGGGGCGACCTCCAGCAGGGGGGTGCCGAAGGGCGCGAGCCCCACGTCCTCGCGCGGTGGTCCGCCCCGGGCCATGGCCTGGGCGGCGGCGCGGTCGCGCGGGGAGGCGCCGGGCAGGGTGGCGACGAGGGCCCGGAGGACGTCGGCCCAGGGCGAGCCGGCCTCGACGAGGGCGAAGCGCAGCAGTTCCAGTGCCGGGCGGTGGTCGGTGAGGAGGGTGTCGGTGCCGGTGAGGGCGGAGAACTCGCAGACGGCCGGGAGGAAGTCGGGGAGTTCGCCGGTGTCCGTGTACTCCCATCCGTGTTCGCGGTAGATCTCCTTGAAGCGCACCAGGGACCGGCCGCGGCGGCGGGTGTCGCCGTCGGTCCACCAGGTGAGGTGGAGGCAGCGGCGCCCGGAGAAGTCGAAGGTGCGGACGTAGTCCTGGCGGAGCCGGTCGGGGGCGGTGCCGTCCGCGTGGTCGAGGAAGGCGCGCAACTCCCCTCTCCCCGGGCCGGGTCGTTCGGCGAGAGCCGCGCGCAGGACACCGAGGCCGGCGTGGAACTCGTCGTCGGGGTAGACCAGGCAGCGGGCGACCGCGGCGCGGACGACGGCGTGCGGGGCGGTCATCTCTCCTCCTCGTCGTCGTTCTCGGGTGGGTTCGGACCGGTGCCGGGCTCGCCGGGTGTTCCCGGCTTTCCCGGGAACAGTCCGGCGGGGTGGCCGCGGCCGTCCCAGTTGAGGAGGTTGACGCGGCTGCGGCCGGTGTCGGCGGGGGCGTCGGCGGTCTGGCGGTCGCGCAGCACGTGGAAGTTCTCCACGGACATCGGCGGCGCCGCGCCGGACCCTTCGCCGTAGGGGCCGGAGCCGCCCATGCCGGGGCCGCCCGCGTAGTCGAGGCTGCACTCGTCGGGCAGGACGGACTCCTCGAGCCGCCGCGCGTCGCCGACGGCGGCGGTGGGGATCACGTACCGCTCCTCGTACTTGGCGATGGCGAGCAGCCGGTACAGCGCGTACATCTCCTCCCCGGACATGCCGACCGACCGGGCGATCCCCTCGTCGACCGGGGCCGGTCCCGAGGGGCCGCCGGCGAGCAGCCCGGGGCGCATCGCGGCGCGCATGGCGGCGAGCTTCTCCAGCGAGGCCCGTACGGGGGCGGTATCGCCCGCGGTGAACAGTTCGGCGAGGTACTCCAGGGGAATGCGCAGGGTGTCGATCGCGCCGAAGAGGTTGCCGGCGTCCTCGCCGTCGAACCCGGTCTCGGTGAGGGCCTCGACGACCGGGGAGAGCGGCGGGATGTACCAGACCATCGGCATCGTGCGGTACTCCGGATGGAGCGGCAGCGCCACCTTGTACGTGCTGATGAGGGCGTGGACGGGGGAGCGGCGGGCCGCGTCGATCCAGTCCTGGGCGATGCCGGCGCGTTCGGCCTCCCGGCGTACGACGGGGTCCTCGGGGTCCAGGAACACGCCGAGTTGGGCTTCGTAGAGGTCGGTGTCGTCGGGGGCGGAGGCCGCCTGGAGGACCTTGTCCGCGTCGTAGAGCATGACGCCGAGGTAGCGCAGCCGTCCCACGCAGGTCTCGGAACAGACGGTGGGCAGGCCGACTTCGAGGCGCGGGTAGCACAGCGTGCACTTCTCGGCCTTGCCGGTGCGGTGGTTGAAGTAGACCTTCTTGTACGGGCAGCCGCTGACGCACATGCGCCAGCCCCGGCACTGGTCCTGGTCCACCAGGACGATGCCGTCCTCCTGCCGCTTGTACATCGCGCCGGACGGGCACGAGGCGACGCAGGACGGGTTCAGGCAGTGTTCGCAGATCCGCGGCAGGTAGAACATGAAGGTCTGCTCGAAGGCGAACTTCACCTTCTCCGAGGCCTGTTCACGGACTTTCGCCACCATCGGGTCGAATGCGCCGTGTTCGCTCACCCCGCCGAGGTCGTCGTCCCAGTTGGCGCTCCACTCGATCTTCATGGGCTTGCCGCTGAGGAGCGAGCGCGGCTGGGCGACGGGGATGTCGTCGCCCAGCGGCGCGTCGAGGAGGTTGGCGTACTCGTACGTCCACGGCTCGTAGTAGTCGCTGATGTCGGGCAGTTCGGGGTTGGAGAAGATGTGGGCGAGCTTGGAGAACCGGCCGCCGCTCTTCAGCTTCAGCCGGCCGCGCTTGTTGAGCTCCCAGCCGCCCTTCCACCTCTCCTGGTCCTCGTAACGGCGCGGATATCCCTGTCCGGGGCGGGTCTCGACGTTGTTGAACCACACGTACTCCACGCCGCCACGGTTCGTCCACGCCTGTTTGCAGGTGACGGAACAGGTGTGGCAGCCGATGCACTTGTCGAGGTTCATGACCATCGCGATCTGTGCCATGACGCGCATGTCAGTACTCCACCGGTTCGGTGCGGCGCCGGACGACCGTGATCTCGTCGCGCTGGTTGCCCGTCGGGCCCAGGTAGTTGAACGCCCAGCTCAACTGGGCGTATCCGCCGATGAGATGGGTCGGTTTGAGCAGCAGCCGGGTGAGGGAGTTGTGCGTCCCGCCGCGCTTGCCCGTCGTCTGTGTCCGGGGCGTGGCGATGACCCGGTCCTGCGCGTGGTGCATGTACACCGTGCCCTGCGGCATGCGGTGGCTGACGACCGCGCGGGCCGCGACGACACCGTTGCGGTTGACCGCCTCGATCCAGTCGTTGTCGCGCACGCCGATCGTCTCGGCGTCCTGCGGGGACATCCAGATGTTCTGGCCGCCGCGGGAGAGCGACAGCATGAGGAGGTTGTCCTGGTACTCGGAGTGGATGGACCACTTGCTGTGCGGGGTGAGGTAGCGGACGGTCACCTCCGCCCGGCCGTCGTCCCCGGTGGAGATCCGGTCCCCGAAGAGCCGTCGCATGTCCAGGGGCGGCCGGTAGACGGGCAGTGCCTCGCCGAGTTCGTGGATCCAGTCGTGGTCGAGGAAGAAGTGCTGGCGTCCGGTGAGGGTGTGCCAGGGCTTGGCGTGCTCGGTGTTGAGGGTGAAGGCGGTGTAGCGGCGCCCGCCCGCCTCGCTGCCCGACCACTCCGGGGAGGTGATGACGGGTACGGGTGCCGCCTGGGTGTCGGCGTAGGTGATGCGCTTGCCCTCGTGCTCGGCGGCGAGGTGGGCCATCGGCTGTCCGGTGCGGCGCTCCAGGGTGTGGAAGCCCTGGGTGGCGAGGTGGCCGTTGGTGGTGCCGGACAGGGCGAGGATCGTGTTCGCCGCCTTGACGGCGGTGTCGAGGAGCGGCCGTCCCACCGCCGGCCCGGCCATACGGATGCCGTGCCGGTCGGCGAGCAGCCGTACCTCCTCCGCCACGTCGAAGGCGATGCCCTTGACCGGCAGACCGAGCTTCTCCGCCAGCGGGCCGAGGGTGGCCATCTTCTCGCCGATGGCGCCGTAGTCCCGCTCCACCACCGTCAGTTGGGGCATGGTCTTCCCCGGCAGGGGCTCGCACTCGCCGCGGCGCCAGTCCAGCGCGACGCCCCCGGGCTGCGCGGTCTCGCCGGGGGTGTCGTGCTGGAGGGCGGTGGCGACGAGGTCGCGGCGCACGCCGAGGTGCTTCGCCGCCATCCTGGAGAAGGACTGGGCCAGGGCGTGGAAGGCGGCGAAGTCGGTGCGGGCCTGCCAGGGCGGGTCGACGGCCGGGGTGAAGGAGTGCACGTAGGGGTGCATGTCCGTGCTGGACAGGTCGTGCTTCTCGTACCAGGTGGCCGCGGGCAGGACGACGTCCGACATGAGGGTGGAGGAGGTCATGCGGAAGTCCAGTGACAGCAGCAGGTCGAGCTTTCCCTCGGGCGCCTTCTCGTGCCAGCGCACATCGCGCGGACGCTCCTCGGGCGCGGCCTCCCGGGCACCGAGCGAGGAGGTGGTGCCCAGCAGGTGCTTCTGGAAGTACTCGGCACCCTTCGCCGACGAGCCGAGCAGGTTGGCCCGCCAAAGGGTCACGATCCGGGGCCAGTTGGCAGGGGCGTCCGGGTCTTCTCCGGCGAATCCCAGTTTCCCCTCGCGGAGTTGGTCCACCACGTACGCGGCCGGGTCCTCGTCACCCGCCTCGTCGCACAGGTCGAGCGGGTTGCGGTCGAACGTCGGGTAGGAGGGCATCCACCCCGAACGGGTCGCCTGGGCGAGGCAGTCGGCGGCCGTCATCCCGGCGAAGGCCCCGCTGCCGAGCGGGGAGGCGAGCGTGTCGGCGCGGTAGTGGTCGTAGCGCCACTGGTCGGTGTTCAGGAACCAGTAGGCGGTGCCGATCGCCTGCCGCGGCGGGCGCGACCAGTCGGACGCGGCCGCGAGGGTGGCCCAGCCGGTCGCGGGGCGGCACTTCTCCTGGCCGACGTAGTGCGCCCAGCCGCCGCCGTTGCGGCCCTGGCAGCCGGTGAGCTGGAGCAGGGCGAGGAAGGCCCGGTAGATCGTCTCGGAGTGGAACCAGTGGTTGGTGCCGGCGCCCATGAGGATCATGCAGCGGCCCCGGGACCGCTCGGCGGTGTCCGCGAACTCCCGCGCCGTGCGGACGGCCGCCGCGGCCGGGACGGAGGTGTGGACCTCCTGCCAGGCGGGGGTGCAGGGGACGGAGGCGTCGTCGTAGCCCTTCGGCCAGGTGCCGGGGAGCCCTTCCCGGCCGACGCCGTACTGGGCGAGCAGCAGGTCGTACACGGTCGTCACCAGCCGGCCGCCGACCCGGACGGCGGGGACGCCGGCGGCGCGGACCGCCCCGCTGCCCTGGCCGTGCGGTCCGCCGTCGGTGTCGAAGCGGGGCAGCAGCACCTCGGTCGGGACGGCTCCGTCGCGTCCGTACAGGGAGAGCCGGGGCTCCAGATCACCCAGTTCGAGATTCCACCGGCCCTCGCCCGACTCGGTCCACCGGAAGCCGAGCGACCCGCCGGGGACCTCCGGCCGGCCGGTGTTGTCGTCGAGGACGACCGTCTTCCACTCCGCGCCTTCCGCCGTGTCCCCGAGGTCGGAGGCGCGCAGGAACTTGTCCGGGACGTGCCGGCCGTCGTGCTCCCGCAGGGTGACGAGGAACGGCAGGTCGGTGAACCGCCGGACGTAGTCCGTGAAGAAGGGCACTTGCCGGTCGACGAAGAACTCCTTGAGGACGACGTGGCCCATCGCGAGGGCCAGCGCGCCGTCGGTGCCGGGGTGCGGGTGCAGCCACTCGTCGGCGAACTTCGTGTTGTCGGCGTAGTCCGGGGAGACGACGACGACCTTCTGGCCGCGGTAGCGCGCCTCGGCCATCCAGTGCGCGTCCGGGGTACGGGTGACCGGGACGTTGGTGCCCCACATCATCAAGTACGCCGCGTCCCACCAGTCGCCCGACTCGGGGACGTCCGTCTGGTCGCCGAACACCTGCGGGGAGGCGACCGGCAGATCGGCGTACCAGTCGTAGAACGACAGCATGGGAGCGCCGATCAGCGAGTGGAACCGGGCTCCGGCGGCGTGCGAGACCATGGACATCGCGGGGATGGGCGAGAAGCCGGCGATGCGGTCGGGCCCGTACGTCCTGATGGTGTGGACGTGCGCGGCGGCGGCCAGCTCCACGGCCTCGTCCCAGCTCGCCCGCACCAGGCCGCCCTTGCCCCGGGCCTGCTGGTAGCGCCGGCGCCGCTCGGGGTCGGCCTGGAGGTCGGCCCACGCGGTGACCGGGTCCCCGGTGCGCGCCTTCGCCTCCCGGTACATCTCCAGGAGCACGCCGCGGACGTACGGGTAGCGCACCCGGGTCGGCGAGTACGTGTACCAGGAGAACGCGGCCCCGCGCGGACAGCCGCGCGGCTCGTACTCGGGGCGGTCCGGGCCGACGCTCGGATAGTCCGTCTCCTGGGTCTCCCAGGTGATGATGCCGTCCTTGACGTACACCTTCCAACGGCAGGAGCCGGTGCAGTTGACCCCGTGGGTGGAGCGCACGACCTTGTCGTGGCTCCACCGGTCCCGGTAGAAGACGTCGCCGCTCCGCCCGCCCTCCTTGGAGAGGGTCCGCAGGTCGGCGGAGGTCTCCCCCCGCCGGAAGAACCGCCCGGTGCGCAGCAGCAGTTCACTGGCCGCGCCGTCCATGCCTCCGACGCCTTCGGCCTTCGTCCCGGGCACGGATGCTCCTCTCGGCCGACTTCGGCCCAGCGGACCATTCATGGGTGGGGGGCGCATGTGCCGGGGGGCTGAAAGGGTGAGGAGGGCGAGGGGCCGACCCCGTAGGGCCGACCCACGCAGGCGATCATCCGCGCGGCGGACGGAAATCGTCCGGTTCCGGGCGGCGCCGTGAAGAGGCAGGTCGTGCGGGCCGGTCGGCACGGGCCGCTCGTTGGGCCGCCCGGTGGATTCCGGAGGACCACCAGGCGTAAACCGAACAGCCGACCGGTACTGCCGACAGGCGAACGGGCACTTCTTCGCAGACCTCCTGCCTCACGCGTACGCGGCCCTCTCACAGGGACGGGCGCTCACGGCGGGTGCGACTTCCAAAGGAGTGACATGCTCAGCCGCACCATCATCGTCCAGACCGCCCGGGTGCTCGGCATAGGCACGGCCACCGCGCTGGCATCGGCCGCGCTGGCCACCCCCGCCTCGGCCGCTGCACTGCCCGTGGCCTGCAGCGAGACCGCCCTGCAGAACGCGATCAACACCGCCAACAGCACCCCCGGTGGTGACACGCTCATCCTGGCGGCCGGATGCACGTACCGCCTGACCACGGAACTGCCCGCGATCACCTCGCCGATCGTCATCAACGGCAACAGCGACACCATCACCCGCCAGTCCGGGACCTTCCGCATCCTCACCGTCGACGGCGGCAGCCTCGACCTGCGCTCGGCCGTCATCACCAACGGCGACGCCACGGGCAGCTCCGTACGGAACGGCGCGGGCGGTGCCATCGTCGTCACCGGGAACGGCACCCTGACGGTCAACTCCAGTCTCATCCGCGCCAACCACGCCAACTTCGGCGGCGGCATCAGCGTGTTCAACGGCTCCCAGGCCCGAGTGAACGCCACCGTCGTCAGCGGCAACAGCGCGGCCCAGAACGGCGGCGGCCTCGTGAGCGACGGCACCCTGGCCGTCAACGCCACCGTCGTCAGCGGCAACCAGGCCGGCAACACCGGCGGCGGCATCGCCAGCATCGGGACACTGACGGTCACCGCCAGCACCCTCCTCGGCAACTCCGCGCCGAACGGCGGCGGCGGTCTCGCCAACGGCGTACCCGCCGCCCCCGGGGGCACCTCCACGGTGACCGCCAGCGTCATCAGCAACAACACCTCCGGCGGGACGAACCCCGGCGGCATCTACAACAACATGGGGACCGTGAACCTGCGCCTGTCGGTGGTCGTCGCCAACAACCCGAGCAACTGCCTGAACAGCCCGACCGCCGTCCCGGGCTGCATCGGCTGATCCCTGCGCCGTGATGCCCGACCGGCGCGCGGAGGGGCTGTCGGCCCGTATCGCCGACGGCCCCTCCGCGTGCGCGTTCAGCTCCGTACGAGCGTGATGTCCTGGTCCCGGATCGCGTGGAACGTGGGGAGCGGGAGGCCGGTGGCGCTCAGTTCCGTGATCGTGGCCTGGACGTGGGCCGCGCCCGTCTCGAGCGTGCCGGGGACGCGCTTCTCCGAGTTGGTCCAGTGGTGGTCGGCGCCGTCGCACAGCGCCGAGGTCCCGCCGATGCCCTGGATGATCAGGGAGTCGCCCTGGGAGACGCCCTGGGAGGCCCAGGAGGAGACGAAGACGGGGCCGGAGGCTCCCGTGCAGCGGTAGGTGCCGGAGAGGGTGACGGTGCCGTCGGCCGCGACCGTGCCGGTCGGGTCGACGGTCACCTCCTCGGACGGGGCGGACGGGGCGACGCGGGGCAGGGCGACGGCGGACGGGGCGAGGAACAGGAGCAGCGCGGCACCGGCGGCCGCGCCGACGGCCTGGCGGAACAACATGGGATACCTCCTGGAGCGGAGACCTGCAAAGGGCGCTCAACAGGTACAGGCCCAAGGCCCCGAGGGCGGTGATCATCACCCCTTTGGTGGCGAGTTGGCACCGCTCCTTCGGTGACCGGTCGGCACCGTCCGTCTTGGGGGCGTCCGAGAGTTGTCCTCGTGTTGTCACGCTTCACGGCCGGGTGTTCCGATCGGTTCGCCGGGCGCGCATGGTCTGTGCATGCGAGGGCGACGACAGCGCCGCCGACACTCTTCGCATCCCACGTGGAGGTGCACCATGTGTTCACACCGGTCTTCGTGCCCGTCCGCGGACACCACCGCCCCGCACATCGTCTCGGCCCACCCCGAGCAGGGCTGGAACCTCCTGTGCAACGGTGCGATCGTCTTCGACGACAGCGGGGAACTGCTCCCCGACGGCCGTGTGATCGCTCCGCACCGGGTGTCCGCCGACCGGCTGGCCGTCGCGGCCTGAACCCGGCCCGGCCTGCGGTTCCCTGATCTCCGCCCGCCTCGAGGTCCTACGCCAGCACGGCGAAGCCGTCGAGTTCGACCAGCGCCTGTTCGTCCCACAGGCGCACGGCGCCGACGACGGCCATCGCGGGGTAGTCGCGGCCCGCCAACCGGCGCCAGATACGGCCCAGTTCGGCGGCGTGGGCGCGGTAGTCGGCGACGTCCGTGGCGTAGACCGTGACCCGGGCGAGGTCCGCGGGAGCGCCGCCCGCCGCGCGCAGCGCGGTCAGCAGATTGGCCAGCGCCCTCTCGAACTGCCGGGGCAGGGTCTCCCCCACCACCTTCCCGTCCACGTCCAGCGCGGTCTGTCCGGCCAGGAAGACGATCCGGGAACCGGTGGCGACGACGGCGTGGGAGAAGCCGGCCGCCGGGGAGAGCTCCGGCGGATTCACGCGCTCGGTGGTCACTGCGACACCCTTTCTTCCGGCTGCCCGGCCGTTCGGTACAACTCCTTGGCGATGATGGCCCGTTGGACCTCGCTGGCGCCCTCGTAGATACGGGGCGCGCGCACCTCGCGGTAGAGGTGTTCGAGGAGATGGCCCCGGCGCAGGGCGCGGGCGCCGTGGAGCTGGACGGCCGCGTCGACGACGTACTGGGCCGTCTCGGTCGCGAGCAGTTTCGCCATCGCCGCCCGCCGGGGCACGTCCGGGGCCCCCTCGTCGTACGCCGCCGCGGCCGCGTACACCATCAGGCGGGCCGCCTCGGTGCGCAGCGCCATCTCGGCGACCTGGTGGGCCACGGTCTGCAGGTCCTTCAGCGGGCCGCCGAAGGCCTCGCGCCGCGCCGTGTGCGCGAGGGCCGCGTCCAGCGCGGCCTGTGCCATGCCGACGGCGAAGGCGCCGACGCTCGGCCGGAAGAGGTTGAGGGTGTTCATGGCGACCCGGAACCCGTGGCCCCTCTCGCCGAGGACGTCGTCCGGCGTGACGGGTACGGCGTCGAAGGCGAGGGCGCCGATGGGGTGCGGGGAGAGCATGTCGAGCGGGGTGCCGGTGAGGCCGGGGCGGTCGGCGGGGACGAGGAAAGCCGTGACGCCCCGGGCTCCGGTGTCGGGCGCGGTGCGCGCGAAGACGGTGTAGAGGTCGGCCTCGGGGGCGTTGGAGATCCAGCACTTCTCGCCGGTGAGCCGCCAGCCGCCGGTGCCGTCCTCGTCCGCCCTGAGCGCCAGCGCGGCGGCGTCCGAACCGGCGCCGGGCTCGCTCAGGGCGAAGGCCGCCACGGCGGAGCCGTCCGTGACCCGGGGCAGCCAGTGCGCGCGCTGGGCCGCGGTGCCGTACGCGTGGACGGGACGGGCGCCGAGTCCCTGGAGGGCCAGCGCGGTCTCGGCCTCGGTGCAGACCCGGGCCAGGGACTCGCGCATGAGGCAGAGGTCCAGGGCACCGGAGGCGAACAGGCGGGAGAGCAGGCCGAGCCGGCCGAGCTCGGCGACGAGCGGCCGGTTGACGTGGCCCGGCTCTCCCTTGTCGGCCAGGGGGCGCAGCCGGTCCGCGGCCAGTGCGCGCAGCTCGGCACACCAGGCGGTCTGCCCCGGATCGAGCGAGAATGCGGTCATTGCCCGTCCCCTCTCCCCATCGGACGTCACCACGTTATCGCGAACTGTTGACTGTCGTCACCAACACGATACGCTCCTTGTGCGAGCCCACCACGACGCCCACCACGACGGCCATCGAGGCAGCCCACCAAGGCAAGGGGGCGAGACGCCATGGACCTTGTGGATCCCCTGGATCCCGCAGACACCTCGGAGCCGGCACGCTCGGCCCACGTCGACACCTTCGCGCGCGACCACCTGCCGCCCCCCGAGCAGTGGCCCGGACTCCGCTTCGACCTGCCCGAGCTGCGCTACCCCGTCCGGCTCAACTGCGCCGCCGAACTCCTCGCGGACACCGACGCCGGACGCCCGGTGTTCCGTACGCCGTCCGGTGCGCCGTGGACGTACGGACAGCTGCGCGCCCGGGTCGACCGGATCGCCCATGTGCTGACCGGCGAGCTGGGGGTCGTCCCGGGCAACCGGGTGCTGCTGCGCGGCCCGACGACACCGTGGCTGGCGGCCTGCTGGCTGGCGGTGCTGAAGGCGGGCGCGGTCGCCGTCACGGTGCTCGCCCAGCAGCGGCCGCACGAGCTGAGGACGATGAGCTCGATCGCCCGGGTGACGCACGCCCTGTGCGACGTCCGCTCGGTCGACGACCTGGTCAAGGCGGAGGTCCCCGGGCTGCGGATCACGACGTACGGCGGTGACGCGCCGGGCGATCTCCTGCTGCGCATCACCGGCGCCCCCGACGAGCCCTTCGACGCGGTGGACACGGCCGCCGACGACGTGGCGCTGATCGCGTTCACCTCGGGCACCACCGGCCGGCCCAAGGGCTGCATGCACTTCCACCGGGACGTGCTGGCGATCGCGGACACGTTCGCGAAGCATGTGCTGCGGCCGCGCGAGGACGACGTCTTCGCGGGCAGTCCTCCGCTGGGCTTCACGTTCGGGCTGGGCGGTCTCGTGGTCTTCCCGCTGCGCGCCGGCGCCTGCTCACTGCTGCTCGAACAGGCGGGCCCCGGACAGCTGTTGCCCGCGATCGCCGAGCACCGGGTCTCCGTACTGTTCACGGCGCCGACCGCCTACCGGGCGATGCTCGCGGAACTGGCGGAGCCGGCCGGGCACGACATCGGGTCGCTGCGGCGCTGCGTGTCCGCGGGCGAGAACCTGCCCGCCGCGACCTGGCGGGACTGGAGCGAGCGCACCGGGCTCGGCATCATCAACGGCATCGGCGCCACCGAACTGCTGCACATCTTCATCTCCGCCGCCGACGGGGACATCCGCCCCGGCACGACGGGTGTGCCCGTGCCGGGCTGGCAGGCGCGGGTGGTCGACGCTGAGGGGACGCCGGTGCCGGACGGCGAGCCCGGTCTGCTCGCCGTGCGCGGCCCGGTCGGCTGCCGGTACCTGGCCGACCCCCGGCAGCAGGAGTACGTACGCGGCGGCTGGAACATCACCGGCGACACCTATGTGCGCGACCCCGACGGCTACTTCCGGTACGTGGCCCGCGCCGACGACATGATCATCTCGGCGGGGTACAACATCGCGGGTCCCGAGGTCGAGGACGCGCTGCTGCGGCACCCGGACGTTCTGGAGACGGCCGTCGTCGGGCGGACCGACGAGGCACGCGGGCAGGTCGCGGTGGCCTACACCGTCCTCAAGGAGGGCGCCCGCCGGGACGCCGAGGCACTGCGCGCGTTCCTCAAGTCCGAGCTGGCGCCGTACAAATGCCCCCGCGAGATCGTCTTCCTGGACGCGCTGCCACGGACCGCCACGGGCAAGCTCCAGCGGTTCAGACTGCGGGAGGAGAACCCTTCCGGCGACCGCGCCGACAGCGGTGCGGCCACTCCGCCGGCCCCGGCGCCCGGGGCCGCGGACTCCGCTCCCGAGGGCGGCTTGCCCGCGAGCGGCGATCCCAAGTGATCTTCGCGCACTAGAGTGATCGACGTGTCAGAGCACCACGCCCCCCGGTCCCTCATCGTCACCTTCTACGGCGCCTACGGCCGCTTCGCACCCGGCCCGGTGCCGGTGGCCGAGCTGATCCGGCTCCTCGCCGCGGTCGGCGTGGACGCGCCCTCGGTGCGCTCGTCGGTGTCCCGGCTCAAGCGCCGCGGACTGCTGGAGCCGGCGCGCACCCCGGCGGGCGCCGCGGGATACGCGTTGTCGCCGGACGCGCGGCAGTTGCTCGACGACGGCGACCGCAGGGTGTACGCGACGGCGCCTCCCGAGGACGACGGCTGGGTGCTCGCGGTGTTCTCCGTGCCCGAGTCGGAGCGGCAGAAGCGGCACGTGCTGCGCTCGCGGCTGGCCGGTCTCGGCTTCGGCACGGCCGCTCCCGGCGTGTGGATCGCCCCGGCCCGGCTGTACGAGGAGACCCGGCACACACTGGAACGGCTGCGGCTGGACACCTATGTGGAGCTGTTCCGCGGCGAGCATCTGGGGTTCGCCGCGACGGCGGACGCGGTGGCACGCTGGTGGGACCTGACCGCGATCGCCAAGGAGCACGAGGCGTTCCTCGGCCGGCACGCGCGAGTGCTGCACACCTGGGAGGAGCGCGCGGACACCCCGCCCGAGGAGGCCTACCGGGACTATCTGCTCGCTCTCGACTCCTGGCGCCATCTCCCCTACGCCGACCCGGGGTTGCCCGCGCCCCTGCTCCCCGGGGACTGGCCCGGCGCCCGCTCGGCCGCCGTGTTCTCGGCACTGCACGAGCGACTGCGGGACACGGGCGCGGAGTTCGCCGGAGTGCCCCCGTGGTCCGGGCACCCGGATCCCCTCACGTACTGAGGGTCAGCCGGGGTTTGGGGGCGTCGGTGCGGCCGGTCTGCGGGCGGCGGCTGCCCGCACGGTACGGCAGCGGCCAGCCGGCTCCCGGACCCTCGTAGCCCTGTTCGGCCGCCGCGTGCAGCGTCCAGTTCGGGTCGTACAGGTGCGGCCGGGCGAGCGCGCACAGATCGGTCCGCCCGGCCAGGATCAGGGAGTTGACGTCGTCCCAGGAGGAGATCGCGCCGACGGCGATCACCGGGAGCCCGGTCTCGTGACGGATCCGGTCCGCGTACGGCGTCTGGTAGGAGCGGCCGTACTCGGGGCGCTCGTCCGCCACCACCTGGCCGGTCGACACGTCCACCGCGTCGGCGCCGTGCGCGGCGAAGGCCCGCGCGATGGCCACCGCATCGTCGCCGGTGGTGCCGCCCTCGGCCCAGTCGGTGGCGGAGATGCGGACGGTCATCGGCCGTTCCGCGGGCCACACCGCCCGCACCGCGTCGAACACTTCGAGCGGGAAGCGCAGCCGCTTCTCCAGCGATCCTCCGTACGCGTCGGTCCTCCGGTTGGTCAGCGGGGAGAGGAAGCCGGAGAGCAGGTAGCCGTGGGCGCAGTGCAGTTCGAGGAGGTCGAAGCCGCAGCGGGCGGCGCGGCAGGCGGCCACCGTGAACTGCTCGCGCAGATCGGTGAGTTGGGCCCGCGACAGCTCGCGGGGGGTCTGGCTGCCCGGCTTGTACGGGAGCGGGGAGGCGGCCACGAGCGGCCAGTTGCCGTCCGGGAGGGGTTCGTCGATGCCCTCCCACATCAGCCGGGTCGAGCCCTTGCGTCCGGCGTGGCCGAGCTGGAGACCGATCGCGGTGCCCGGCGCCTGACGGTGCGTGAACTCCACGATCCGGCGCCAGGATTCGGCCTGCCGGGCGGTGTAGAGGCCGGCGCAGCCGGGTGTGATGCGCCCCTCCGCGCTGACGCACACCATCTCGGTCATCACCAGTCCCGCGCCGCCGAGGGCTCGCGCGCCCAGGTGGACGAGGTGGAAGTCGCCGGGGACGCCGTCCACGGCCGAGTACATGTCCATCGGTGAGACGACGACCCGGTTGCGCAGGGTCAGACCGCGCAGCCGGAACGGGGTGAACATCGGCGGGGTGCCGGGCGGGCAGCGGAACTCCCGCTCGACCGCGGCCACGAACCGCGGGTCGCGCAGCCGCAGGTTGTCGTGCGTGACCCGGCGGCTGCGGGTGAGGAGGTTGAACGCGAACTGCCGGGTGGGCTGGCCGAGATAGCGGTCGAGGTTCTCGAACCAGTCGAGGCTGGCGCGGGCGGCTCGCTGGGTGGAGGCGACGACGGGGCGCCGTTCCTCCTCGTAGGCCGTCAACGCCTGCTCCAGCGAAGGCTGTTCCTCCAGACAGGCGGCCAGCGCGAGCGCGTCCTCGACGGCGAGCTTGGTGCCGGAGCCGATGGAGAAGTGGGCGGTGTGCGCGGCGTCGCCGAGCAGGACCAGATTGCCGTGCGACCAGCGGTCGTTGACGATCGTCCGGAACGTCGTCCACGCCGATTTGTTGGCGCGCAGCGGACGTCCGCCGAGCGCGTCCGTGAAGATCTTGCCGCACCGCTCGACGGACTCGGCTTCGTCGAGGTCCGCGAACCCCGAGGCCCGCCAGACCTCTTCGCGCATCTCGACGATGACGGTGGAGGCGTCGGCCGAGTACGGGTAGCCGTGCAGCTGCATCACGCCGTGTTCGGTCTCGGCGATCTCGAAGCGGAAGGCGTCGAAGGCGAAGTCGGCGGCGAGCCAGATGTAGCGGCAGCGGTGCTCCTCGATGCTCGGCCCGAACACCTCCGCGTGGGCCGTGCGCGTGAGGCTGTGCACGCCGTCGGCGGCGACGACGAGGTCGTACGCGGCCGTCAGTTCGTCCACGGGCGGGGCCTCGGCCGTGAAGCGCAGGTCGACGCCGAGCGAACGGCAGCGTTCGTGCAGGATCTCCAGGAGCCGGCGCCGTCCGAGCGCGGCGAAGCCGTGGCCTCCGGAGGTGTGCCGCACTCCGTGGTGCACGATGTCGATGTCGTCCCAGCGGACGAACTCGGCCTGGAGCGCCGCGTACACGACCGGGTCGGCGTGCTCGATGCCGCCCAGGGTCTCGTCGGACAGGACGACGCCGAAGCCGAAGGTGTCGTCGGGCGCGTTGCGTTCCCAGACGGTGATCTTGCGCTCCGGGTCGAGGCGCTTGAGGAGAGCCGCGGCGTAGAGTCCGCCGGGACCTCCGCCGATCACCGCGACACGCGTCGCGACGCCGTTCCCGCGCATCCCGGGCTCACCTCCCCCGCCACTTCGGGGCCCGCTTCTCGGTGAAGGCCGCGTGGAACTCGGCGTAGTCCTCGCCGTTCATGAGCAGGGCCTGGGTCGCGGCGTCCAGTTCGACGGCGGCCGCAAGCGGCATGTCCAGTTCGGCGGTGAGCAGGGCCTTCGTCTGGGCGTACGCCAGCGCCGGGCCGTCGGCGAGGCGGCGGGCCAGCGCCTGGGCGCCCTCGTCGGCGTGCCCCTCGTCGGTGAGTTCGCTGATCAGCCCGATGCGCTCGGCCTCGGGCGCCCGCACCGGTTCGCCGAGCATCAGCAGCCGGGTCGCATGGCCGAGCCCGATCACACGGGGCAGCAGATAGGCCGCGCCCATGTCGCCGCCGGACAGCCCGACCCGGGTGAAGAGGAACGCGAAGCGGGCGCTCGGGTCGGCCACCCGGAAGTCCGCGGCCAGCGCCAGCACGGCTCCGGCGCCCGCCGCCACCCCGTGCACCGCGGCGATCACCGGGAACGGGCACTCCCGTACGGCCCTGACGACCTGCCCGGTCATCCGGTTGAAGTCGAGGAGCTGGGCGGTGTCCATCGAGAGGGTCGCGCCGATGATCTCGTCGACGTCGCCGCCGGAGCAGAATCCGCGGCCCTCGCCGGCGAGCACCAGGGCGCGCACGGACCGCTCGCGGGACAGCTCGGCGAGCAGGTCGCGCAGGTCGGCGTAGGCACCGAAGGTGAGCGCGTTGAGTTTCTCGGGGCGGGCCAGCGTGACCGTGGCGACGCCGTCGGTGAGCTCGTACCTCAGATGCTGCCAGTCGGGGGTTCGGCCGGCGGAGCCGGTGAAGGGACTCATGGCGGGCGGCCTCCTTGGGCGGGGGCGACGCGATACGGCTGTCCCATCAATTTATCACTTGTTCGTGACTGTCGTCACGAGTGCGCGATAGAACGATCGGGTGCGAGCGCGCGGGCGGACCGCCGTGACACGACGTGACGCAGTGACTGCGAATCGTGAAGCGATGGGCACCCGAGGCAACAGGGCGGTCACAAGTCGCGAAGGCGCGACCGCGAGGGGCCGGTGGTCCGTGACCGCGTCACGGACCGTCGACAGCCGTGTAACGGCGGGAGCGAAGGCGGGAAGGGGGCCGTTCGTCCGGGTACACAGCCCGTATCGGACCGAACGTCCCGAAAGGAGGCCTCGGACCCGCCGGGACACATCGGCCGATATCCCGAGAAAGCCCGCCGCGCGCGTTCCCCGGAGGGCGCCGTACCATTCCTAAGGTTGTAAGCAGGACAGCCTGCTCCACGAACGGACCCGCCTTGCACGACACCCCAGCACCCGCCTTCTGGCGCATCGCGCTGCCGCACACCTTCGCGGCGGTGCCGGTGGCCCGCGCCCTGGTCCGCAGAGCACTCTCGGAACGGGAGCACGCGGCCGACAGCGACACCGCCGAGCTGCTCACCGCGGAGCTGGTCGCCAACGCCGTCGAGCACACCGCGGGAGACGGACCGATAGAGCTGGTCGTGGAGCTGATGCCGACCGGCTGCCGGGTCGAGGTGCACGACCCGGACCCGGCGCCACCCCTCGATCTCACCCTCCCGCACCCGCCCGGCGAGCCGGACCCCTGGCAGGAGCACGGGCGCGGCCTGCTGCTGCTCCGCGCCCTCAGTTCCGCCTGCGGACACCGCCTCACCGACTCGGGCAAGGCGGTCTGGTTCAGGCTGCCGGTGATTCCCGCCCAGCGCCGGCCGGCCCTGTAGCGACCCGCACGACGTACGGGCACGCAGACGTACGGCCCACCGG
The DNA here is from genome assembly GCF_044333225.1 of Streptomyces sp. NPDC021080. NCBI lineage: Bacteria > Bacillati > Actinomycetota > Actinomycetes > Kitasatosporales > Streptomycetaceae > Streptomyces > Streptomyces sp. NPDC021080. The sequence continues at coordinate 211,713 of NZ_JBIRQM010000005.1, read as the reverse complement.
ATCCGGAGAGATCAGGCCAGCGTGGCGACCATGATCGCCTTGATGGTGTGCAGCCGGTTCTCGGCCTGGTCGAAGACGACGGAGTGCGCCGACTCGAAGACCTCGTCGGTGACCTCGAGCGAGTCGAGCCCGTACACCTCGTACAGCTCGCGGCCGACCTTGGTGCCGAGATCGTGGAAAGCCGGCAGGCAGTGCAGGAACTTGACGTCCGGGTTCCCGGTGGCCCGCAGCACGTCCATGGTCACGGCGTACGGGACGAGGGCACCGATGCGTTCGGCCCACACCTCCTTGGGCTCCCCCATGGAGACCCAGACGTCGGTGGCCACGAAGTCGGCGCCCCGCACCCCCTCGTCCACGTGCTCGGTGAGGGTGACGCTCCCGCCGCTCTTCGCGGCGAGCTCCCGGGCCTTCGCGACGATGTCGTCGGCCGGCCAGTAGGCCTGCGGGGCCACTATCCGGACGTCCATACCGAGCAGCGCGCCGGTGACCAGGTAGGAGTTGCCCATGTTGAAACGGGCGTCACCCAGGTAGGCGAAGGCGATCTCCCCGACCGGCCTGGCACAGTGCTCCCGCATCGTGAGGACGTCGGCCAGCATCTGGGTGGGGTGCCAGTCGTCGGTGAGCCCGTTGTAGACGGGCACTCCGGCGTGGGCGGCCAGTTCCTCCACCGCGGCCTGGCTGTCCCCGCGGTACTCGATCGCGTCGAACATGCGCCCGAGCACACGGGCGGTGTCCTTCACCGACTCCTTGTGGCCGATCTGCGAACCGGTCGGGTCCAGATACGTCGTCGAGGCACCCTGGTCCGCGGCCGCCACCTCGAAGGCGCAGCGGGTGCGCGTCGAGGTCTTCTCGAAGATCAGCGCGATGTTCACGCCCGCGAGATACTGGGTCTCCGCCCCGAGCCGCCTGTCCGCCTTGAGTCCGGCGGCCAGCTCGACCAGGCCGAGGAACTCCTCCTGCGTGAAGTCCAGCTCCTTGAGGAAGTGACGGCCGGCGAGGGCGGTCGGGACTGTCGCCATGGGGGCGCTCCAGGGATGACGGGGGCGGGAACGGGACCGGACGTCTGAAATTCTATACGACGCTCGGCATTTATATGCGGCCCGTGTTCGACTCCGCTCATCGACTCCGGCGGCCACCCCGGGCAGTCGCTCCGGCGGCGGCTCCGGCAGTCGCCCTGGCGGCGGCTCCGACAGTCGCTCCGGCGGCGGCTCCGGCGGGAGTGCGCCTACACCGGGTCGCGTTCGACGGGGCAGCTCATGCAGCGTGGGCCGCCCCTTCCGCGGCCCAGCTCGCTGCCCGGGATCTCGATCACCTCGATGCCCTGCTTGCGCAGATGGGTGTTGGTGGTGGAGTTGCGCTCGTAGGCGATGACGACGCCCGGCTCGACGGCGAGGACGTTGCAGCCGTCGTCCCACTGCTCCCGCTCAGCCGCGTGCACGTCCTGCGTGGCGGTCAGGACCCGGATCTCGCTGAGGCCGAGTGCCGCGGCGATGGCACGGTGCATGTGCTCCGGAGGGTGGTCGGTGACCTTCAGCTCCTTGTCCCCCGCGCCGGGCTCGATGGTGTACGAGCGGAGCATGCCGAGCCCGGCGTACTGCGTGAAGATGTCGCCGTCGACCATGGTCATCACGGTGTCCAGGTGCATGAGCGCCCGCCGCTTGGGCATGTCGAGCGCCACGATGGTGCGGGCCGAGCCGGCCGCGAACAGCTTGTGGGCGAGCATCTCGACGGCCTGGGGCGTCGTCCGCTCGCTCATGCCGATGAGCACCGCGCCGTTGCCGATGACCAGGACGTCACCGCCCTCGATGGTGGACGGGTAGTCCGCCTGCCCCTCCGACCAGAGGTTGAAGCCCTCCTCGCGGAACAGCGGGTGATGCCGGTAGATCGCCTCGAAGTGCACGGTCTCGCGCTGCCGGGCCGGCCAGCGCATGGCGTTGATGGAGACCCCGTCGTAGATCCAGGCCGAGGTGTCCCGGGTGAAGAGGTGGTTGGGCAGCGGCCGCAGGAGGAAGTCGTCGAGGTCCATGACGTGGAAGCGCACGGAGGTGGGTTCCGCGTGCGCGTCCAGGAACTCGCGCTTGGTCATGCCGCCGACGAGCACGGACGCCAGCTCCGGGGCGGACATGGCCTCGAAGGCGGCCCGGAGATGATCGGTGGCGAGCGGTCCGTACTCCTTCTCGTCGAAGACCCGGTCCAGGACGAGCGACCTGGCCGCCCCGATCGCCAGGGTCTCGGCGAGCAGGTCACCGAAGAGATGGACGGTGACCCCGCGATCACGCAGCACGTCGGCGAACCCGTCGTGTTCCGCGCGCGCCCGGCGCACCCACAGCACGTCGTCGAAGAGGAGCGCGTCCTTGTTGCTGGGGGTGAGCCTTTTGAGCTCGAGATCGGGCCGGTGCAGGATGACGCGGCGCAGCCGCCCGGCCTCGGAGTCGACGTGGAATCCCATGCCTCCATCCTGACCATCCGGACGCGTGTTCACCCGTGGATCGCCCAGGTCCGCGCGGCAATTCCCGGCCGCCCCACGCTCCCCTGGAAACTCCGGCCGCACACCCTCCATTTCGTCCCCTTGACGATAAGCGGGTTCTTCATTATCGTCTCAATGACGACAACGAGAGAAGCGGAGCCGCCGGGACCGCCCGGCGCGAGGGGGTACTCATGGCCGACATCACGCGACGCCTCGGCTGGCGCCATCTGCGCGGGGCGCCCACCGCCCACGTCCGGCACCACAGGTCGGGACAACTGGTCCACGACGGCCCCGGACTCAGCTTCTGGTACCGCTCGCTGACCGCGGCGCTCTCCGAAGTCCCGGTCGACGACCGCGAGCTGGCGATGACCTTCCACGCCCGTACGTCCGACTTCCAGGACGTCGCGGTGCAGGCGACCGTCACCTACCGGATCAGCGACCCGGCCGTCGCCGCCTCCCGCATCGACTTCTCCATAGACCCCGACTCCGGCGCCTGGCGCGGCACCCCGCTGGAGCAGTTGGGCTCGCTGCTGACCGAGACGGCCCAGCAGCACGCCCTCGACGTGCTGGCCCGTACCTCGCTGGCGTCCGCCCTGGTCGACGGCGTCGCGGCGGTACGGGAGCGGATCGCGGACGGCCTCGCCGCCGAACCCCGGCTGCCCGCGACCGGCATCGAGGTGGTCGCGGTGCGGGTCGTCGCACTGCGCCCCGAGCCCGAGGTGGAACGGGCGCTGCGCACCCCCGCCCGCGAGCAGATCCAGCAGGACGCGGACAAGGCCACGTACGAACGCCGGGCGGTCGCCGTCGAGCGGGAACGCGCCATCGCCGAGAACGAACTCGCCAGCCGGATCGAACTCGCCCGGCGCGAGGAGCAGTTGGTCGAACAGCAGGGCACGAACGCGCGCCGCGAGGCCGAGGAACTCGCGGCGGCGGACGCGGTGCGGGCCGGGGCGGAGGCGGCCCGCACGGTCCGGCTGGCCGAGGCGGAGGCCACCCGGTCGCTGCGGCTCGCCGAGGCGGAGGCCACCCGCAAGGTGCGGCTCGCGGGGGCCGAGGCACAGGCGGAACGCGAGGTCGGCGCGGCGCGGGCCGAGGCGCAGGCGGCCTGGTTGCGGGTCCACGGCGAGGTCGACGCCGCCACCCTGCACGCCCTGACCGGGAACCGGCTCGCGGAGAACCTGCCGCGGATCGAGAACCTCACCGTCTCGCCCGACGTCCTCACCGGGCTGCTCGCCAAGCTGGGCAACGGGACCGCCGGGGAATCGGCGTGAGTCTCGCGCCCCGGGTCGTCATCGTCCATCGCACCACCGAGTACGAGGAGTTGACGGCTCGTCATGGCACGCACGGGCAGGCGGCGTTCTTCCTGTCCTCGCGCGGCCGGGACATCGCGGAGGTGGCCGAACGGCACCGGCGCTCCCGTGAGGCGCTCGCCGCCGTGGTGTCGGCCATTCCGCTGACCTGGCGTCAGGCGCGGGTGGAGCGAGCCGATCTGGACCGCTTCCTGTTCGCGCCGGAGGACGTGGTGGTCGTGGTCGGACAGGACGGGCTGGTCGCGAACGTCGCCAAGTACCTCGAGGGCCAGCCGGTGGTGGGGATCGACGCCGACCCCGGACGCAATCCGGGCGTGCTCGTGCGGCACCGGCCCGGGGACGCGGGCGCGCTGCTCGCCTCGGCGCACGGCGGCAGCGCCGACGAACTGACCATGGTCGAGGCGGTCGCGGACGACACCCAGCGGCTGGTCGCGCTCAACGAGATCTACCTGGGAGCCGCGGGCCACCAGACGGCCCGCTATCGGCTGGGGCTCGACGAGTACGGGGGTGCCGTCGAGCCCCAGGCGTCCTCCGGGGTGCTGGTGGGCACCGGGACCGGGGCCACCGGCTGGCTGCGGTCGGTGTGGCAGGAGCGGGGCGAGCGGCTGCCGCTGCCGGGGCCCACGGACGAGCGCCTGCTCTGGTTCGTCCGCGAGGCCTGGCCCTCGCCGGCCACGGGCACCTCGCTCGTGGCCGGCGAACTCACCGCGTCCGGGCGGCTGTCCCTCACCGTGGAGTCGGACCGGCTCATCGTGTTCGGGGACGGGATGGAGGGGGACGCGGTGGAGCTCGTCTGGGGGCAGACGGTACGGGTGGGGGTGGCCGGGGTTCGGCTCCGCCTAGTCGGCTGAGGTTCGCTTCGCTCCCTCGCGCCGCCGGGCTGCGCCGGACCCCCGCCGGGCCCCGGCGCCCCGGACCCGGGTCCCCCTGGCCGGGGTCGGTCCGTGCCCCCGGTGGGGGTGTTCTTTTCGACCGCGGCCCCGGTGGGGGCCGGTCACGCCGTTCCCCGCGCCCCTTACAGGGCTCCCCCACCGGAGTCGGCAACTACCGGCCCCGGTAGGTGCGGGGTTCGGCTGCCGGCCCGGTAGGGGCCGGTCGCGCAGTTCCCCGCGCCCCTTGCAGGGCTCCCCCACCGAGGTCGGCAACTATCGACCCCGGTGGGTCCAGGATTCGGTTGCCGGCCCGGTGGGGGTTGAGCGCGCCGTTCCCCGCGCCCCTTGCGGGGCTCCCCCCACCGAGGTCGGCAGCTGCCGGCCCCGGTAGGTGCGGGGTTCGGCTGCCGGCCCGGTGGGGGCTGGGCGCGCCGTTCCTCGCGCCCCTTGCGGGGCTCCCCCCCACCCGGGACACAGCGGCCTGTCCGGTAGGGGGTCGGCTACAGGCGGGGGTCCACCGGTTCGGATTCCAGGGCCAGGACTCCGAAGACCGCCTCGTGGACGCGCCAGAGGGGCTCGCCCTCGGCCAGGCGGTCCAGGGCTTCGAGGCCGAGCGCGTACTCGCGGAGGGCCAGGGACCGCTTGTGGTTCAGGAAGCGGCCGCGCAGCCGGGCGAGGTTCTCCGGGCGGGTGTACTCCGGACCGTAGATGATCCGCAGGTACTCGCGCCCCCGGCACTTGATGCCGGGCTGCACCAGCCGCCCCTGGGGGCCGCGCACCACAGCGCCGACCGGCTTCACGACCATGCCCTCGCCGCCGCGGCCGGTCATCTCCAGCCACCAGTCGACACCGGCCCGCACCGACTCCGGGTCACCGGTGTCGACGAAGAGCCGCCGGGTGGTGTGCAGCAGCCCGCTCCCGTCGTTCTCCACGAGCCTGTCTATCAGAGCGAGTTGCTCGTCGTGCGGCAGCGCGGCGAGGCTCCGGCCCTGGACGGCCAGGATCTGGAACGGTGCGAGGCGGACGCCCTCGAGGCCGTCCGTGGTCCAGCAGTAGCGGCGGTACGCCTCCGTGAACGCGGCCGCGTCCGCGGCCCGTTCACGCTGGCGCCGCAGCAGCTCCGCTACGTCGGCACCCCGCGCCGCGGCCCCTTCGAGCGCGCTCAGCACTCCCGGGAACACCGCCCCGGACGCGGCGCCGACAGCGGCGTACTGACTGCGCAGCAGCCCGGACGCCTTCAGCGACCACGGCATCAACTCGGCGTCCAGCAGCACCCAGTCGGTGTTCAGCTCCTCCCAGAGCCCGGCCTCGGTCGCGGCGGCGCGCACCCGGCCGAGGATCTCCTCGGTGACGGCGGCGTCGTCGAAGAAGGGACGGCCGGTACGGGTGTACAGCGACCCGGTGGGGCCGTCGACGCCGAACCGCCCACGCGCCGCGTCCGCGTCTCGGCAGACCAGGGCCACCGCGCGCGACCCCATGTGCTTCTCCTCGCACACGACCCGCGCGACCCCGTCCTCCTGGTACTGGGCGAAGGCCTCGGCGGGGTGCTCCAGATAGCCCTCGACGTGCGAGGTCGCGGTCGGCGCCATGGTCGGCGGGAGGTACGGAAGCAGCCGGGGGTCCACCGCGAAGCGGCTCATGACCTCCAGCGCGGCCGCCGCGTTCTCCTCCCGGACGGCCACCCGTCCGGCGTGCCGGGTCTCGACGGCCCTGCGGCCGTGCACGTCCGCGAGGTCCAGCGGACGGCCCTCGTGGCCGCCCGGCGCCTCGGTGGCCAGCGGCTTGGTCGGCTCGTACCAGACCCGCTCGGCGGGTACGTCGACGAGCTCGCGCTCCGGCCAGCGCAGCGCGCTGAGCTTGCCGCCGAACACGGCGCCGGTGTCCAGGCAGATGGTGTTGTTGAGCCAGGTCGCGTTGGGGACCGGGGTGTGGCCGTAGACCACCGCGGCACGGCCCCGGTAGTCCTCCGCCCACGGGTAGCGCACGGGCAGCCCGAACTCGTCGGTCTCCCCCGTCGTGTCGCCGTACAGGGCGTGCGAGCGCACCCGGCCGGAGGTGCGGCCGTGGTACTTCTCGGGCAGGCCGGCGTGGCAGACGACGAGACGCCCGCCGTCGAGGACGTAGTGGCTGACCAGTCCGTCGACGAACTCCCGTACCGAGGCGCGGAACTCCTCGCTCTCCGCGTCCATCTGCTCGATGGTCTCGGCGAGTCCGTGCGTGTGCTGGACCTGGCGGCCCTTGAGGTAGCGGCCGAGCTTGTTCTCGTGGTTGCCGGGCACGCACAGGGCGTTGCCGGAGGCGACCATGGACATCACGCGGCGCAGCACGCCGGGCGAGTCGGGGCCGCGGTCGACGAGGTCGCCCACGAAGACGGCCGTACGGCCCTCGGGGTGCACGCCGTCGGCGTAGCCGAGCTTGCCGAGCAGGGTCTCCAGCTCGGAGGCGCAGCCGTGGATGTCGCCGACGATGTCGAACGGGCCGGTGAGGTGGGTCAGGTCGTTGAACCGCCTCTCGGTCACCACCGTCGCGTTCTCGACGTCCGCCACCCCGCGCAGGACGTGCACCTTGCGGAAGCCCTCACGCTCCAAGGAGCGCAGCGAGCGCCGCAGTTCGCGGGTGTGGCGCTGGATCACGCGGCGCGGCATCCCGGCCCGGTCGGCGCGCGCCGCGTTGCGCTCGGCGCAGACGTCCTCGGGCACGTCGAGCACGATGGCGATGGGCAGCACGTCGTACTTCCTGGCCAGCTCGATCAACTGGCGGCGGCTGTCCTGCTGGACGCTGGTGGCGTCGACGACGGTCCGGCGGCCGGCCGCGAGCCGCTTGCCCGCGATGTAGTGCAGGACGTCGAAGGCGTCGCCACTGGCGCTCTGGTCGTTCTCGTCGTCGGCCACCAGGCCCCGGCAGAAGTCGCTGGAGATGACCTCCGTCGGCTTGAAGTGCCTTCGGGCGAAGGTCGACTTGCCGGAACCCGAGGCGCCGATCAGCACCACGAGGGAGAGGTCGGTGACGGGCAGGACGCGCCCCTGGTCGTGTCGCTCGCTCATGCGGCCTTCTCCTCCTTCGGGTTCGCGGTGCCGGTGGTGCCGGTGGTGCCGGTGGCCAGGGTGAAGACGGCCATCTGGGTGGGCGGGCCGACCTCGGGGTCGTCGAGGCCGACAGGGGTGAACTCCACGTCGTAGCCGTGCCGTCCGGCCACCTCGCGGGCCCAGGAACGGAACTCCTCGCGGGTCCACTCGAAGCGGTGGTCGCCGTGCCGGGAGTGTCCGGCGGGCAGGGTCTCCCAGCGGACGTTGTACTCGACGTTCGGGGTCGTCACGAGGACGGTCCGCGGGCGGGCGGAGCCGAACACCGCGTACTCCAGGGCGGGCAGCCGGGGCAGGTCGAGGTGCTCGATCACCTCGCTGAGCACGGCGGCGTCGTACCCCTTGAGGCGGCGGTCGGTGTAGGCGAGCGAGCCCTGGACGAGCCGGACGCGCGAGGCCTGCCGCTCGCCCATGCGGTCCAGCTTGAGACGGCGCGAGGCGATGGTGAGCGCGCGTACGGACACGTCGACCCCGACGATCTCGGTGAACCGTGTGTCCTTGAGCATGGCCTGCACCAACTGGCCCTGTCCGCAGCCGAGATCGAGAACGCGGCTCGCGCCGGACGCGTGCAGTGCGGCAAGGATCGCGTCGCGGCGCAGCACGGCGAGCGGCACCGGCTTCTCCTCGGTGTCGGTGTCCTCGTCGACGGCGTTGTCGATCTGCTCGACCGCGATGTCGTCGGCCTCGGCGAGCCGGGCGAGTTCGAGCCGCTCCAAGGCCTCCCGGGTCAGCGACCAGCGCCGGGAGAGATAGCGGCCGGCGATCAGCTTCTGCTCCGGGTGGTCGGGCAGCCAGCCCTCGCCCGCCCGCAGCAGCTTGTCGACCTCGTCGGACGACACCCAGTAGTGCTTGGCGTCGTCGAGGACGGGGAGCAGCACGTAGAGGTGGCGCAGGGCCTCGGCGACCGTCAGCCCCTCCGCTTCCAGTTCCAGGCGTACGTAGCGGGAGTCGCCCCACTCCGGGAAGCGCTCGTCGAGCGGGACGGCCTCGGCCGTCACGGTCCAGCCCAGCGGCTCGAAGAGGCCCCGGACGAGGGCGACGCCGCCGCGCGCGGGCAGCGCGGGCACCTCGATGCGCAGCGGCCGGGCCTGCTCCGGCAGTTCGGGCCGGGCGGTGCACTGGCCCTTCATCGCGCTGGAGAAGACGGCGCCGATCGCCACGGCGAGCAGCGAGGAGGCGGCGTAAGGGCGGTCGTTGACGTACTGCGCGAGCGCCGCGTCAGGAGCGCCGCCGCGCCCCTTGCCCTTGCCCCGCCGGACCAGCGCCACCGGGTCGACCTCGAGCAACAGGGCGGCCGTGCACCGTTCGGCGGTCGCCTCGGGGTACAGCACATGGGCCGTTCCGTACGAGGTCGAGAACTTCTGCGCGTTGTCGGGATGCTTGTGCAGCAGAAAGCCGAGATCGGTCGCGGGCCGCTCTGGGGTACCGGTGGTACTGATCGTCAGGAACACGGTGCATCTGCCTCGAAACGTCTTCTGAGCCGTGGGGACCCGGCGGGCCGGCCGGCCGACGCACGGTGCGCACCTGCCGGACGCCGAGGAACCACAGCGTGGGCGAGCGCGCCTCGGCCGTCGCCGCTCCCGGCTCCGCCGCGGCTCCCGCAGCCGTGGCCACGCCGCGCCGCGGCCGACCGCAGGGGCGACGCCTGCCCTCGGCGCGCCCCCACAACGTACAGCGGAAACCGCAGGTGGACCCGGGGTTTTTTCGCCTCGGCCGGACGGCGCGGTCGAGGGGCTCCAGGCCGTCGGCCGGGGCTTTCGGGCAGGTCAGCCGGAGGTTTCCGGTTCGCGGCGCGCGGCACCGTCGGCGCCGTTCATCCCCGCACCGGCGAGCAGGGCGGCGGCGGTCGCGAGGGCGAGGCCGTCGAGGCCCTGGCCCTGCATGACGGCCCGGACGCCCGATCCGTCGAAGGCGACGGTCAGCTGGCGCGCGAGAAGCTCCGGGTCCCCGGCCCCGCCGCGCTCCGCCTCCTGCCGGAAGAACGCGGTCAGCGCGTCCTTGCAGCGGCGGGCCACCAGGCTCGCGGGATGGTCCGGCGCCTTCAGCTCGGCGCTCACGGCCACGAAGGGGCAGCCGCGGTAGTCCGGACGCGCGGCCATCTCCTCCAGACGTTCGAAGACGTGCAGGACGCGATCACGCGGCGCCCGGTCGTCGTCGGGGGGCAGCAGGAACGCCAGGTACGCGGGCGCGCTGCGCTCCAGGCTCGCCGCCAGCACGCCGTCCTTGCTGTCGAAGAGCTGGTACATCGAGCGCTTGGACACTCCCGCCACCCGGCACAGCGCCTCGACACCGACACCGACGCCCTCTCGGTAGAAGAGCTCGGCCGCGGCGTCGAGCAGCCGGTCGCGGGTCGGTGAACCGGCGGTCGCGGTCGAGGTCGGCTGTGTCATGAGCCCAGCTTACGTTCTCCGCTTGCCTCTGGGAAACCGATCGGTTTACAGTGCGGTCAACGGAGAAAACCGATCGGTTTACGATGGGGCCGACGCAGCGGACGGCACAGTCGGCCGCCCTTCGGACGCACCGTTTCCCCCGGCACCCCGCATCCCCGGTTCCCGGCGGCCCTCAGAAGGAGAAGATCATGACCAGCATCGACGGCTCGGTGGCACTTGTGACGGGCGGCAGCCGGGGCATCGGCAAGGCCTTCGTGGACGCCCTCTACGAACGCGGCGCCAAGAAGGTCTACGCGACGGCCCGCGACCCGCGGACCGTCGGGCACCCCGACGCGGTGCCGCTGGCCCTGGAGGTCACCGACCCCGCGTCCGTCGCGGCCGCCGCCGCGCAGGCCCAGGACGTCACCATCCTGGTCAACAACGCGGGCTCGACGGCCCCCACCTCGTTCCTGGACTCCCCCGTCGAGGACATACGGCGCGAGTTCGACATCAACTTCTTCGGGCCGCTCCTCACCACCCGGGCCTTCGTCCCGGTCCTGGAGCGCAACGGCGGCGGGCACGTCCTCACCGTCCACTCCGTGCTGTCCTGGGTCACGGTGTCCGGCGCCGACGGCTACAGCGCCGCCAAGGCCGCCCTGTGGTCCCAGAGCAACGCCCTGCGGCTGGAGCTCCAGCCGCGCGGCATCAAGGTCACCGGGCTGCACGTCGGTTACGTCGACACGGACCTGACCGCGAGCCTCGACGTGCCCAAGGTCTCCGCGGACAGTGTCGCCGGACAGGCCCTCGACGGGATCGAGACGGACGCCCACGAGGTCCTCGCGGACGCGCTCACCCGCCAGGTCAAGGCCAGCCTCTCCGGCGATCTGAGCGACCTGTACCCGCAGCTCGCCGTACAGAGGTGGTGACCCGGCGCGGACGGGGCACGATGCGCCAGCGGTTCGTCACGGGACGGCTGTTGTGACCGGTGCATGATGGATACATGGATCTTCGAGTCTTCACAGAACCGCAGCAAGGCGCGACCTACGACACGCTGCTCCGCGTCGCCAAGGCCGCCGAAGACCTCCATTACGGAGCCTTCTTCCGCTCTGATCACTATGTGCACATGGGGTCCGTCGACGGGCTCCCCGGTCCTACCGACGCGTGGATCACCCTGGCCGGCATCGCCCGCGAGACGAGCCGCATCCGCCTGGGCACCTTGATGACTGCCGGAACCTTTCGCCTCCCCGGTGTCCTCGCCATCCAGGTCGCACAGGTCGACCAGATGTCGGGCGGCCGCGTCGAACTCGGCCTGGGTGCGGGCTGGTACGAGGCCGAGCACACGGCGTACGGCATTCCGTTCCCGAAGGAGAAGTTCGGCCGGCTGGAGGAGCAACTCGCCGTCGTCACCGGGCTGTGGGGCACGCCGGTCGGCGAGCGGTTCACCTTCGACGGGACGTATTACCAGCTCAAGGACTCGCCCGCGCTGCCCAAGCCCGCACAGGCGAAGGTGCCCGTCCTGATCGGCGGCCACGGGGCCAGGCGGACGCCCGCGCTCGCGGCGCGCTTCGCGGACGAGTTCAACATCCCCTTTGCCGGAATCGCCGACACGGAGCAGCAGTTCGGCCGGGTCCGCGCGGCGCTGCAGCAGGCCGGACGCAAGACCGACGAACTCGTCTACTCCAACGCCCTGGTGGCGTGTGTCGGCCGGACCGACAGCGAGGTGAGGCGGCGGGCGGACGCCATCGGCCGCGATGTCGACGAACTGAAGGCCAACGGACTCGCGGGCTCCCCGGCCGAGGTCGTCGAGCGGATCGCCCGGTATCAAGCGGTCGGTTCACAGCGGATGTACCTCCAGATGCTCGACCTCGCCGACCTCGACCACCTGGACCTGATCGCCTCCGAGGTGGCACCGCAGCTCGACTGACCGCACCCGGGTCTGCACCGCGGGCCCGGCCGACCGGCCGGGCGTCGCGGCCGGTTTCCGGCCGGGCGGTCGCGCGGGGGCGCGGGCCCCAGGAGTGACGGCGCGGCCTCGCGGGGCGCCTACCCCGCGGCCGGATCCCGCTCCACCACGCGTTTCTCGTCCCGCACCGCGAGACGTCTCAGCATCTCCAGGACGCGGTCCCGGGACTCGTCCGCCGCGTCGATCGCCTCCATGCACTGCCAGTAGGTCCCCTCGTCGTCCGCCGCGCAGGCGATACCGACCAGGGCTATGCCGACCTCGGCGAGCAGGCCGCCGAGGCACAGCAGGGCCTCCCGCGCGTCGCCCAGCTCCGTGAGCCGGGCGGCCCGTAAGGCGCCGACATCGAGGGCGTGGTCGCCGAGCACTCCGCAGCCACGGCCCGCCAGCTCGGTCAACCCCAGTGCCTCGCCCCGGAGTTCAGGGGGTCCGGACACGGCGAGGCGGCTGCCGATCGCCTGCGCCAGGGAATGCGCCTGCCACGCCTCCGCCAACACCTCCGGAGTCTCGCCGCTGTCCGCCAGGGCACGTCTGCTCGTCGCGATGAGCCGCACCGCTTCCATGCGCTGCCCCCGTCTGTCCGACGCGCTCTCACGCGTCCGCCCGAACTCCCTTGTTCACTACCCAGAGTGAGGGCCCTTGAGACAGAAAGCCAGAGGAAGCCCGAAATCTGTGGACACGGAATCGCATCGACCCGACGAAACGACTACGGAGAGTGTCGAACCACGTTGCGCGTGCCGTGTGACGGCCGGCGCGTCAGGGGTTCTCCGGTGCCGGGAACCGCCGCTCGTTCCGGTCGATCTTCGCGTCGAGGGCCGCGAGCGGGTCGATCCCGAGCACCTCGCAGAACTGGAGCAGATACGCGAGGACGTCCGCGACCTCGTCGGTGACGCGGTGCGCGCTGTCCGCGTCCTGCATCACGCGGGCCGACTCCTCCGGCGTCAACCACTGGAAGATCTCGACGAGTTCGGAGGCCTCCACGCTCAGGGCGGCGACCAGGTTCTTGGGGGTGTGGTACGGCTGCCAGTTCCGTGCGGCCGCGAACTCGGCCAGTCTGCGCTGCAGCGTCGCTACGTCCAGTTCACTCACGGCCTCAGGTCTACCACCCGGCCCGGTTCCCTCACGGCCTCGGATCCGCCACCCGGCCCGGTTCCCTCACGGCGTCAGGTCCACCACCGACACCCCGGCCGCACCGGAGGCGCGAGTCGTCCCGCTCACCGCGCCCAGCAGCCGGATGTGCCCCCGCTCGCACATCCGCGCCGCCAGCCGCACCAGTTCCCCGGCCTGCCGGGCGTCCAGCCCGCGGTCGAGGCCGTCGGCGAGGACCGTCAGCGACTGGAACGCGGCCGGCACCTCGCCCGCCGGGTCGACCTCCAGGACACCGGGCCCGGTGAGCAGCACGAGGGCGAGCGCGAGATACCTCAACTCGCCGTCCCCGAGCAGCCCGAGCGGCGTACGGACGCCGTCGCCGCGGTCGAGGAGCGCGCGGACGCCGCCGTCGCCGAGCACCTCGGACAGGACGTCCGTGACCGGGCCGGCGCATCCGGCGCGGGCCGCCGCGACCAGGTGGGCGTACCGGTGGCCACACTCCGACCTCGTGCGCCGCAGGACTTCGGCGAGGTTGCCGCAGCCGCGCAGCAGCCGACCGGAGCCGAGCGGAACGGGGGCCCGCATGGAGGCCGGGTCCGGATCACAGACGTAGACGGACCGCAGCGCGAGCACCATCTGCTCGGCCGCGGCCAGGACGTGGCGCTCCCCCGCGGTGCGGCCCGCGACGCGCAGGGGCAGCAGCGCGGTGCCGAGGCGGTCGTCGGGGAGCGGGACCCGGGTCACCGGGGAGGAGCCGCCGGTGTGCCAGGCGGCCTGGACGAAGGGGCGGCCCGGGTCGCGCAGCGCCGTCTCCAGCAGGGTCCGTCCGCCCGCCGACAACCGCTCGCCCACGACGCGCAGTTCGGGTTCGGCCTGGACGGCGACGTCGAGGCGGACGGGGCCCTCGGGTCCGTCGACCGTGCAGCCGATGCGGAAGCCCCGGCGGTGCTGGGCGTCGGGCCGGGACCGCTCGGGCACGCAGGCGACCGGGTCCGGGAACACCTCGTGGAGCCCGTCACCGGCGCCGAGCCGCGCCAGCGCCTCGTAGGCCCGCAGGACGGCCGTCTTGCCGCTGCCGCTGGGGCCGGCGACGAGGGTGAGCGGTCCGAGCGGGAGCCGGACACGGCGGTGGGCGGCGAAGGCGGCGAGCCGCAGCTCGGTGAGACCCGGACGGACCGGGCGCGCCCGAACCGCCGTGGGAGCTTCCGGCGAGGACAGAGTCATATGCGGACGGTAGTTCTCCGCGGCGAGACGAACCGTTACAGCCGGGGGACCTTCCCACGATCGGGGGACGAGGCCCCCGATCGACGTCAGGAGCCGTCAGAAGCCGGGAACGCCGGCCCCCTCCATCAGGCCCCGCACCTCGGTCCCCGGGGGCGTCAGCAGGAACACGTTCCGGTCCACCCGGTGCATGCCGCTGGCGAGACCGAAGACCACGCCCGTGCTGAAGTCGAGGACCCGCTTGGCGACCTCGGTCTCCGCTCCGGTCAGGTCGAGGAGCACGGGGATGCCGGACATGAGCGTCTCGGCGACGTCACGGGCGTCCGCGAAGACGTTGACCCTCAGGACCACGAAACGGCGCCGCGTCTCGGTCTCGGCCTCGGGGATCGACCGGTGCCGCACCGCTGACGGCCAGGCGTCCCGGCCGCGCAACGGAACGACCTGGGCGAGCCCTTCCCACTGTTCATCGGTGACGTCGTGGCCGGTCATCGATCCACCCCGTCCTGGCTCGCACTCGTTGTCTGCACCGGGCAATTCTTACGCATGGTCACCCGTTCGGCCGAACAGCGACACGGTCCGCGACCCGGGCCGGAAACCGAGGCGTGCGGCAAGCTACGCATATACCCCCGTATCCATCGCGCCGTACAGCAAGCGAGGCCTTCCCATGAGCCTGAGCATCCGCAACAGACTCCCCGGCACCGTCACTTCCGTCACCCCCGGTGAGGTGATGGCGACGGTCAAGGTCCGGCTCGACGCCGGACAGGAGATCACCGCGGCCGTCACGCTGGAGGCCGTACAGGAACTGGGCCTGACGTCCGGCTCCACCGTACGGGCCCTGGTCAAGGCCACGGAGGTCTCCCTCGCGACCGGCCCGGTGGCCGGGCTGAGCATCCGCAACCAGCTGCCGGGCACGGTCACCGGCGTCACCTCCGGCGGCGCCATGGCCCAGGTCAAGGTCCGGGTCGCGGGCGGCGAACTGACCTCCGCGATCACCACGGACGCGGTCGCGGAACTGGGCCTCTCGGCCGGCTCCGAGGTCGTCGCGCTCATCAAGTCCACCGAGGTGTCGCTGTCCAACGCCTGACGCGCCGACGGCCCCAAGAGGTGCTCTTACTCGCCTCACACCGGACTCTTCACGTCCCGTCGCGCGCCGCTCACCAGCCGGAATTAGCGTATGGGGCCGTGTACTCGGCAGAAATCAAGCCGGCGCCGACGCGCCGCCAGGCCCCTTCGACGGTCCCGTCCGGCGGGCCGGCCGCGCGCTGGAACCCGGACGAGGCGCCCGCGCAGTGGCACCGCGTCCTGACCCTTCTGGCCGACATCAGCCTGTTCATCGGTACGCGCCCGCTGTGGGCGCAGGCCGCGAGCCACCGGCTCCTCGTGGCCGCGATCGTCTCGCTCTGCTACGCCTCGATCCTGGCGTCGGGCGTACTGGCCCTCGTCGTGCGCCGGGGCCGCTCGCTGGCACGGGTCGACCTCGTCGTCCTGGTGACCGCGGTGACGCTCGTCGTGTGCGGGCTGGTGATGAACCACCAGGGCAGCGACGAGTCGGTCCTCACCACCCAGGCCGCCCACGAGTTCGTCACCGGCCACCAGGTCTACGGGCGTCCGTGGCCCTGGCTCTTCGGCCACGGCGTCGCCCTCACCGCGACGATGAACGGCGGCTACGACTACACGTACGGCTACCCGCCGCTCGCGCTGATGCTCACCGCGCCGCTGCTGTGGGTCGGACACGGTTCGACCGCCGCCACGATGGTCGGCACCGGGGCCCTCATCACGGGCGCGGTCGTCATGTGGCGGATGCTGCCGGTGCCGTGGCGGTCCGCCGCGACGATCGCCTGTCTCGGTCTCGGTCTGCTGCCGACGTACGCACGGCTCGGCTATCCGGCGATCCTCGCCTGCGCCCTGCTCATCCCGGTGGTGGTGGGATGGCCGCGGACGGGCGGCGGCGGACGGGGGGACATCGCCCGGGCGGCCTGCCTCGGGGCGGCCTGCGCCGCGCAGCAGCTCCCCTGGTTCCTCACCCCGTTCCTGCTGGCCGGGGTGTACGCGCTGCGCCGCGGCGACCTCGGCGCACGGGCGGCGGCGATCGCGGTCGGCCGGATCGTCGGTATCGCCGCCACCACCTGGCTGCTGATCAACGCGTACTTCATCGTGAGCGAGCCGCACTCCTGGCTCTCCGGGATCGCCCTGCCCCTCACCCAGGACGCGGACATCCACGGGCAGGGACTGGTCGACATCTCGCTGTACTTCACCGACGGCAGCGACCGCCTGGCCTGGTACGCGCACGCGAGCCTGCTGCTGGCGGCGGCGCTGCTGGCACTGTTCGTGCTGTTCGTGCGGCGGCTGGGGCCGGCGGCGACGGTGCTGCCCTGGTGCGCGTTCTACGTGGCGACCCGTTCGCAGGACGGCTACTACCTGCTGATGACTCCGCTGTGGGTGGCCGCCGCGATCACCGCGCCCTGGCAGTCCTTCCGGACCGCGTGGCAGCCCCGCCCGGCCTTCCTGCGCGGGCCGCACCGGCGCGGGGCCCGGATCGCCGCGGTCGCCCTGCTGCTGGCCCCGTCGGCGGCGGCGGTGACCCTGGCGGCCACCGGGTCGCCCCCGCTGCGCATGCAGGTCACCGAGGCCCGCCGGGCCGCCCACTCCCTGACCGGCCTCACGGTCGGTGTCACCAACCTCGGCGACGCGGCCCTGAGCCCGCATTTCACGCTGACCACGGGCCAGGGCATGAGCCGCTACTGGTCGGTGGCCTCCGGCCCCTCCACCCTGGCCGGACACGCGTTCGGCCGCTACGAACTCCGGCCGCCCGACGGGAAGTTCCCGCTCCCCCGGGCCGGCGTCCGCATGCGTCTGCGAGCCGTCTCGGCGTCGCCGATGACCCTGTCGAGCACGGACCTCCACCTGCCGCTGCCCCGGCACTGAACATCCGGCCCGCGCCCTCCCCCCCGGGGGAGAGGGAACCGGTGCACGCGACTGTCCGGCGGGGACGTGCACGTGCTGCAATGGGCCGTCGCCCGGCCGTACGCGGACACGCGCCGCGTCCGCATCCACCCGATCCGCGCCGGATCGGTGCCGGGGCCGACGAGGTCGTGAAGGTCAGGTCGTCGTCGCCGAATCCCCGGGACTGTGATGCCGATGCCGCAGACGTCGGATTTCTCGCACCGCGAAGGTGTCGCGTTCGTGTCGGGCGGCACCGGAGGCATCGGCGCGGCGATCGTGCGGATGCTCGCCGGGCGGGGCAGTGACGTGGTGTTCACCTATCGCTCCAGCCGGGAGGCCGCCGAGGCGCTCGCCGCGCGGACGGCGGCGGAGTTCGCGGACCAGGACCGCCGGGTGCGGGCCCTGCGGCTCGACCTGGGCGAGGAGGAGGCCGTCGCCGCCGCCGTGGCCGAGACGGCCGCGGCGCTCGGCGGGCTGCACACCCTCGTCCACGCGGCGGGCCCGCATGTGCCGATGGTCCACCTGAGCAGGGTCGCACCGAGCGAGTTCCGGACCCAACTCGACGCGGACGCGGGCACGTTCTTCAATCTGGTGCATCCCGCGCTGCCGCTGCTGCGGGAGAGCCGGGGCAGCGTCGTCGCCGTGACCACCGTGGCCACCCGCCGGTATCCGGTGCGCGACGGGCTCTCCGCCGGACCGAAGGGGGCGGTCGAGGCGGTCGCCCGCGCCCTGGCCGCCGAGGAGGGGCGCTACGGCGTCCGGGTCAACTGCGTCGGCCCCGGCATGCTGACCGACGGCATCGCCGCCCGTCTGATCGGTTCCGGCGAACTCGACGACACGGCGCTGGAGATCACCCGCCGCAACACCCCGCTGCGCCGCTTCGGTTCCGCGAGGGACGTCGCCGAGGCCGTCGCGTTCCTGGCGTCGGACCGCGCGGGCTTCATCACCGGGCAGGCGCTGGGGGTGGACGGGGGATACAGCCTGTAGGGGGAGCAGCCTGCGGGGAAGGCGACCTGTCACGGGACACCACCTGCAGGGAATGCAGCCTGTAGCGGGATACGGCCCGTGAGGGCATCGGATCGACACCCTCAGCCGATCTCCACCACGCGTGCCCAGGCGGGCGGCTCGTCGGGGACGTAGTCGGGATCGTTCTCGTCCCATGAACCGCCCGACCCGCGGGAGAACAGACCCACGACCGTCCGGCACGGGGGCCGCGACTTCGGCCAGGGAGTCTGTCCGTCGGTCAGGACCACGATGACGTCGGGGCCCGGCCTGACCCGTAGCGCCGCGGTGAATCCCGAGCGCAGATCCGTGCCGCCGCCGCCCAGGAGCGGAATGCCCTCGGCCCGGCACAGCGGGTGCGCGACGCCTGCCGCGGCGTCGCACGAGACCACGGTGACCAGGTCGCGGCGGCCGCCCACGGCGCGGGAGATCGCGGAGACCTCCAGAAGGGCGCTGCCCAGCTCCGCGTCGCTGACCGATCCCGAGGTGTCGATGACCACCGAGACCCTCGGCGGTCTGCGGCGCAGGCTCGGCAGGACGGCCCCGGGCACCGAGGCCGAGCGCCGCGACGGGCGGCCGTACGTGTAGTCCTCCCCCGCCCCGGGCCCCGAGGCCGCGGAGCGGACCGCCGCCCCCAGCAGCTCCCGCCACGGCTGCGGCTGCTGGAAGGCCTCCTCCGCCCATCGCTCCCATCCCGCGGGGTTCTTGCCGGGCCGGGCCTTGATGCCCTGCGCGACCCGGAACCGGACCGCGTCGCGCTCCTGCGCGCTGAGGCCGTGCGCGCCGCCCGGCCCGAGGTCCCACTCCCGTTCGCGCCCGTCGGCGCCGCTGCCGCAGTCCAGCCAGGCCAGGCTCTGCGTGTGCGGCCCGAGCCGGAACCGGCGGAGGTACTCCTCCATGAGCTCCCCGGCGGGCAGGTTCAGGAACTCCGGCGTGACGGCGCCCTCGGGCCGGGCCAGCCCCTCGCCGAACGCGTCGTCGTTGATCTCGCAGTCGGCGGCGATGTTCATCCGCAGCCGCTCCGCCGGGCCGGTGAGTCCGTGTTCGCGGGCGAACCGCTCGCTGCGGCCGTGATGGTCGCGCAGCAGGTGCGACACCTCGTGCACCCAGACCCCCGCCAGGTCCTCCACGGGCGTACGGTCCACGAACCCCGGTGAGACGTAGCACCGCCAGTACCGGTCGACGGCCATCGTCGGCACCCACCGCGACTCGACGGTGCTCAGGGCGAACAGCGCCGTCGCCAGATAGGGCCGGGCCCGCGCGGCCTGCAGACGGGCGGCGTAGAGCTTCTCCAGGTCCAGCGCCCGTGGCGCGGTCGCCGTCATCGCAGGGCCTGGGCGGCGACCGCGACGCGGGACGCCGCGTCGTCGGCGCGCCGGGACAGCGCCACCGCTCCGGCCAGCCGCTCGATGGAGGCCGGGACGTCCCAGTCCTCCTGGCGCAGCGTCGCCAGCGTGGTCGCGGGAACGACCACCAGGTCCGGGGCGCCGGTGTCCAGGGCCCGTACGAGCAGTGCCCAGGCCGCGTCCCAGCGGTCCCTGTCGGGCCGCTTGCGGACCGCGGCCACCACGCCGTCGAGGACGGCCTGGCGCAGATCACCCCGCTCGGGCAGGACGGCGCCCGCGGGGTCGGCGAGCAGGGTCTCGGGGTCGGGCAGGTCCATGCGGTCCACGCTCGCCAGCAGTTCCAGCCCGGGACCGTCGCCGACGGCGCCCCTGACCAGCAGGGAGAGCACGTCCCGTGAGGAGCCGGCGGCATGTGCGAAGGCGATGAGCCTCAGGGTCGTCTCCCAGCTCCGGGGCGAGGGCCAGGCGCCGCCCCGCCGGGTCTCGCTGCTGGGCAGCCGGTGGACGAGCCCGGGACGGGCGGCGAGGAGTCCGCACACCGCGCGGCGGGCGAAGTCGACGGCCTCCGGGAGCTTGTGCGGGTCGAGCCGGGGCAGGGTCGCGCGCGGCCAGGTGCCGCCGAGCCCGCGTACGACGACGTCGTGGTCGTGGACCCATTGGAGATGGACGAAGCGGTTGGCCAGCGGCGGGCTCAGTTCCCAGCCGTCGGCGGCCGAGGAGCGCGGGTTCGCGGCGGCCACGATCCGTACCCCGGGCGGGAGTCGGAGGGCTCCGATGCGCCGCTCCAGGACGAGGCGGAGCAGGGCGGCCTGAACGGCCGGGGGTGCGGTGGACAGTTCGTCCAGGAACAGCAGTCCGCGGCCGGCGCGGACGAGCCGCACCGCCCAGTCCGGCGGGGCCATGGGAACGCCCTGTTCGGCGGGGTCGTCGCCGAGGACGGGCAGCCCCGAGAAGTCGGAGGGCTCGTGGACGCTGGCGATCACCGTGGTCAGGGGCAGGTCCAGGGTCTCGGCGAGCTGGGTCAGGGCCGCGGTCTTGCCGATCCCCGGCTCACCCCACAGGAGGACGGGCAGGTCGGCGGCGACGGCGAGGGTCAGCGCCTCCAGCTGACTGTCGGGGCGCGGCTCCGTTCCGGTGTCGCGGAGCAGCGCCGACAGGGCGTCGGCCACGGCGAGTTGCGTGGCCCCGGACGGGTCGACGCGTGGGTCGGCGGCGTCGGGTCGGACGGTGCGGGCCGGGGCGGCGAGCGTCTCGGCCTCGGCGAGCGGGGTG
Organism: Streptomyces sp. NPDC021080; assembly: GCF_044333225.1. NCBI lineage: Bacteria > Bacillati > Actinomycetota > Actinomycetes > Kitasatosporales > Streptomycetaceae > Streptomyces > Streptomyces sp. NPDC021080. The sequence goes on along the minus strand of NZ_JBIRQM010000005.1, from coordinate 190,779 downwards.
CTTGTGGGCATGTCTGATCACCTTTGGGTTCGTGAACGGGCCGCCCGGGGGCATGACGTGGCCCCGTGGCGGTCGACTGGCTTTCAGCGGGCGGTGGACGAGCGGTCAGCGGCCGGTCGTGTCACGCGGGTGGGAACGGTGGCCGCGGGGCCGGGCGGGTCCCCGGGAGAGACGGTCGGGTCCGGGACCGGTCAGGCCCGCCCTGAACAGTCCGTAGGTGACGCGCCGCAGCGCGGCGGCCTGGAGTTCGTCCCGCAGGGCGCCGTCGCGCAGCACGGCCTCGGGGCCCAGCAGTCCCTCCACGACGGCCAGCGCACCGGCGGTGTCGCCGTGGCGCAGCCGTTCGCGGACGCCGGAGAGGCAGTGCGGCCGACGGTGTGCCTCGTCGATGACCCGGAGGCAGGGAAGCGGTGTGCCGGTCAGCGCGACCAGCAGCTCTTCCCGGCGGATCTCGGCCGGATCGTGGTCGAGCGGCGCGAGCACGCCGTCGACCAGGCCGATCCGGTGCAGGGCTCCCCGGCATTCCACGAGACGATGCGCCCCCGCCGGATCCGCTCCTCCGCCGGATCCGGGTCCGGCCGGGGTGTGTTCCGGGGCCAGCGCCGAGGCGACCAGCGGATGCAGCCGTCCGGCCTCGACGACCCCGGCGCGGATCAGCGCCAGGTCGGGCAGCACCCAGGTCGCCGCGTCGGGCAGGGCCGGCGCCGTGAGGCCGGCGCCGCTCCCGTCGGCGGGCCCGGCGGTGATCCGCAGTGCGGGCGGCCCGGCCCGTTCCGGGTCCGCGGCCACGTCCAGGAGCAGCCGCCGGCGGATTCCGAGCCGCACGGTGACGGTCCCGGTCGTACGCCCCTCGTCGGCCAGCAGGATCGCCGCCTCGTCCGCCCACCGGCCGACGGCGCAGCCGAGGTCCGAGGGCACCGGCCCCGCTGGATCCCCGTCGCCCGGACGGGTGTCGCCCGTCGGCAGGTCGGCCGTCGGCAGGTCGGCACCGGAACGGACCCGCAGCTCGTCGGTCCTGCGGGTGTCCCACAGGTGGCGGTGCAGGTCGAGGCGGTACCGCCGACTGGGACGGGGATGGGGATGGCGGCGGGCTCCGGTGTCGAAGGAGAAGCGGTCGCGGGGCGCGCCGGGGGTGCCCTCCCACAGGGCGAGGCCGATCCGCTGGCCGCCGTCCGCCCAGGCAGGCGGAGTGCGGACCACGAGGTGCACGGGGTGCACGCCGTCGCGCGCGGCACGGTCGTACCGGGCCAGAGTGATCGTCAGGCCGGGACGCAGCAGTCCGTCGGGGGCGACTCTCGGCATGTGCCAGCGCAGCAGGTCGGGAGCCAGATGGCGGAGATCGAGGCGGAGCCGGGACACCAGTTCGCGGCCGTGGGTCCGTGCCAGCGAACGCAGATCGAAGTCGATGTCGACGCCTGCGGCAGCGCATGCCCCGGCCCAGTCCCCGCGACGGCGGCGGGCGGTGGCGGTCTCGATCATGGTGGGCGGCACGGCGAAGTCACGCACACGCGGCCAGAAGGAGAGGAGGGAATCCTCGTACGCGGTCGAAGTGAGCATCAGCACTCACCTTGCGCGGACGGGGCCCCCAATCTGACGGGAGAGGAAGTCATCATCGGGGCGAGCGTAACCCGGCGCCGACGATCTGTCAGGTGGTTTCGCCCGCGCACCGCTCCGGCGTCCTCCGACGGATGCCGGAGGACGCCGGAGGACAACAGAGAACGACGGAGGACGACGGACGCCGCCGGAGAAGGCCGCCGCCACAGGAGACGGCCGCCGCCGGAGGAGGAAGCGGCCGTCGCCGGAGGCGGCCGGTCAGGCCGGGCTCTTGGCCGCGGGTCCCGCCGTCGGCCCGCCGTCGGAGCCGATCAGGTGCGGGGTGCCGTCGTCGTCGAGGAACTCGACGATCGCCAGGGCCAGCAGGGCCAGTACGGCGATCCAGATGGTCACCGCGGCCGTGGGGTAGTTCCAGACCAGCAGGATGACGGCGGCGACCGCGACCACGGTCCAGTTGAGCCACGTCTTGACCCGGTGCACCCAGGCTCCGACCGCGCCGAGTTCGGCCCCGGTCGCGGTCCGCACGGCACCGATGCCGCCGGTCCAGGCGGCGTTGACCCGCCTCGCCGCCCGGCCGCTGCCGGTCAGCCAGGCCGCCAGCGCCACGATGATGCCGAGGGTGATGACCAGGCGTACCGACGTCCGCAGGTAACGCACCAGGGTGTCGTAGATCGAGGCGGCGGCGGGCTGGGAGACGTTCGCCGGGAGACCGTCGAGATAGATCTCCCGGAAGATCCACAGCGCGATGCCGAGGACGGCGGCCCCGCCCGCGACGAGGAGCGCCGCCGTGATCAGGGCGCGGCGCCTGCGTACGGCGAGCAGCACACCGCCGGCCGCCAGCAGCAGGGCCAGGACAGGCAGCCAGAACCCGACGAGTTCGAGCAGTCGGTAGAGCCTCTTGGCCTTGCCGATGGAGTCGGAGGTCATCACGGTGAAGTTGGTGTGCACCTGGGGGATCTTCGCGGCGACGCCGAGTCCCTGGTTGACGAGCGCCTGCTTGACCTGGTCGATGACGGGGGCGAGGTCGATGACGACGGCGTCGTTGGTGAGCTTCACCGCTCCGCCGCCCTTTCCGGTCAGCGCCTTGTCGACGGCGGCATGCGCTCTCCGGTTCAGCTCGGTCCACAGGGTGGCGAACGCGTCGCTGCTGACGAACTTCAGCGCCACGGTGTGCACGAAGTCCTTGACGCCGCTGGTGATCGCGCCGCTGATCGGCCCGAGGGCCTGGGTCAGCCGGGGCCGGTCGGCGGGGGCGACCGACTGGAGCAGCGTCTCGACGTCGACGTGCTGCATCACCGCGTCGGTCACCCGGTTGGCGACGGCGTTCTGGATGTCGGGGTCGGAGGCGAGCGGCTGCATGGTCTGCACGTACCGGTCGGTGTTCCCGATCAGATCGCTCGACCAGGCCGCCACGGCGCTCAGCGGGGTGAGCAGGGCGGCGAGGAGGACCAGCACGACCGCGAAGGTCGACCGGACACGGTGGTGCTCGCGCCTCGGCCGGCTCCGCTCCAGTTCGGCGACCCGGGCCCGCAGTTCGGCGATCTCCCGTGCGTCACCGCCGCCCGTGCCGCCTGCGTTCGCGGCACCGCCGCCGTCGTGCCCGGCGCTCACTTCGGCTCCGGATCGTCGATGATGCCCGCGGCGCCTCGCGCGGGCAGACCTGCTCGCGTCCGGTCGGTCACGTCGTCCATGGCGCGTCTCGTTCCGCTCGGTCCGGTTCGTGGGTTCGACGGCACTGCGGCAGTTCCTTCCCGGCGGCGCCCGCTCGGCGCAGGGCCGGTGCGCGGGGGACCGCTCGGTGCGGGGCCGGGGGCGCGTCAGCGCGGTTGCCGGCCGTCGGGCCGGTACGTGGCCAGGGCCCAGATGACGAAGACGTCGATGGCCAGCAGGATGACCGACCAGATCGGCGCGTACGGCAGGAACATGAACTGGAAGAGCATGCTCAGCGACGCCAGCACGATGCCGGTGATCCGGGCCCACCCGGCGTCCTTGAGGATCCCCCAGCCGGTGACGACGGCGATCGCACCGAGGATCAGCAGGATCCAGCCCCAGCCGGTGAGGTTGATGCGGTAGACGTAGTCGTTCACGCGCGCGTAGACATCGTCCTTGGCTATCGCGGAGATGCCCTGGAGGATGTTGAGGCCGCCGTTCACCAGCAGGAGGACGCCCGCGAAGGTGACTCCGCCCGCCGCCCAGCCACTGCTGCCGGAGGGCGGCGGCCCCATGCCTCCGGCGGCGGGACCGGCCCCGGACCACTGGTCTCCCCACAGCGGCATGTCTCCGCCGCTCGGCTGGGATCCCGTGCCGCCACCGGGCGGGGGGCCCGGAGGCCTCGAAGAATCCTGGCTCATGCTCGACCACCTCGCTGCACTGTCGGCCGCCGGCCGTCCCGTGCCGGAAGCATCGGGGAGTTCGAGCGTCCGCCCGCCGCCCCTCGCCCGCCACGGGAGCTCCGCCGACCGGGTGACGGCCGACCGCCGTCCGGCGGACCGCACGGCGTGCCGGCCGTCACCCGCACCGGGGTGGACCCGGAGGACCTACTCGGCGTCCACCGGCTGCCCGGCGGACCGCCCGGCGTCCACCGGCTCCCCCGCGGGCCGTCCGGCGTCCACCCGGTTCTGCTCCGCCACGAGATCCAGCGCGCGCCCCAGTGTCGTGAGCCGCTCGTCCAGGGTCTCGCCGGCGGGGTAGAGGCGGACGGTGTCGACTCCCGCGGCGCGCCAGACACGGAGCCGTTCACGGACCATGTCCTCGGTGCCGATGAGGGTGGTGCCGAGGACCATCTCGTCGGTCACGAGTCCGGCGGCGCCGTCCCGGTCCCCGGCCTGCCAGCGCGCGTGGATCTCCGTGGCGGTCTCCGCCCAGCCCTGCCTGCTGTAGGCGGCGTTGTAGAAGTTGGTGGTGGCGGAGCCCATTCCGCCCAGGCTGAAGGCGAGTTCCTTCTTCCGGCCCGCGACCATGGCGCGCAGCGCGTCCTCGTCCGCCGCGAAGGCCACTTCGGCGCCCTGGCAGATGTCGAGGTCGGCGCGGCGGCGGCCCGCCGCCGCGAGACCCGCGTCCAGGTGGTCGAAGTACGCCTCCTTGGCGCCCTCGGGAACGAAGCTGGTGCCCAGCCAGCCGTCGGCGACCTCGCCCGTCAGGTGCAGCATCTTCGGCGAGAGCGTGGCGAGATAGACGGGCAGTTCGTGCTCGGCCCTGATGGACATCCGCATGGGCCGCGCCTCACCGCCGGGCAGCGGGATCGTGAACTCCCTCCCCTCGTACGAGAGTTTCTCCCCGGCGACCGCCTGCCGGACGATCTCCACGGTTTCCCGCATCCGGGACAGCGGGCGCGCGAACGGCACGCCGTGCAGTCCCTCGATGACCTGGGGGCCGGAGGGGCCGAGGCCGAGGAGGAAGCGTCCGTCGGAGAGGTTGGAGAGCGTGATCGCGGCACGGGCGATGGCCGCCGGGGTGCGGGTCCCGAGCTGGATGATCCCGGAGCCGAGCAGCAGCCGGTCGGTCCGCGCGGCCAAGTAGCCCAGCGGGGAGGGCGCTTCGGAGCCCCAGGCCTCCGCGACCCAGCAGATGTCCATCCCGAGCTTCTCCGCCTCGACCACGAAGTCGACGGTCTCCCGCCAGTCGCCGGCCGACGCCTCGATCGTCGTGGAGGTACGCATCACGCCTCCGCTCCTTCCGCGTTCTCGGCCAGCTTCCTGATCGCCGCGACGGTGTCCGTCATGCTCCGCTCGAACTCCCGCAGTCGTACGAACACGATCTTCTGCTCCTTCTCCGGCATCCGGTCGATCGCGAAGGAGAGCCCCGAACGGCCCGGCCCCATCCGCATCCACTGGGTCAGCTCGGTTCCGCCGCCCGCCTCCTCCAGGGCGAACCGCCAGAGGGCGCTGGGGCGTCCGGGGTCCCCGACGGCCCAGGCGAACGTCCGGTACGGCTCGCACTCCACCACGTACGAGGTGGTCTCCCACTCCCCCAGCGACGCGTGCCTACTGCGCCCCACGAACCGGGCGCCGACTTCCGGCGCCGTCACGCCGTCGAGCCACTCGACCGACCGCAGCTCCGCGCTCAGGTCCGGCATCAGCCGGATGTCGGAGACGAGGTCCCACACCCGCCGCGGTGAGGCGTCGATCCGCGTCCGCACCTCGACGGTCGGCTGGTCCGCGTAGCGGGCGCCCGTCCACTCCATGAGTCTCCGGCCTTCCTCTCGTCCCCCAGGAGGCATACCCGCCCTAGGGCTCTGACCTTGAGAGTTGCGTAGATAGACTGTCATGTCAAGGAAAACCGCTCCCGGCACGGCGGCCGGAAGCGGAAGGGGAGCGGACCCGGAAGCCGAGTCGCGCTCAGGTGGTGAAGCGCTGTCGGATGTCCGGTCGTTCGGCGAGGTGCGGCGGATAGCCGGGGCCGAGCCGCGGCCGGGTGTCCTCGGAGGTCATCGGCTCACCGCAGTCGGCGCACACGACGGCGGCCTCGCTCTCGTGCCCGCAGCGGTCGTGATGGAAGACGACCGGAGGCCCCTGCTCACCGCTGAGCCAGCGGTTGCCCCAGCTGTTCATCGCGGCCAGCACCCCGAAGAAGTCCCGGCCCATCTCGGTGAGCACGTAGTCGTAGCGCACCGGGTCCGTCTGATAGGCCCGCTTCTCCATGAGCCCCTCGTCGACCAGCCGGCGGAGCCGGTCGGTCAGCGTGTTGCGTGCGATGCCGAGCTCCTGCTGGAACGCGTCGAACCGCTTGATCCCGTAGAACGCCTCGCGCAGCACCAGCGGCGTCCACCAGTCGCCGAGCAGATCCATCGTGCGCGCGATGGAACAGGGCCAGTTCGCAAAAGAAGTCCGCCTCACGAGCCCAGCATACGAGGGTCTCGACAATGGACCCGGCAGCTCGGAGCGGAGTGGACGCCGCGCGTCGGCGGCCGGTGACGCGGTGGAGCGACCGCCGGCGGACGGCCGCGTGCCCGGCACATCCGGGGATGCGCCGGGCACCTGTCCGTACGCCGATTCAACCCGCCCCCGCGTGTCGATCACCCGGCGGGCCGTAGGAACGGGCTGCGGCCCGGGGTCACACGCCGGTCGCGGTCACGTCCGACGAGTAGACCAGCGCGACACGGTGGTTGTACTGGATGGTGTACATCTGCTTGGCGCCGGTGACGACCGCTCCGGACGTGAAGTAGTCGTCGGTGTTGGCCGGCGGCCGGGTGGCGACGTACGCCTGACCGACGGGAACCGTGTACCAGCTGATCGGCGCCTGCGTCGACGGGGACAGCCCCGCGGGGTACTCCGCCCGGTCGGGGTAGCTGGAGCCGTAGACCGCCACCGGCGTGGTGCCCGCGGCGGAGACCAGCGTCACGTCGTGCGCGGGCGTGGTGTTGACGCCGCCCGGGTTGTAGAACCACACCTTGGAGCCGCTGTACCAGATGGCGGTCCAGTCGCCGTCGGCGTCGGCCACCACGAACTGCTGCCCCGCCTGGGCGGTGGAGCCCCAGTCGCTGATCCGGTCGGTGCCCGCAGCACCCTTGTGAATGGCCTGATCGCCGAAGAGCGGGGCCGTGTCACCGGGCGCGGTGCGCAGGAAGACGAAGTTGGAGGACTGCTGCCGCTCGGTGCACGAAGGAGTGGCACCGGTGGGATCGTCACCGGGACAGACCTGCACGGTCTGCTGGTTCTCGGTGAAGCCGGGGGTGATCGTCACCGCCGAGCCGACCGGCCCGACCCCGTGCTCGCCCGCCGCCGGAGCGCCGAGCAGGCTCATCAGGTGCTCCCAGTCCCAGGACGCGCCCGGGTCCCAGTGCATGCCCGCGACGAGGCTGGAGTTCGGACCGGCGACGTTGTCGTGGCCGATGATGTGCTCACGGTCCAGCGGGATGCCGAAGCGGTCCGCGAGGTAGCGCACCAGGGACGCCGTGGCCTCGTACTGCGCCTCGGTGTACCAGGTGCCCCCGTGCGCGGCGTAGCCCTCGTGCTCGATGCCGATGGAGTGCAGGTTCGTCGAGTAGTTGCCGGCGTGGTAGGCGATGTCCTTGGTGGACACCATCTGCGTCACCGCGCCGTCCGAGGCCCGCATCACGTAGTGCGCGGAACTGCCGCCCGCGTTCTGGAACGTCGCGATGGCCGACGCGTACGACGACTCGGTGTCGTGGATGACGATCGTGTCGATCCTGATGCCGTTGGCCGGACGGTTGGAGACCTGGCCGTTGGACGAAGCCGCCGGCACGAAGGTGCACGAGACCTCCGCCGGACACTCGGTCGCCGCCGTCGCCGCGACACCGGCCAGCGAGAGCTTGCCCAACTGCCCTGTCGCGACACGGACCTTGCTGTCGGCACCCAGTGACACCCGCTGACCGTCCTGGGTCACGCGCGTGGCCCCGGACCTGACGGTGGCGAAGACACGGTCGGCGAAGGCGGTGGCGCTCCTCTTCTGCGACGAGCCGCTGTAGCGGGCCACCGCTCCGTACCACTGGCCCGCGTCCGAGGACCGGCCACCGGACACGGCCTTCTGATAGGACGCCAGAAGCGCGGCACCACCCGCGATGTTCGCCGCGGGGTCCTCACGCAGCTCGGCGGGGGTCAGCCCGGTGAGCTTCGCCGCGGCCCGCAGCGTGTGCAGGGCGGGGTCCTTCGCCCTGTCCGCGAGATCGCCCCGCCCGACCGCTCCGGCCGGACCGCCGGCCAGCATGGCGGCGGTGACGTCGGTGAGGTGCATCGGCCCGTAGCCGCCGCTGGTGCTCATCTGCCCGGAGTGGGCGTCCCACGCCGACTCCTGGTACGCCACGGCGAGCAACACCCCGAGGGGGACGTGGTACTTGGCGGCGGCGGCCACGAAGGCGTGCTGCAGCGCGCTCGATCCGGACGGGGTGGCGGCACCCGCCTGCGCGGCGGTTCCGGCCTGTGCGGCCGTCGGCACCAGGGCGGTCAGGGCTCCCGCGGTCAGCGCGCTCGCTGCGGCTAAACCGATCAACCGACGGCGCGCCCCGAGCTTTCGGGCAGCGCTGTCCGCCGTTCTCTTCGTCTTCACGTGTTTCCGTACTCCAGGGCAAAAGGGAAGGAGCGGCCGGCTCGCGCATCTGCCGGACGGCAGGAGGTCGACGCCCCTTCGAGGAGAAAAACAGGGAACTTTGGGACATATTCCAGCCGCGGAAGGAATCATTTTCCGCGAACGAGTGACGAAACCACCACAAGAAGCCATGGAAAAAATGACCATGACCTCGAAGATGACGGCCTCCGGTCGACGAGAAATCCACCAAAGGTCGCCGGACATCTCATGCGGCGCGCCGCAGTACTGGCATCATCGGCACGCCACAAGGCTTACCGGATCAGCCTACTGCCCTCTTCTCTTCGGCTTGCGCACCACTATCGCGATGACCGTACCCACGAGGATCCCAGGCACGAGCAGCAGACCGAGCGACAGCCCGGGCGCGACGAGGTGAGCCACGTACAGGCTGCTCACACTCGCGACAGAAGCGACGACGGACCCGATACGGTCGGGTTTGTGATCCGGTGAGCGCATTTCTGCCACCTCTGATTCCAGCTCCATGCGGTGCCCCGCATTCCACTTCCACACACGAGGGCGAAAGCCACTCCGCCCGCACCCAACCAAATCCTCCAGCCCGCACGCCATACGTGAAGATCGACCCAAATACGCTGGTGCCTCATATCACGTAAGACCACCAGACGCTCATAAAGGGTGCAGTTCTCCCCACAGTGGAGGGTCTATCGCAGTCACCCGTTGACCAACAGGATCCCGCGACCAGCGGCTACAGCTTTCGATTACCTCGCCCCCTCAGCCTTCCAGGGAGTGTTCATCGAGGCGCCGGAACTCCATACAGAGCACAGCTGGCCGCCGTTAATACACCGTTACGTACCCCTCTGTCCACTGGTCCTCATCAATCACGGCCTCTTCGATGTAAAAGCAGTTGGGTTCGTCGGCGAACCCGGGAAGCGTACGGGCGCGCTCGATGCGTTCCTGTGCCCGTTCGCGGCTCGAATAGACGCCGAGGTGTTTAACGTCGTCCCCGCCTTCTTCATCGGACCAGAAGTCATCAGGATCCGCGAAGTGCCGAATCATTCCGTCTTCCTCGGCCTTGTGATGTACGTGCGACAGCAGGTAGACCTTGCCGGACTCGTCCATATCGTTTCGCAGCCTTTCTTGTATTTTGATGGGTCAAAAGATGGGCGCCTGTGGATGATGCACGGGAAGTCGGCGCGAACCCGGGCCGCCGGACGGCCGGCCACGCTGGCCGGCCGTCCGGTGCGACTGATCGTCGCACAGGCTATTTCAGTTCCTGGACAGGTACTTCCTGACCTTGTTGTAGACCGACCTGGGCCCCTTCTTGTAAGGAGGTCGGTAATTTCCGTGCTTCATCACTCGGTCCACGGCCTTGTCAAGCGTTTCCCCCGCATGCCTCCGCTGGCCCTTCGCGAAGTCGGGTACATCGTTGCCCTTCTCCTTGCCGGACTTCTTGGACTCATTCCACAGGACCCGGACCTTGTGGATGGCCCAGCTCTTGCCGTACCACCAGATGAGAGCGATGATCGCGACGACCGCGGCGACGCCGATGATGCAGAGCGCAGTGCTGGCGCTCACTCCGAGGCCGGCGGCTCCGACGAGGGCGATCGCGGCCATTCTTCCGTCGAGGTCGACCATGTTGACCGGGTCGCCGCAGACGTAGTCGTAGCTGTTGCAACTGCCGCCTGCGACCGGGTCGACCTGGAGGAACCGGCCGGTGGCCGGGTCGTACAGGCGGACGCCCATCAGGGTGAGGCCGGTGACGGTCTCGGACGAACGCTGCTTGCCGCCCAGCCAGTCGTAGCGGGCCGCCGGCTGATCCGCCCGCGGGTTGCCGTACTCGTCGGCGTCGAAGACGGTGGGCGCCACACTGGTGTCGACCGGCAGCGCGAGAGTGACGTCGCTGTGCAGGTTCGACAGCAGGAGGACCGCGCCACCCGACTTGCCGGTGGTGGCGACGAGAGCGCCGTCGGGTCCGTCGACGTTGCGGCTGAGGGCCCCGCTCGCGGTGTCCTCCACGATCCAGCGCGGGTCGTCCCCGTCGGAGTCGTAGTGGTTGAGCTTGGATCCGGTCTGGGTCCAGGTGCCGGAGGCGTTGGACTCGGTGGTCCAGGAACGGAACCGCAGACCGGAGTCCAGGGTCCAGGTCTGACGCTGAGTGCCGGCGGTCTGCTGCTGGACGAGGTCGTTGGCGAAGTAGGCCAGCGTGGTGCCCGGCAGTGCGGCGGTGCGGCCGAAGGCGTCGTAGGTGTAGCCGGTGTTCACCAGCCGGTCGGCGCTGTCGTAGGTGTAGGAGGTGCTTGTGCTGCCGGTGGTGGTGCAGTCGGTGCCCGGGGTCGCCACGGCGGTCGCGAGCGCCTTGCGGTTGCTGTTCTTGTCGAAGGTGTAGGAACGGGTGGTGCAGACCGCGTCGGCGCCGGTGTCCTGCACCTGGCTGAGGCGGCTTGCCTTGTCGTAGGTGTAGGTCTGGGAGGCTGTCACACCGGGCGTGCCGGTGTGGGTGGCCAACTGGCCCTGCACGGTCGTGGCGACGCTGTCGGACACCAGCACGGTGCCGTCGCTGTTGCGGGTGTAGGTGCGTGCGACGGGACGTCCGGCCGGATCCAGGTCCTGCTGCATGGTGTAGCCACCGGGCAGGCCCTGGCTCGTCACCGCGCCGTCGGCGTCGTAGCGGGCGGAGAAGGTGCCGGCGACGGAGTCGGTCACCGAAGTGGCCAGCCCTCGTGGGTCGATGGCGGCGTCGTAGGTGTAAGTGGTGGTCGACGGCACGTTGTCGGTGACGACGGTGGGCCTGTCGAGCGTGTCGTACTGGGTGCTGGTGGTACCGCCGTCGGCATCCGTGTAGGACATCTGACGGCCCAGCTGGTCGAACGTCTGGGTGATGGTGCCCCCGGCCGTGGAGGTCTGCTTGGTCTCATCACCGGTGGTGGGGTCGTACGACTTGGTCGTGGCGGGGACGGCTGCCCCGACGCCCCCTGAGACGGTCACGGTGGTGGGCCTGCCGGCGGTGTCGTAACCGTTCGTGGTGGTGCGGGTGACGCTGTTGGCGGTCTCGGTGACCTTGGTCGTCTGTCCGAGCGCGTCGTACTCAAAGGTCTTGAGCGGCAACTGCGTCGGGTTCGAGCCGCCGCCGGTGATCGCCGCGACGGGGCCGGTCTGGCAGACCGCGTCGGCCCATTCCGGCCTGCCGCCGCAGGTGCCGGTTCCATCCCCTGTGTAGTAGCTGGTCTGGGTGGCGCCGGCGTCGGTGCCGGTGGAGGCGGGCCGCTGGGTCTTGGTGACGCGGCCCTGGCTGTCGAAGGTGGTGGTCGTGGTCAGCGCCAGGCCGCCCGGGTCGGCGGTGCTGGTGGTGGCCACGCCCTTGCCCCAGTCGTAGCCGATGGTCGTGACCTTGGGGTCGGCGGTCAGCGTGGGCCAGGCCCGAAGCTGGGCGCCCACGGTCTGCTTGGTGACCTGGTCCTGTACCGCCGCGGTGCCGTCGGTGGGGCGGCCGCTGTCGTACTCCTTGAGGGTCTGGGTACGGGCGATGACCGTGCTGCCGGCCTGTGCGGCGGTGGCCGTGCCGTTCATCAGCTTGGAGGCGAGGACGACCTGGTGCAGCGGCCCGTCCTCTTCGAGCACGCTGGTGCCGGCGGCGTTGTAGACGGTGGTGGCCGACAGCAGCTGGGCGCGCTCGGCGGAGGACAGGTTGATGATGCCGAGTGTGGTCAGCCGGTTCCGCTGGTCGGCGGTGCCACCCAGGGCCAGTTCGCGGTTGGCCGCGGTCAGTGACCTGATCGTGTTGCCGAACTGGTCGTACTCGGTGACCGTGATGTGGTGGCCGGGGGTGGCCTCGTCGACCTCACGGCCGGAGGCGTCCAGGTAGTGGATGTCCGCCCGGGTGTAGGAGCTTGCGGTCAGGGTGCTGCCGTCGTTGCCGGCGGGCACCTGGTCGGCGGGGAAGACCGCGGTGGCGTCACTGGGGGTGTCGGTCTGTGCCCAGGAGGCCAGGGCCGAGGTGCCGAGGTCTTCCGGCGCGGACGTGCCGGTCAGCGGGACGCCGTAGACGATGCTGGTGGCGGCGGTGCCGTTGGTCTGGCTCGCGCTGCCCGGGGTGAGGCTGGGGCGGGAGGCCTTCAGCAGCATGCCGTCGCCGGCGGCCGGGTTGGATCCTGCCTGCCCGTAGGTGAAGGTCCACGGCAGCTGTCCGGCCGGGGTCAGCGTGGTGACGCGGCCTGCGCTGTCGTAGGTGTAGGCGGTCTTCAGCGCGGGGCTGATGCGCGGGTCCCACTGCTCGCGCAGCCGGCCGCTGTCGTCGTAGGCGTAGGAGGCGATGGTCTGCACGGTGGACAGGGAGGCCCCGGGCACGGTCGACCACAGCTTGATCGCCGAGACCTGGTCCTTGAAGTCGCCCAGCGCGGAGCCGGCCGCGGTGGTGGCGGTGGCGTAGACGAACTGCAGCACCCGGCAGCCCTTGACCGACGGGTCGGCCGCGCATGCCGAGGCCGTGACGGCCGAGGTCGGGGCGATGATCAGCTTGGGGCGGGAGGTCTTGTTCTCGCCCAGGGTGACCGCTTCGCTGACGGCGGTGGTCGTGGTGCCGGCCAGGCCGTCCAGGTAGGAGGTGGAAGCGTTCCACAAGGTGGTGCTGGCGCCCGCCGGGGTGAAGGTGGTGACCTCGCCCTCGGTGTTCTTCAGGGTGAAGTTGCCGCTGAAGTCACCGGTGAGGGTGTAGTCCTCGGCGCCGACCTCGGGTATCCAGCCGGTCTTCGCGGCGTTCTGGGTGAAGTTCAGGTGCGTGTCATCACCCGACGCACCGATGCTCACCGACGTCACCGACGTCTTCTGCAGCACCGTCCACGGGGTGGAGGTCTGGTCGCCGGCGGCTCCGTAAAGCCATTCCTTGCCGAAGATCGGCGCCTGCTGGCCGGTGCCCGCCCCGGCCTGCGGGGAGCGGGAGGAGGCGGTGCGGTCGACGGACAGGCCGAAGGCCGAGGCGTCGTTGTCGGAGAGCGTGTAGTCGCCGGTCAGCAGGTTCAGCGAACCCGGTCCGACATTCTCGCTCACGGCACCGTCGGCGTTGCGGTCGACGGTGGCGTTGACCGGGTCCGAGGAAGCGGAGGCGCTGGAGGGGCCGGTGAAGTCGGCCCGGACCTGCACCGCGCCGTCCGGATTGACCGTGGACGTGGCGTTCCACGTCAGCTTCGGGCTCTTGCCGCTGGTCAGAGCCACCGGCCACGCCGACAGCTGCTGGCCCGCGACCGTCACGTCACCGGTGGGAACGGGCGTCCAGGTGTCGGCCTCGCCACGGCGCCAGGAGAAGGTCACCTTGTCGAACTTCGAGCCGTCCGCCTCGGCGGCCAGCGGCAGCCGGGCGGCGGTGCGGGTGCCCTCGTCGGGGCTGGTGACACCGCCGGGGCCGACGTGGAAGCTGTAGGACAGGGCCTCGGACTTGTTGTCCGCCTTGTCCGTCGCCCGCACCTGAAGGGTGTTGGTGCCCGCCTTGGCCGGCTTGACGGTGATGCTGACCGGGGTGGTGCCGGAGGTGGCCACCTTCGTCCAGGTCGTTCCGTCCAGCGACCACTCGATGCCGTTCTGGTCACCCGACGGAGGCGTCACCTTGAACACGCCCGCCTGGCCGACGCCCTTGACCCACGAGGCGGAGGGATAGTCGGTGGAGGTCACCGCGGTCGGCGCGGACGGGGCGGAGGTGTCGACGGTGAACGTGGCGTACGCCGACCAGTCGTTGTTGTAGTGCAGGCCGTCGTAGGGGTTGGTGCGGAACTTGTAGGTCTTGCCGTTGGTGAGCAGACCCGAGGGAACCGTCACCGACGCGGGCTGCCCGGAGGGCACGTAGGGAGAGACCAGGTAGTTGCCGACCTGCGCGTTGGTGGTGGCGTCGTCAACCTCGAAGGTGCCGTCGACCTTGTCGTTGTTGACATCGATGAAGGTGTCGCGCAGCGTCGGCGTCGTCGTGTTGACGTACCAGGCACCTGAGGCGTCCTGGAAGAACGGCGGGCCGGCCTGCTGGTCGGTCCCGGTCTTGGGCCGGTAGTTGTAGGTCACCGTCAGCTTGGGAGGGTTCGACGCGGCGTTCGCCGAGTTGAACCGCTTCCACTGCGCGGTCGCCGCCTCACTCGGCGCCTGCAGGCCCATGCCGGAGGTGGCGTTCTTCGCCGATGCCCACGTCTGCACCAGATTGGTGACATCGGCGTTGACCCAGCCGTCCGGAGCCGAGGTGCAGCCGGGATTGCCCTTGGTCTCCGTCGAGGTTGCCGAGGCGGTGTCGGCCCAGGTCGGCTGGGAGGTCCAGCGCGAGGCGGTGGACGCCTTGCCCGTGCTGTAGACGCCCCAGGGGTATGCCTTGCAGTCGGTGTTGCCCGAGTGGAAGTTCCACAGGCTCAGCTTCGCGCTGGAGACCAGCGAGTCCGAGATCGGCGCGGTGTTCCAGGTGATGAAGGAACGGGCCGTGCGTGGTGTGCCGTCGCTGTTGGTCGTGCCCGGGTTGCCCATGTCGAGTTCGACGTCGCTGGACCAGTCGACCGTCTCGCCCTGCTGGACGTAGGTGTCGAACACGTTGGACAGCGCCGAGGTCGAGGGGTCGACCGTGACCGGGTACTGCGTCTTCGGGTCGGCGAGGAACTTCGCGTCCGGGGTGAACACCAGGTTGATGGTCCCCTTGGCGCGGACGACCTTCACCTTGACCGGCGCCTGGTGCGTGTGCTCACCGGAGACCTTGTCCACCCGCGCGTCCCACATCACCGGGGCGGGCATGGTCGCCTGCTTCTTGCCCTTCTTGTCAGTGAAGAGCAGGCTCCCGTCCTTCAGCTGACGTACCTTCAGGCCCTTGGCCTTCAGCGGCAGCGTGTAGGAGTAGCCGTTGCCGGGGCGGGCGCCGAGGACGACGTACTGCTCGAAGCCGGTACGGGTCGCCTCGACCACCACGTCCGCGCCGGAAGCGGCACCCTTGTAGGTGGCACGGTTGCCCTTCAGCTTCGGCCTGGGCAGATCGCCCTTCCACTGCAGGGCGATCTGCCGGTCGCCCTCGCCCAGCGTCACCAGGTCATGTACCGCCGAAGCGGACCGCTTCGCACCGGCCGACGCGGCCTGGCCGCCGCCCAGACTCAGCCCCCGCGGGTGGGCCTTGGGCTCCACCCGCCCCCCGACCGCCCGCAGATCCAGGTCGACCGAACGCCACTTGCCCGCGTCCTTGAACCGCACCGGACCGGCCGACAGCTCCGTCGTCAGCGAGCCATTGGCGTTCACCCACGTCGTGGACGTCTCCGTCCGCTCGCTTAAGGCCTCGACCTTCTTGCCCGACAGACGGGCCAGCACCCGCGCCGACGCCAGGTCCGCAGCCGACGAGGGGTAATGCTTCGCCGGTTTGCTCGCAACGTCAGACCGTGCACCATCACCCACACCCCAGGCATTCTCCGTACCCGCAAGCACGGTCACCGCCATCGTGAGCGCCAGCGAACCGGCCATGCCCCGGCTCCACGTACGCCCGGGTTCCAGCAAGCCAGGTCTGCGCCCGACTCCCACTTTCCTACGCATTCAAGCTCCCACGTCCACAGAAACCCCATGATCAACAGGGCATCCGCAAAGCTAGCCGAGCCCAAAAAGGGGCCAAACGCCCACCACGGCACCAAGATCACTTGGGTTCAAAATAAACAGGTAAAACATTTATAAAGAGAAGGAAGGGATGGCCGCAAAACGCTCCTGACGCATTCGTTTCAGCCATTCCAGCGCACGAAACAGGCCATCACCGCATCGCGATAGGAGGCACCGACGGGACGAATTCGAAGTGGACGGAAAACCCCGTCAGCACACGGAGAAAGCGCCATCCACGCCGGTGTCGGCAAATGCAGACAGCTTGTTCGCCGGACGCGCAAAAGGGCCGGGCGGCGCGTGAAGCGCCGCCCGGCCGGGAATCGCGAGGCCCTACTTGAGGTAGACGAGCCCGTCGGTCGTGACGGTCGGGCGTCCCGCGGTACCCGTGACCACGATCTTCACGGTGTGGGTGCCGCCGGCCGACCAGGTCTTGGTCCACTGCACGGTGCGGTACACGGTGGTGGCCGATTTCATGTCCACCGTGGTGGCCTTGACGCCGTCGACGTAGATGTCCGCCTGGCCGGAGCCGGCGGCGCGGGAGACGACCCATGCGGCCGAGCGGCCGGTGAACGTCCAGCTGAGCGAGGCGTTCTTGGAGGTGCTGCTGTACGACTTGCCGCCCAGGTAGCTGCTGGACGTCTTCGTCGTCCAGGTACCGGTCCGGGTCGCGGAGGTCTCCTGGAGGATCGTCGGGGTGGCGGTCAGGGAGGCGGAAGCGGCGTTTCCGGCGTAGTCGTACGCGGTCATCGACCAGGTGCCGGCCGTGCCGGAGTTCGCGGTCAGCGCGGCGCTGGTGACGGTGGGCCCGTAGGTGTGCGCGGACGGCTTGGTGAGGCGGACCTCCTTCAGGGCGGTGTTGTCGGCACCCTTCCAGCTCAGCGTCACCGGGACGGCGGTCGTGTCGACGGTTCCGGTACGCAGCGACAGCGACGGCTTGGTGGAGAAGGTCGGCGCGGTGGTCTCGGCGACGACGGTGGTGCCGGGCGTCACCGTCGTCTCCCCCGAGATGTGGGTGGCGCGCACGGCCAGGGTGTGACTGCCCGGGGTGAGGGTCAGTGGGGCCGATGTGGCCGTCGGGCCGCCCGTGGTGGCGACCTTCCCGTCCACGAGAACGTCGAAGCGCCGGACGAAGGCCGACGGCGTCGTCGTCGTCCAGTTCACCGTGAACGAGCCCTTGGTGTACGCCGTGGTGCCGGACAGGCCCGCACCGGTGAAGGACTTGAGGGCGAGTCCGGTGACGGGACCGCCGGCCAGGGCGCGGATCTCGGGTATGGAGGCGTACAGCTTGTTGCCGGGGCACTCGGTGAAGTAGCCGTCGCGGTGGCCCGATATACGGTAGAACGACGCGGTCTGACCGAGCTTGAACTTGCCGTTGTCCATACTGGCCGTCAGATCGACCTTGCCCGCCGGGTCGTGCTTGTACTGGCCGAGCTTCCACGCGGCGATCTGCGCGACCGAGGCCTTGGCGGCGGCGGACGCATCGATCGAGGAGTACTCGCCGAGGACGGCGATGCCGGCGGAGTTGGTGTTGAAACCCGGGTTGTGGGCCCCGATCACCGGCTGGTCCACACCGCCCTTGCGGCCCTCGAAGATGGTGCCGCACTTGTCCACGAGGAAGTTGTAGCCGATGTCCTTCCACCCGTTGCTCTTGATGTGGTACGCCCGGATGGCGCGGACCAGAGCGGCGGACTCGGCGCAGGTGTACGTGTTGGCGTCCACGGTGTGGTGGACGAAGACCACCTTGATCTCCGTGCCGTAGCCGGGCGCTTCGTCGTTCAGCGACTCATCGGCCCCCCACTGGGCCCGGGTCACGATGACGGGCTTCGGGGCCGTGGACGTCGGCGCCGGCGGCACCGTCGCGGTCGGCGAAGCACTGGCCGAAGCGGGTGCCGAAGCCGTGGCCGAAGCGGTGGGATCGGCCGTTGCCGCCGGGGCGCTGCCCGAAGCGCTCTCGCCGGGCGAGGGGGTTGCGGATTCGTCCGCCGCCGTCGGCGGGGGCGTGGATCCGCCTTCTTCCGGGGTGGTGGTCACCGCGTCGGACGGAGTGTCGGTCGCCTCGTCGCTGGGCTCCGCATCGACGGCGTAGGCGGCCGGCTCGGGGCTGACGGCGGCGGAGCCCTTGCCCGGATCGACCATCTCCAGCCGCAGTCCGGCCGGAAGAGCGGAGCCCCGGCCGTCGACGCGCACCTGCACGCCGTCCGACGGGCCCACCCAGGCCGGCTCGGTGGCACCGCGCCTGCTCTCCTCGGCCGCGGCGCCACGACCGCCGACGTCCAGCGACTTCCAGGACCCCCAGGCACCACTGCGGGCGCTGCGGGCGCGCACCTCGACCGAGCCGGGCAGCTCGGCGGTCGGCTTCGTCCACGACAGGCCCACCAGACTGAACGGCCGGGTGTCACGCCGGGGAATCTCGCCGCGGTCGCCGTCGACCGTTAAGGCAGCAGAGCGCACATGAGCCTGCACCGGCCCCGTGACCGGCTTGTCCTGGCCGTCGTCGTTCCCCCCGGAGTCCCCTGGAAATCCCTGAAGAACAGCGACACCGCCCACCCCCGCCGCCACGACCGCCGCAGCGACCCACGCTCTTCGTTTGTTCATATTGATCGGACGCCCCTCCATGCCTGACGGCATCGCACACCGGGAGATCTCCTCAAACCGGCGTGTGCCACAACTATCGGCCGTCAGAGTAACGGAAAACCTGTGAACCCATTACGTGCCGAAATGGACACCGGAGAACAGACTTTTCCGTGACGGTGCCCACTGAGCCCACTCCTCGAAACTGCGGAGGCGAGATACCGCCGGAATCACAGCATTGACACAAATGAGACTCTTGAGCCTTGATCGCGGGACTGGGACGACAGCCAAATCGACGACATAAACAATACGGACAAGCCCCTCGCGCACTTTCGGACTTCGCCACCGAAATGCCCGTCCGAGAGTATGAAAACGGTGTGAGATCTCCTTCGAATTCCACTCGGAACGAGTTGATGCGATAAAGGCGCCACGCCTCACCCGGACGAACTCCTACGGCGGCCGCCAGGCGTCGTGCGAGCCCACCGGGGTGGGGGACGGCGTGACGCCCCTGGACGAGCCTTCGGAGCGCCGGGCACGACGGCGTCGGCACCGACGCCGGACCGGCCGAAGAGAGATGAGCACCCGGCACCCTCGCGACCCCTGGGTCCTGGCTGCACGCCGAGCGACGTCCGCCGAGTTCTTCGAGGGCGACCGACAGATGGAACAGGGCAAGCACGGGCTCACCGACGACGACCTGCGCGCGTGGCGCGCGGCTGCCGCGACCAGAGGGCGCCGCACCACCAAGAAGTAGCCCGCCAGCTACGCCAACGGCCCCGCGATCCGAGCTTCGGATCGCGGGGCCGTTGTTATGCCTGTTCAGTCACCCAACCGCCCGCCCTGAACTGCCGAAACGAAGGAGGCCCAACCAACGGCCGGGAACACGAGCACCGGGCCGCTGAGCACCTTGCTGTCCCGCACCGGGACAACAGTGGCGAAGTCGTCAGAGACCTCAACGCAGGCCCCACCGTCCTGGTTGCTGTAGCTGCTCTTGCGCCAGGAGGCGGCACTCAGGTCGATGGATCGCACGGCACTTCCTCCAACATCCGCAGGATGAACTTGCGCGACTCTGCGGGGGTGAGCGCCAAGTCGCGCACCGCATCGTACGTCTTCTGCAACCGCACAACTGGGCCGGACTCCTCGATCAGTTCCCCCTGGTAGCCGTTCTCGGTATACGCCACGGTCCTGCCCTCAGGAAGGAGCAAGTACCACATATCCGCGCTCATGAGGCCGTGCAGTCCTGCGCTCTGCAGAAGCACATGGACGGTGACATTGGGCCGCTCCGCAGCATCCCGCAGGTACTCAAGCTGCCCCCGCCACTCACCCACATCCCGCAACGGCGTCCGCAGCACCGCCTCCGACAAGATCGTCCGGAACGGCGGCGCGTCCTCCCCCTCCAACAACTCCCGCCGCCCCACCCGAGCCTCGACCTGCTGCTCAAGCTCCTTCCCCTTGAGCCCGCCCGCCGCCAGCACCTCCCGTGCGTACCCAGGCGTCTGCAACAGCCCCGGCAGCACGCTCACCGCGAAATGCCAAAGGCTCACCGCCTCCGCCTCCAGCGCCATGTACCGCCGGTACCGCTCCCGGAACTGCGTATGGTCCCCGGCGGCCAGCTCCCACAGCGCCAGCAGCAGCCCCGGCGTCCCGTAGTGCTGGTCGAGGGCCTGGACAACCTCCGGGCTGCCGAGCGTCTCGCCCTTCTCCATCTTGCCGAACAACGACCAGTCCCAGCCCAGCCGTTCGCCGAGCGCCCGCAGACTCGTCCCGCTCCCGGCCCGTAGCGTCCGCAACTCCTCGGCGAACCGCTGACGCGGCTCCTGACTGCGACCGGTGACGACGCGCCGTTGCGGCATACCGCTCCCTCCGGGACGTTCACGTGACCGCTGTGGAACGTGTGGAACCACCACACGCGACGGGGAAGCGCACCCCCGCCCACAGCCCGGCCGCCCACACCCAGACGAGCCGCACCCTCGTAACAATGGGACTACACAGCGTAATTCAACCAGCCAGTCGGATCGAGGAATCAGCGGAACCGAACCTCCAAAGCCCCGACCGCCGAAGCCGACCTCGCCGACGACGACCCGCACGCACCCGACGCCCGCCCCACCGCACCGGCCCAAGTCCGACGCAGGACCAGTCAGCAACCGGCTCGGGGCTCGTCCCGTACTCGCAGACCACCGTTCAGCAGTCCGCTCAAAGCGCCTCCGGGAGCGGTTCCGTGCCGCCTGGTGCACCCGTGCCCGGCATCGGCCGGTCCGGAATCAACCCGGCGGATTCGGGCCGAACCGGGGGCGTCGAAATGTAGGCTCCGGCAGTGAACGCCGACGACGTCTGGCCGTTGCGCGCACCCTCAAATAGGAGATCGCATGCAGGATCCTTCGGACTCGATGGAGATCGCCGAGCCTGAGGAGAACGGCCAGAGCACTACCGCCGACTCACCCGTTGTGGAAGATCCGGCACCCGAACCGGACACCGACTCGGCGACCGCATCGACGGTCATAGCGGAGGTGCTCCCGGGGGTCGCCATGGTCTTCGGTGAGGTCCCGGCGGAACTCAAGCCCGATCTGCTCGACTTCGGGTTCGTGTCGGCCGCCGACCGCAAGCAGATCTCCACGGTCCTCGCCTCGATCGGGAACACCGCGACCGTGGCCGGCAACCTCGGACACGCCTTCGCCAGCGCGCAGGGGCTCTACAGGATCAGCAGCGCGACACAGGCCCTCCTGAAGGCCGGCGCGACACTCGCGGTCAAGGACGGCGCGAACCTCGGAACAGTGATGATTCCGGGGCGCTTCCTCGCTCAGGCCCGTTTCTACGCCGTGGATACGGTGAGCGCGGCGCAGGGCGCGGCCTCGATCGGGCCCGCGCTGGCCATGGTCGCCCTTCAGATGCAACTGACCGAGGTCGAGAACCTCGTCAGGACCAACATCGCGCTGACCAGCCAGGTACTCGCGACCGTCCGCCGCGGGCAGTGGGCCGAGCTGACGGCACTCGTCGCCACCGTCGATCACGTCGTCGGTCACGCGCGAGAGGTCGGATCGGTCCCGACGTCCCTGTGGGACACCGTCGCGGGCAAGAAGGCGGACCTGCGGACACAGCGTGACCTGTACCGCCTGAACGTCGGCGATCACATCCGGCAGATCCAGCAGCTCGACGGACATGCCCGTCGTGAGTACCTCGAGACGAACGCCGAGGCGATCCTCTTCGACGCGAACGCCCTCCTGTCCTCCGTCAAGGCATGGACCGGATATCAGGCGCTCCACGCCGCGCGGGCGAGAGCCGCCGGTCCCGAGGACGCCGGCGAGGCCCGGCTCGTCGACTCCATCGCGCGCGACACCCGCACGGAGCTCGACGCCGCCCTCGCCGAGACGACGAGCCTCATCGACTCGCTGACGCGGGAGTTGCGCATCATCGCCGAACTCCCCGGACGCGACACGCTGCAACTGCCGGGGAAGCGGAAGGACTCGATCGCGGCCCGCCGGACCTCCGCCCTTCTTCTGGAGGCGATCGCGCCCCTTGCCGACGTTCTCCGTCCGTCGGCCCCTCCGCTGGAGGCTCCGGGCGTCGTCTGCGCACCCGAGGTGCTCGACCTCGAGCCGTACCTTCGCATCCTGCGATGGTTCCTCGAGGACGGTGAGGCCCTCCGTGTCCTCGGCTTCCCCGATCAGCTCGACGCCCTCGGTCCGATCTCCGCGATCTTCAGCGGAGCGAAGGACAAGCTGGCGTCCGCGAGGGACAAGATGGCGGCGAAGACCCTGGTCGCCGTAACGGATCGCCGCGTCATCACGGCCAGGACGAGCGCGTTCCTCGAGCAGGGCGAGATCCGGCTGGACATCCCGATCGACCAGGTGCGCTACGTCCGAGCGGCGACCACACCGGACAAGAGCGCGCGCTTGGCGATCGACCTCATCACACGCGACGAGAACATCCGGTGGCTCTTCCCCACCGACATCGACAACACTCGAGTGGACGCGCTCGCCGCCGTGCTCGCCGAGTCGATGACGATCCCGGACGCCGAACGCGATCAGCTTCGACAGCGGTACCACGCCCCCGTCGAGGCGGACCGGAAGGGCGAGATCACCGACACGGCACCGCCTACGAAACCGACGGGATCCGAGGCCACGACCTGCGACGCCGAGTAGGCACGGAGAACGGCGGCAACAGCGGTCAAAGTGCCGACACCAAGGAGTAATTGCCCCGTCCTGACGGGATCCCAACTGGTGTCACCGCATGCCTCACGGATAGCGTCGGTTCACTTGAGCAATCCTTCACCCCACCAGGAGTCCCAAGTGAACCGCCCCGCCCGGCTCGTCGTAGTCGCGGTCACCGCATCCACGGCGCTGCTCCTGACCGCCTGCGGCTCGGGCGGGGGCGACGACTCGTCCTCGGACAAGATCAAGGGGGCGGACGCCGGTGGCGAGAAGACCTCGGCCGGCCCTTCCGCTACGGCCTCGCAGGACGCAGCCGGGCGGCCGAAGATCGCGCTCTCCAAGGACTTCCGGGCGGACTTCGAAGGCTGGACCAACAGCGACCCGAAGCTCCAGGCGATCCTGGACGACGGCCGGGAGGAACTGAGGTCGAAGTACGCGGCGATCATCGAGTCGAACCCGGACTCGGACGCCGTGGCGTTCTACAACTCGGGGACCTCCCTGACGTCCGCCCGCGAGTGGATCAAGAGCTTCACCGACACCGACGACGGCCTCATCGGCGAGGTCACGGTCTATCGCCCCCGGGTCCACATCAACGACACCGGCTCGGGCGTGCTCTTCTACTGCGTCGACGAGCGCAAGGCGTCCACGAAGAACCGCAAGACCGGCAAGGTCATCGACACGCCGGACAAGCCCGAGTCCGTGCTGCAGTACCGCGAGCGGCTGGACAAGACCTCCCAGGGCGTCTGGAAGAACGTGTCCCTGACGACCGTCGCCGGAGGGTGCGGCTGATGCGGTCGGCAACGAGGGCGTACAGCCTCGTCGTCGCAACCGTCCCCGTTCTGCTCCTCGCCTCCCCGACGGCCTTCGCGATCGGAGACAAGCACGGTCAGGCGCCCCCGCATCCGGGCCCGTCCGGCGGTTCGTCCGGCAGCACGCTGACGGCCAAGGCCACCGACACCGGCATCAAGGTCACCCAGGTGAGCGGCAGCACCTCGGGCACCTCGCCCAAGGCGCTCGCTCCCGTGGACCCCAACTGGAAGCCCCCTGCCTGCTGGTACGAACCGGTGGCCACGCCGCAGGCAAGAAGAACCCCGCCAGGGACGCAGGGGAAGTGAGCCGCACGATGAAAGACCCAGAGATACTGTCCCGCTTCGACGGGCGAGGTCGGGCCGAGTTCCTCCTCGGCGGTCTCGAAGGCAGACACTCCGACAGGATCACGGCGATCGGCTTCGAGTTCGGCTACGACCTCCAAGCGACCGAGATGCCGAGCAAGAGCGCTGTCCGCCTGGTCTTCGTCCGGAACGATTCCCCGCCGGCTCGACAACGTGCCCAGCAGGCTCAGGACCGCCTGCGCGCGGGAGGCCCACTCCTGCCGACGTGGGACGCTCCCACCGCGCAGCCGGGCACGACCCGGCCCGTCACGGCCGAAGAGATGGCCTCGGCGCGTCGGGGTGTCACCGCCTACGAAACGAATGGCGCAAAGCGTTTTGCCTTCTTCGTCGCGCTGCTCAGCCTCGGGTGCTTCGTCGTCGCGGGGGTGCTGCGTGACCGGCCCGGCGCGGCACTCGCCGTGCTGGTGATCTTCGCCGTCCCTCTGGCGGCGATCGCCACGTTGATCCCCCGGTGGATGAAGCGCTGGTACGAGAAGAACCGGCGGCTGGTGGACCTGTACGACCAGCAGCGGATCGGGCCCCCGCCCCCGCCGTCCGGCCCCCTGCACCCCGGCGAAGGGCGCCGACGGTGATGCGGATCGGCTTCTCCGTACCCTCCGAGTTCGAGGAAGTGCCGCTGGGCATGGACTTCGACGCGGCCTGCGCCGAGGTGAACACCCGGAGCGCGTACGGCTCTTCGGGAGCCGGGACGGACGAACAGCCGCTGCCGGAGACGGCACGGGAACTCCAGCGGATCTCGCGGTTCCTCGACGACAGCCGAGTGGTGTACGCCGCCGACTGCCTGCACTCCTTCGAGGTCGAGGTACTCACGGCTCAGTTCCCACGCGATGATCCCTGTCCCCTCCGGGAGTGGAGACGGCCGGCACATGTGCCTGATGGCCTTCTCCACGCCGCAGGTCACCCACTGGGAGCGGTGCTACGCGCCGGTCATGGCCGGTGTGCTGCGGAGCCTCCGGTTCACCGAGGACGGTCAGCCCGACGCGGGCACCGAGGTCACCCCGTTCGCGAAGTCCGCGAACGCTTCGGAGCAGTCGGCCGACGCGTAGAAGCAGCCGTGGGGTCGACACAGAAGCAGCAGCACCTCTCCAAGGCTCACCGAAGGTGTGGAACGAACTTGGTGACGGAGAAGCGAGCATGAGCGGTGCTGCCGAGGACGAGGCGCGGAAGAGGCGTACGCGTTACCCCGTCCCGCTCGCGGTCGGCATCGGCTGCTACGTACTCGTGGTGATCGCGGGGCTGTTCCTCCTGGCGGACGACTTCGGTGCTGCCCTGTTGGTGCCCCTGTGGATCGTGCACGGGGTGCTGCTCGCCCTGCTGATCCGGAAGCTGGGCGCCACGGAGTCCAGCGCGTACACGGCGCTGCTCATCGTGGCCGTCTCGCTGATGTCCGTGTACGTCGCCTCCATGGCGCGCGACGATCTCACGCTGCAGCAACGCGGGGAGAAGGTCGCAGCCACCGTCGTGAAGAAGCGGCGTGACCCGGCCGAGGGACGCAAGGGCCGCGACTACAACTACGCACTGGAACATCAGGACGGCACCGAGGTTCCGGGACCGGCCATGAAGACGACGTCCGACCGCTACGACATCGGCCAGAAGCTGACCGTGCTCGAGGACCCCCGGGGTGAACTCCGCCCCCGGACACCGGGCCAGGCCGACGCGACGGGCGAAGCGCTCGGATCAGCTGCGCTCGCACTCGCCGCACTCGGCGCCGTCGGCTGGATGACCTGGCGAGGGTCGGACACCGCGAGACGGCGGGACGACGGAGAGCCGTCGATCGGCTTGCGCAAGGCGTACAAGGCCGTCACCGGCGACCGCACAACGGGGGAAGAGCAGGAGGAGAAGCTCCGCGAAGCCCTGCGCACGTACCCCGCCGACCGCCGCGGCTACATCAAGGTCCAGCCCGAGGACTACCCCGACCTGCCGCAGCAGCGAGCCGCCCGGATCGCCTGGGAGATGGGCCTGCGTGCGGAGGCGACCGGCAACCGGGGTTCGTGGCGTTTCAAGGAGACCGTGATCGAGGAAGTCCCGCACGACTGAGCCGGGCGGCGGAAGCATGTCGGCCTTCCGAGAGACCCGCAGCCGGTGTGGAAGGTGTGGAACGAACGTGGTGCCGTGCGGAAGCACGAGCCGGACCACAGCGTGGCCGTCCCCGTCCGGGCGCATCCTCGTAACGCCCGGACCGCGCGGCGCGACTCGCCCCGCGCACCCGGGACGGACCGTGCAGGACCGAACCGACGAGGATGCCGATGCCCCCCACACCCCGACACCCCTCCGGCCATGCGGCACCGCCCCGCCCCGCCACCGGTCAGCACCGCCCGCCGACCGCCGCCCCGAAGGTCCAGGAGGCCCTCGAAGCCCGTGACGCCCTCGCCTCCGCCCTCAGCCGGGCCGGCGTCCAGCTCCCCGCGATGGACATCCGCGCTCCCTGGGCCGACGACCGCGAGGGCGAGGCACGCTACGCGCTCGTCCACCTCGGGATGTGCTCCGCGCCCGTGGCTCTCCTGCTCGCGGACGTGATCCTGCGTGGCCTCGGCACATGAGGGAGACCTGCGAGGACGCGGTACCCGAGGTCGGAGAGGTCGTGGTCGACAGCGCCCGCGACCGCGTCGGCCGGGTCATGGGGCACGAAGGCCCGTACCTCCAGCTCCGGCCGCTCGGCGGCGGCGTCGAATGGGACGCGGAGCCGCGCCACGTCCGGACGCTCGACCGGGCCGAGGTGCTGCGCGCCCTGGTCTCCGAGGCCAACACCCGCAGCAGACGGAGCACCCAGTGACCCTGCCGCCCGCCATCGTGGTCGAGCCCCTGTCCTGCCCGTCCACCTGGCCCGACCGCTCACCTAGGACGGCGAGAACCATCTCAGCGGCCCGACGGGCTTCCTGATCCGCCTCGCGGGAGCGCGCGGCGGACCGCGAAGGACATGCCCCCACCCGCACGAGTCTTCTTCGTGCTGCCTGGGGGCATTTCCTTGCTGTTCCGTGAGTCCGCGGCGTCCGTGGCCGCCCGCGTCCTCGAAGGGTCGCCGGCGCTGCATCCGACCGAGAACTTCCGCCATCAGCACGGCCGGCGCGCCGGGCAGGCGGAGGTGCGGTCCTGGGAACGCAGCCTCCCGGCTCTCGTCAACGCCCTCATGGATGCCGGGCTCGGCGACGTCGAAGTGCTCATCGAGTACGGCCTGCCCCTCACCAGCAAGCGCGCGGACGCCGTACTCGCGGGCGTGCACCCCACCACGGGTGAACCGTCGTACGTCGTGGTCGAACTGAAGCAGTGGAGCGAGGCCCACCCGGAGGAGAACGAGCCACTGCTCTGCCGGATCGACGCGTACGCGCACCCCGTCCTCAACCCGATCGAGCAGGTCCGCGGCTACTGCGCGTACCTGCTGTCGTTCAACGGGGCACTGGAGCGGATGCCGAAGTCCCTGTCCGGGGTGGCGTTCCTGCACAACGCGACCGAGTTCGGCGGCGCTCCCCGAGCGACTGGCGGTGGCCACGGTGTCGGCGAGGCTCGCCGACTTCGACGGGGCACGCGCTGCGCTGTCGGAGCCGAAGCGCTTCTCCAACCAGCCGACGCCCTGAACGGGTGCGCGCCCCGCCCTGCCGACAACCGAGAGGGCCTCGATACGTCGGCATCACGCTGACCTCGTCCTCTGCGGCCGCAGGCCCGGAGCCCCCGGCCTCAGCCGGACTTCTTCACCGGCTCCAGAATCGCCACGCACTCCACGTGATGCGTCATCGGGAACAGGTCGAACGCCCGCAGCGTCCGCACCTTGTAGCCGCCGTCCTTGAAGTACGCCAGGTCGCGTGCCAGGGCCGCCGGATCGCAGGCCACGTAGGCGATCTTTCGCGCGCCCAGCGACGACAGGTGCTCGACCGTCTTCTTGCCGGCGCCCGCGCGGGGCGGGTCGAGGACGATGATGTCGACCTCGGTGATGCCGGTGCGCGGGAGGACCGCCTCGACCTTGCCCTGTTCGATGCGGACGCGGTCGAAGCCGGCCAGGTTGTGCCGGGCGTCCTCCACCGCGCGCTTGCCCGACTCGATGCCGAGGACCGCGCCCTGGTCGCCGAGGCGGTCGGCGAGGGCACCGGCGAAGAGGCCGACACCGCAGTAGAGGTCCAGGGCCATGTCGCCCTTGCGGGGCAGCAGGCCCTGCATGACGGCCTTGACGAGGGTGTCGGCGGCCATCGGGTGGACCTGCCAGAAGCCGCCGCTGCCGACCCGGTGGGTGCGGCCGTCGGCGCGCTCGCGCACGAACGCGCGGCCGTGGACGCGGTGGATGCCGCCGTCCTGTTCGGCGACCCGCATCACGGAGACCGGCTTGTCGAGTTCGACCAGGGGGAGGCGGGCGCCGGGGCGCGGTTCCAGGATCACCATGCGGTCCTGCGAGCCCGTAGCGGCGATCGCCTCGACGGCCTCCATGCCGGACCAGTCGCGCTCCTCGATGCCGAGCTCGGTGATTCCGGGGGCGGCGATCATGCAGCGCTCGATGGGCTCGACCTCGTGCGAGCGGTGGCGGCGCAGTCCGGCGTTGCCGTCGGGGTCGACGGCGTACTGGACGCGGGTGCGCCACTGGGGCACCTCGCCGGCGGGCAGCTTGTCGCCCTCGGCGGGCATCACCGTGCCGTCCCAGCCGGCCTCCTCGGGCGTGAGGCCCGCGAGGCGCTGCAGCTGCTCGGCGATGACCTCGCCCTTGAGCCGGCGCTGCGCGCCCGGCTTGGCGTGCTGCCAGTCGCAGCCGCCGCAGCGGCCGGGGCCCGCGTACGGGCAGGGCGCCTCGACGCGGTCCTTGGAGGCGTCGATGATCCGCACGGCGTCGGCGCGCAGGAACCGTGCGCCCTCCTCGCCCTCGGTCACCCGGGCGACGACGCGCTCGCCGGGCAGCGCGTGGCGGACGAAGAGGACCTGGCCCTCGTCCGTGCGGGCGATGCAGTGCCCGCCGTGCGCGACGGGGCCGATCTCGACCTCGTACTCGTCCCCCACCAGCGACTTCTTCGGTTCTGCCTGCATGGTGGGGTGACTCCAGATGAGAGGGGGAAACGGCCGGACAACACAGCCGGACAACAGCCGTCCAGTCTACGTGCTCCCGGCGCGCTTCCCGTCCTGTCAGTGTGCACCCGGCGCGCTTCCCGCCCCCGTCAGGTCGACGCGCTCGCGGCGCGCCTCCCGTCCCGTCAGCTCTTCTGGGTGGGCTCCTTGGGCCGCTCGTGGGCCGGTCCGCGGCGCACCGCGCCCGGAGCGTTCCAGTCCTGCCGCTTGCGGGCACGCAACTTCGCGGCCTCGGACGACTCCAGCTGGTAGGGCACCGAGGTCACCATGACGCCCGGGGTGAACAGCAGGCGGCCCTTGAGGCGCAGGGCGCTCTGGTTGTGCAGCAGGTGCTCGTACCAGTGGCCGACGACGTACTCGGGGATGATCACGGAGACCGCGTCGCGCGGCGACTCCTTGCGCAGGCCCTTCACGTACTCGATGAC
Source organism: Streptomyces sp. NPDC021080 (assembly GCF_044333225.1). NCBI lineage: Bacteria > Bacillati > Actinomycetota > Actinomycetes > Kitasatosporales > Streptomycetaceae > Streptomyces > Streptomyces sp. NPDC021080. The sequence goes on along the minus strand of NZ_JBIRQM010000005.1, from coordinate 161,286 downwards.
GGGCCGGGTGATCTCGCGGTAGGGCGAGTCGAGGACCTTCAGCGGTACGTCGATGCCGCGCCGCTCCCACTCGTCGCGCAGGGTCTTGGTCTCGACCGGGTCCACGTTGACGCTGAGGGCTTCGAGGGTGTCGGAGCGCAGCAGCTTGGCGTAGGCGAGGGCGCGCAGCGCCGGCCGGTGGATCTTGGAGACCAGGACGACGGAGTGGACGCGGGAGGGACGGACGCTGTCGTCGGTCGGCCCCTCGGGGGCGGCGAGCTCCTCCGCCACGCGGTCGTAGTGCTTACGGATCGCGGTCATCGTCGCGTAGAAGATCACCATGCCGAGCAGGGCGACCCAGGCACCGTGCGTGAACTTGGTGACGAGGACGACGACCAGGACCAGGCCGGTGAAGAAGGCGCCGAAGGCGTTGATCGCGCGGGAGCGGATCATGTGGGTGCGCTTGGCCGGGTCGGTCTCACTGGCCAGGTGGCGGTTCCAGTGGCGGACCATGCCGGTCTGGCTGAGAGTGAAGGAGACGAACACGCCGACGATGTAGAGCTGGATCAGGCGCGTCGAGTCGGCCCCGTAGATGATCACGAGCATGCTCGCGGCGCCGGCCAGGAGGACGATGCCGTTCGAGAAGGCGAGGCGGTCGCCGCGGGTGTGGAGCTGGCGCGGCAGGTAGCGGTCCTGGGCGAGGATCGAACCGAGCAGCGGGAAGCCGTTGTACGCGGTGTTCGCGGCCAGGAAGAGTACGAGGGCGGTGGCGGCGGCCAGCAGGATGAACAGGAAGCTGTCCTTGCCGAACACGGCCTCGGCGACCTGGGAGATCACCGGGTTCTGGACGTAGTCGGAGCCGACCGCGACACCGTTGTGGATCAGGTCCGTGGCCGGGTTCTCGGCCATGCGCACCTTGGTGGTCATGGCCAGGGCGATGATGCCGCAGAACATGGTGACGGCGAGCAGGCCCATCGCCGCGAGCGTGGTCGCGGCGTTCTTCGACTTGGGCTTGCGGAAGGCCGGGACACCGTTGGAGATCGCCTCGACGCCGGTGAGCGCCGCACAGCCGGAGGAGAAGGCGCGCAGCAGCAGGAAGACGAGGGCGAAGCCCGCGAGCCCCTGGTGCTCGGCCTTGATGTGGTACTCGGCGGTCGGCGCCAGCATGGTGTCGCCGAGCACGAGCCCGCGGAACGCGCCCCAGGCGATCATGATGAAGACGCCGGCGACGAAGACGTACGTCGGGATCGCGAAGAGCTTTCCGGACTCCTTGACCCCGCGCAGGTTCATCAGCGTGAGCAGCACGATGACGGCGACCGCGCAGAACACCTTGTGCTCCACCACGAACGGCACCGCGGAGCCGAGGTTCTCGATGCCGGAGGCGATGGAGACGGCGACGGTGAGGACGTAGTCGACGAGCAGCGCACTGGCGACCGTGAGGCCGGCCCGCGGCCCGAGGTTGGTGGTGGCGACCTCGTAGTCGCCGCCGCCGCTCGGATAGGCATGCACGTTCTGGCGGTAGGACGCGACCACCGTGAACATCAGCACGACGACCGCGACCGCGATCCAGGGGCTGAAGTGGTAGGCCGACACGCCCGCGATGGAGAGGACCAGCAGCACTTCGCCGGGCGCGTACGCCACGGAGGAGAGCGGGTCGGATGCGAAAACGGGAAGGGCGATGCGCTTCGGCAGAAGCGTTTCCCCCAGCCGGTCGCTGCGCAGTGCGCGCCCGATGAGGATCCGCTTGGGCACGTCGGTCAGTTTGGACACAACAGGGAATCGTAGGGGTTCGAACTGGCTGTCGCCCACCCGCCGTCCCTCTTCGGCCCGTCGTCTGCTCTCCGGGTGAAATCGGGGCGGGCTCCGGCTGCGGATTCCGTGGCCCCGGAGGTCCCCGTGTCTATATGACAAAACCCCGTTCCCGAGCGTCCTGGAGGACCCATGCACCTGACCGCTGAGCTCGTCGGCGCGGCCGTCGCACTGGCCGGCCTCGGAATCCTGACCCTCGCGAGTGTTCGCAGCATCACACGGCGCTGACCCCGAGGGCGTCCGCGGCATCACGCGGCGCCGCCCCAGCGCTGCCCCCGGCGTTCGCGGCACACACGGCGCCGACCTCGCGTCCGGCGCCGTTCAGGGCCCTTGAGCACCGTTCAGCGCCGTTCCGCGAACGTTCTCCGCGAAAAAGGCACGGCCGAACCTGCTCAAGGATGCCCCCGGCCGACCATGCGTGTGTAGCTTGGGCGGCGGTCTGAGACCCTGTTTAGCCTGAGCCGTAACCATTCATGCGGAAGGACGGTCGTGCACATCGTCATCATGGGCTGCGGAAGAGTAGGTTCCGCTCTTGCCCAGAACCTGGAGCAACAGGGGCACACGGTCGCCGTGATCGACCAGGACCCCACCGCTTTTAGGCGGCTGGGCTCCGGGTTCGGCGGCCGTCGTGTCACCGGAGTCGGCTTCGACCAGGACACCCTGCGCGAGGCGGGCATCGAGGAGGCCGGCGCGTTCGCGGCGGTCTCCAGCGGTGACAACTCGAACATCATCGCCGCCCGGGTGGCCCGCGAGATGTTCGGCATCGAGAACGTCGCCGCCCGCATCTACGACCCGCGTCGCGCCGAGGTCTACCAGCGCCTCGGCATTCCGACCGTCGCCACCGTCCGCTGGACGGCCGACCAGATGCTCCGCCGGCTGCTGCCCTCGGGCGCCGAGCCCCTGTGGCGCGACCCCACGGGCGGGGTGCAGCTCGCCGAGGTGCACACCTCCGTCGCCTGGGTGGGCCACAAGATCAGCCGCCTCCAGGACGAGACGGGCGTACGCGTAGCCTTCCTCACCCGGCTGGGCGAAGCGGTCCTGCCCAGCTCGCAGACCGTGCTGCAGGAGGGCGACCTGGTGCACGTGATGATGCGCACCGACGAGGTGGACAAGGTCGAGGCGGCTTTCGCCAAGGGCCCTGAAGAAGAGGCGGGGCACTGATGAGAGTCGCCATTGCCGGTGCCGGTGCCGTGGGCCGCTCGATCGCGGGCGAACTGCTGGAGAACGGCCACGAGATCCTGCTGATCGACAAGGCGCCGACCGCCATCTCGGTCGAGCGCGTCCCGCAGGCGGAGTGGCTGCTCGCCGACGCCTGTGAGATCACCTCCCTGGACGAGGCCGCGCTGCAGCGCTGCAACGTGGTCATCGCGGCCACCGGCGACGACAAGGTGAACCTCGTGGTCTCGCTGCTCGCGAAGACCGAGTACGGGGTCCCGCGCGTCGTCGCCCGTGTGAACAACCCCAAGAACGAGTGGCTCTTCAACGAGTCCTGGGGCGTGGACGTCGCCGTCTCCACCCCGCGCCTGATGTCGGCGCTCGTGGAGGAGGCCGTCAGCGTCGGCGACCTGGTGCGGCTGCTGCGCTTCAGCCACGGCGACGCCAACCTCGTCGAGCTGACCCTGCCGCCGGAGTCCGCCCTGGCCGGCACGACCGTCGGCGACGTCGCGTGGCCGGAGGACACCTCGCTGGTGACCATCATCCGCGGCACCCGCGTCCTGACCCCCTCCCGGGAGGACTCCCTGGAGGCGGGCGACGAACTCCTCTTCGTGGCCGCCCAGGCCCGCGAGGAGCAGCTCGAGGACCTGCTGTCGGTGCGCCGCGACACGAGCACGACGAAGTAGCCGTTGCCTCCCGTCGGCGGTACGGCCTCCGCCGGCGGGAGAAGGCCCCGCGCCGTGGTACGACGAAGGGGGCGCCCGGAGATTCTCCGGGCGCCCCCTTCGTCGTACCACGGTCCTGCCACAGGCCTGCCGCGGCAGGAGCGCGGCTCGTGCTCAGTCGGACCGCAAGCGTGTCGCAGTCGGAGCGCGGCTCGCGCTCAGTCGCCCGCGGGCGTCCTCAGCCGTACGTGGCTCACGCCTGGCGGCGGTGCCTGGCCGGGGCCGGGGCGTCACCGCGCTCGCTCGCGAAGGCGGCCTTGCGCTCCTTCTCCGCCTGCTCCTCGGCCTCCATCTCCGCGAACACGTCGATGGGCGGCGGCGCCTTGGCCAGGAAGACCCAGGTGAGCCAGACGGCGAGCAGGAAGGGCGGGATCTTCAGAGCGATCAGGACCCAGCCGAACTGGGTCGTGTCGCCCCACCAGTAGAGCGGGAAGAGCACCGCGCACTTGGCGAGCATGATCAGGCCCCAGGCCCAACTGGCCTTCGTGTACGCCTGCTTCCGGCCGGGGTTGCGGGTGCGCCAGGAGAGGTTCTCCTTGAAGACCGGGCCGAGCATCAGACCGATCAGCGGGACGCCCGCGAGGGTCGTCGCGATGTAGGCGACGGCCAGCCCGAGCGTGTAGAGCATGCCCGGCAGGTAGAAGTCCTTGGCGTTGCCCGTCATCATCGCGAAGACCACGCCGAAGGCGACGCCGAAGACACCGCTGAAGGCGTGCTTCACGGTGTCGCGCCGCACCAGGCGGATCACGACGAGCAGCAGGGACACGGCGAGGGCGGCGATCGCCGCCCAGTGCAGGTCCTTGTTGATCGTGAAGATGGTGACGAAGAGCAGGCCCGGCATCACGGTTTCGACCATGCCCCGCACGCCGCCGAACGCCTCGAAGAGTGCGGCCTCGGTCACCGCCCGCGCATCGTCCTGGGCGTCCTGGGCGTCTTCGGTCGGCTTGTCGAGCGACGTCACCGGCTACTCCCGTCCGAGGGGTCTGAGTTCGTACTTCGGATTGAACAACACCCTACGGCCCCGGCTCATCGAGATACGGCCGGAGGCGATCAGCTTGCGTCCGGGCTCGATGCCGACGATGGAGCGGCGGCCGAGCCAGACCACGTCCAGGGCGGCCGAGCCGTCGAACAGCTCGGCCTCCAGGGCCGGGACACCGGCCCTCGGCCGCAGAGTGACCGTGCGCAAGGTACCAGTAACCGTGACTATCTGCCGGTCGTGGCAGTCACCGATCCGGGTGCAGCCCGCGGTCGCCGCGTCCTCCCGCAGCTCCTCGGACTCCAGGTCCTCCTGGGACGAGGAGAGCCGGTCCATCATGCGCCGGAAGCGGCCCGCCGGCTTTTCGGAACGAGGAACAGCACTCATACCGAAAGCGTACCGGGGGGCGCCGACAGCTTCGTACCGGCGGCACCGCTGCCCGAACCGGCCCCGGACTCCGCCCGATCGGACGACCGCGCGGGTGTCCGGCGGGGCACGCCCGCGTCACCGCTCGAATCTGTATCCCATCCCCGGTTCGGTGATGAAGTGCTTCGGGTGCGAGGGGTCCACCTCCAGCTTGCGGCGCAGCTGGGCCATGTAGACCCGCAGGTAGTTGGTCTCGGTCCCGTAGGACGGGCCCCAGACCTCCTGGAGCAGCTGCTTCTGGCCGACGAGCCGGCCCGTGTTGCGGACGAGCACGTCCAGCAGATGCCATTCCGTGGGGGTGAGCCGGACGTCCCGCCCGTCGCGGTGCACCTTCTTCGCCGCCAGGTCGACGGTGAACCCCGCGGTCTCCACGATCACGTCGTCCTCACCGCCCCCGGTGGGCTCCGCGCGGCGGACGGCGGCACGCAGCCGGGCGAGCAGCTCGTCCATGCCGAAGGGCTTGGTGACGTAGTCGTCGGCGCCCGCGTCGAGGGCCTCGACCTTCTCGTCCGAGGAGTGCCGGGCGGACAGTACGAGGATCGGCACGCGGGTCCAGCCGCGCAGCCCCTTGATCACCTCGACGCCGTCCATGTCGGGCAGGCCGAGGTCGAGCACGACGACGTCGGGGTGGCGGGCGGCGGCGAGCTGGAGTGCGGTGGCTCCGTCGGGGGCCGCGTCGACCTCGTACTTGCGTGCCTTCAGATTGATCACGAGGGCTCGGGTGATCTGCGGCTCGTCGTCGACCACGAGGACCCGGGTCATGAAGCCTGCCTTTCTGCGACTGCTGATCGGGCGGCCAGGCCGGGCCGGTGGTCCACCGCCCGCACCGTGAGCACCATGGTGAGTCCGCCGCCGGGGGTGTCCTCGGCGTTGAGGGTGCCGCCCATCGCCTCGGCGAAGCCGCGGGCGACCGCGAGGCCGAGGCCCACTCCGGTGCCGCGCGGGGCGTCTCCGTAGCGCTGGAAGGGCGCGAAAATACGATCCTTGGCGTCGTCCGGGACGCCGGGGCCACGGTCCACCACGCGTACCTCCACGCGGTCGGCCATGGCGCTCGCGGCGACCAGGACCCGTTCGTCGACGGGGCTGTACTTGACGGCGTTCTCGACGAGGTTGGCGACGGCGCGCTCCAGGAGTCCGGCGTCGACGGCGACCATCGGCAGGCTCTCCGGGATGTCCAGGTCCACGCTGTCCTCGGGGACGCCGCCGAGGGCCATCGGGACGACCTCGTCGAGGTCGATCTCGCGGAACAGCGGGGTGACCGTGCCGGTCTGGAGCCGGGACATGTCCAGCAGGTTGCCCACCAGATGGTCGAGGCGGTCCGCTCCGTCCTCGATGCCTTCGAGGAGTTCGGCCCGGTCCTCCTCGGACCAGGCCACGTCGTCGGAGCGCAGGGACGAGACGGCCGCCTTGATCCCGGCGAGCGGGGTGCGCAGGTCGTGGCTCACGGCGGCCAGCAGGGCGGTGCGGATGCGGTTGCCCTCGGCCAGCTCCTTGGCCTGGTCCGCCTCGGACTGGAGGCGCTGGCGGTCCAGGACCACCACGGCCTGCGCGGCGAAGGCGGCCAGGACCCGGCGGTCGGAGGCGGGCAGCACCCGTCCGGACAGCGCGAGCGCCATGTGGTCACCGACCGGCATGTCGACGTCGGCGTCCTCGGGGCGGGTCGCGGGCGCGGGTCCGGCGCTGCCCGCGCAGGTCCACGGGTCGACGTCGCCCGCGCGCTCCAGCAGCGCGACCGACTCCATCCCGAAGGTCTCCCGGACGCGCTCCAGCAGCGCTTCCAGGCTGGTCTCGCCGCGCAGCACGCTGCCCGCCAGGAAGGAGAGGATCTCCGACTCGGCCCGCAGCCGCGCCGCCTGGTGGGTGCGGCGGGCCGCCAGGTCCACCACCGACGCCACGGAGACGGCGACGCCCACGAAGATCACGATGGCGACGATGTTCTTCGGGTCGGCGACGGTCAGCCGGTGCAGGGGCGGTGTGTAGAAGTAGTTCAGCAGCAGGGAGCCGAAGGCCGCGGAGGCGAGGGCCGGGAGCAGACCGCCGAGCAGGGCGGCCGCGACCGTCACCGCCAGGAACAGCAGCATGTCGTTGGCGAGGCCGAGGTCGATGGTGTTCAGGAGCAGGGCCATGACCACGGGACCGCCGATGCCGACCGCCCAGCCCCAGATGATCCGGGAACGCCCGAGCCGTGCTCCGCGCGCCACCGGCAGACCGCGCCCCTTGGCGACCTCTTCGTGGGTGACGATGTGGACGTCCAGGTCGGGGCCGGACTCCCGGGCGACCGTGGCGCCGACGCCCGGGCCGAAGACGTACTGCCAGGTCTTGCGGCGGGAGGAGCCGAGCACGATCTGGGTGGCGTTGACACCGCGCGCGAAGTCCAGCAGTGCGGCGGGGATGTCGTCGCCGACCACGTGGTGGAAGGTGCCGCCGAGGTCCTCGGCCAGGGTGCGCTGGACGGCCAGCTCCTTCGGCGAGGCGGAGGTGAGGCCGTCGCTGCGGGCGATGTAGACGGCCATGACCTCGCCGCCCGCTCCCTTCTCGGCCAGCCGCGCGGCACGCCGGATCAGCGTCCGGCCCTCCGGACCGCCGGTCAGACCGACGACGATCCGCTCCCGCGATCCCCAGATCTTGGAGACCTGGTGCTCGCTGCGGTACTCGGTCAGGTATTCGTCGACCCGGTCGGCGACCCACAGCAGCGCGAGCTCGCGCAGGGCGGTGAGGTTGCCCGGACGGAAGTAGTTGGACAGGGCCGCGTCGACCTTGTCGGGTTTGTAGATGTTGCCGTGGGCCATGCGGCGGCGCAGTGCGGGCGGCGACATGTCGACCAGCTCGATCTGGTCCGCCCGCCGCACCACCTCGTCCGGCACGGTCTCGCGCTGCCGTACACCCGTTATCGACTCGACGACGTCACCCAGTGACTCCAGGTGCTGGATGTTGACGGTGGAGACGACGTCGATGCCGGCGGCGAGCAGTTCCTCCACGTCCTGCCAACGCTTGGCGTTGCGGGAACCGGGCACGTTCGTGTGCGCCAGTTCGTCCACCAGGGCGACGGCCGGAGCGCGGCCGAGCACGGTGTCGACGTCCATCTCGCTGAAGACGGCGCCCCGGTACTCCAGCTCCTTGCGCGGCATCTGCTCCAGGCCGTGCAGCATCACCTCGGTGCGCGGCCGCTCGTGGTGCTCGACGAACGCCACCACGCAGTCCGTCCCGCGCTCGACGCGGCGGTGCGCCTCGGAGAGCATCGAGTACGTCTTGCCCACGCCCGGTGCCGCACCGAGATAGATCCGAAGCTTGCCGCGTCCCATGACCTTATTGTCTTCCTGTCACCGCTGTGTACGCAGCGTCGACCTTACGGCCAGGGTTCCCGGCGAAGGGGACGAACGGCCCGCCGGGGAACGTCCTTGACGCAACCCTGATGCCCCGCGCGGCCTCGTACGGTTCCACGCGGTCCGGCGTGGAACCGTACTGGTCACCGTGGTGGTGCCGGCGTCGGCGACAGTGCCGGTGGTACGCGTGACGGTTCGGCTCATGTTCCCTCCCGATGATCCCCGTGGACCGGGCGCCGGTCTCCCGGCCGGTCGCCCGGTCCCTCATTGCCTCATCGGACGAGACCCCCGCTTCGGTTCACGCGGGATTGTCGCCGTGCGTCAGCGTCTCCCACGCGACGAAGAGGTTGTTGCTGCCGGCCGGGCGGTTCTGCTGGGTGAGTGCCTGGGTGTTGGTCATCGCGATGCCCAGGCGGTTGTGCAGGGCGTTGTAGCCGACCTCGGTGACCGGGCCGAGTCCGAGGTTCAGCGAGCCGCCGCAGAGCCAGCCGGGCACGGCCGTGCCGAGCTGGTACTTCGCCTGGAAGCCGAGCGCCTGACGCAGCCGTTCCCCGACGTCGGTGCCGTACAGGTCCTGTCCCTGGATGCGGCTGGTCTCGGCGATGTGCGAGATGGCCGAGATGCCGTACCCGGTGTGGGTGAGGTCGCGGCAGGTCTCCTGGGTCAGCCCGGTGACGAAGGTGGACTGCCCCTGCCAGTAGCTGACGATCTTCGCGGTGGTGTCGAGGTTCTGGCTCGGCACGGTCTTCGGCACGGCGCCGTCGGTGGAGAGATAGACGTACGCCGCGGTGCGCGTCCGGAACCTCGCCATGGCCTTGTCGTACGAGGTCTTGTCCTCCAGGAAGACGGAGATGCCGACCGCGGCCTCCATCATCGACAGCTCCCAGTTCCCGTTGGAATTGGAACCGTTGATGACCTCGGGGAGGTAGACGTCGCGCAGCATGCTCGCGAAGCGGCCGGAGTTCGCCCAGGTGCCGGTGTACGTGTACTTGATGATCTCGGCGGCCTTGGGCCAGGAGGAGCCCGCCCAGCCGGTCTGCAGGGGCGCGTTGCTGTTGGTGTGGGACTTGATCACCGCGGACCAGGCGTCCATCAGCTCGATCGACTTCTTGGCGTACCGGTCGTCGCGCGTGATGTACCAGGCGAGGGCGTCGGTGTACGCGGCGATCGCGTCCTCGCGCTCGTCCGTGCAGCCGTAGTTCGGGTTGGAGTACGAGCCGCACTCGACGGTCGCACGGGGCGCGGGGGTGCGCGTGAGCGAGGCGTACTTGCTCGCCGTCATCTGGTCGTAGGCGCCCTTCCAGGGCTGGGCGCCGGCCAGGACCTGGGTGCGGACGAAGTCGAGCTGTCCTCTGGAGACGGTGACTCCGGGGTGGACGAAGGCGGCGGGCGCCGCGTCGGCCCGGTGTGCGCCGGGCCCGGACAGGAGGGTGCCGACGAGTGCGGCGGTCGCGGCGGCGACGGTGGCGAGGAAGGCCGGGCGCCGTCTACGGCAATGCCGAGTGGGGGTGTCGGACATGCAGAGCCATCCATTCTTGTATGTGAATGACACACGGGATGCTGAACATGGTGCGCTGGCCGGTGACCATAGGTACGGACCAAGCTTCCGTCAAGGCCTGAAGAAGGAGCTGCTGCTCAACCATCGTTCACATACAGAAACCAGCGAGGCGCGCACTTTGGGGCCTCGCCCACAGAGGGCCGGACGAATCGCGCACGGACGCCCTCGCGAGCCCGCCCGCACGAACCGCGTACGGACACCCGCACGAGCCGCGTGAGGAAGCCCTCGCGAGCCCCACACCGGAGCCCGATCCGCGCACGGGAAAGGGCCGCACCCCAAGGGGTGCGGCCCTTTCGTCGCCCGTCTCTTCGACTGTCCGTCGTCCGTCTAGCGGACTTCGGTGATCTCCGGTCCGCGCTGCAGCTGTCCCATGCCTCCGGAGAAGCGGGAGCCGCTCTGGTCCTCCTGCTGAACGCCCTCGGGGACCATCTGCGCGTCGTTCGGCAGCTTCAGGACGATCGGGTCGCGCGGGGCCATCGGGCCCTCGCCGCGGACGACGACCGTGTCCCGGAAGATCTGCTCCAGCAGACCCGCGGCCTGCGGCTGCACCGCGCCCTGCCCGGAGATCACTCCGCGCAGGAACCAGCGGGGGCCGTCCACGCCGACGAACCGCACGACCTGGAAGCCGCCCGTGCCGTCCGGCAGCTGGACCGGCACCTGCGCCCGCAGCTCCCAGCCCAGCGGGCCCTCGACCTCGTCGATGACACCGCCCTGCTGGGTGATCCCGGTGGCGATCTCCTCGCGCACCTCGCCCCAGATGCCCTCGCGCTTGGGAGCGGCGAAGGCCTGGAGCTGCACGGCGCTGTCGTTGACGACGACGGTCGCCGCGACGATCGCGTCGCCCGCGACCTCGACCCGCAGTTCCATGCCGTCGACTCCGGGCACGAACAGACCACCGAGGTCCACCCGGCCCTCGGCCGGGTCACGCACCTCTTCACTGTCCCAGGGCCCGTCGGGGCGCGGCTCGGGTTCGAGCCTCACGCGCTCGCGCTCCGCGTTCTCGTCCGCCTCAGTGTCGACGCCGTCGACGACCTGCTCGGCCTCGCCCGCCGCGTCCTCGGCGGCACTGCCCTTCTTGCGACGTCCGAACACGTCACTGTCCTTCCCGGTCGGATACGACCGAAGCGTATCGATTCCCACCCGTTGTGCTGTCCACGGCGGCATGACCGCCGGTGGACCCGAAGCCCCCTGCGGCCCGCGCCGATTCGGGAAGTTCCGCGACCTCCTGGAAGCGGACCTTCTCGACCTGCTGGACGACCAGTTGAGCAATCCGGTCGAAGCGCTCGAACCGCACCGACTCGCGCGGATCGAGATTCACCACGATCACCTTGATCTCCCCACGGTACCCGGCATCCACCGTCCCCGGGGCATTCACGAGGGCTACACCGCAGCGGGCGGCGAGGCCGGACCGGGGGTGCACGAAGGCCGCGTACCCCTCGGGCAGCGCGATGGCCACGCCCGTCGGCAGCACGGCCCGCTCACCGGGCTTCAGCTCGCGGCTCTCGGTGGTGCGCAGATCGGCTCCCGCGTCACCGGGGTGCGCGTACTCGGGGAGCGGGACGTCCGGGTCGACGCGCCTGATCATCACGGGAACTTCTGGACGGGGCTCGGTCGCCCCGGGGCTACGGGTCACGGGTTCACCTCGAAGGCACGGGCTCGCCGGATCTGGTCCGGGTCGCTCATCGCCGCGCGGATCTCCTCCGGGCGGCCGTTGTCGATGAAGTGGTCGACCTTCACCTCGACGAAGAGGGCGTCCGCGCGGACGGCGACGGGCCCGTCGGGGCCGCCGATCCGCCCGGTGGCGGTGCAGTAGATCTTCCGGCCGGCCACGGCTGTGACCTCGGCCTCCAGATACAGCACGGTGTCGACGGGTACGGGGCGCCGGAAGTCGGTCTCCAGGCGTCCGGTCACGGCGATCGTCCGCAGCAGCCAGTTCAGCGAGCCGAGCGTCTCGTCGAGCGCGGTGGCGAGAACACCGCCGTGCGCGAGCCCGGGGGCACCCTGGTGGACGGGGCGCACGGTGAACTCCGCCGTGATCGTCACGCCCTCGCCCGCGCGGGCCTCCAGATGGAGCCCGTGGGGCTGCGCTCCACCGCACCCGAAACAGTGTTCGTAGTGTGCTCCGAGGAGCTCTCCGGGGGCGGGCGCGTCAGGGTGCCGCACCGGCGCGACGGCGTCGGCGGGAGGCGTCAGAGCTGCGGAAGTACCACTCACAGGCGCAGACCTTACCCGCGCGTCCATCAAGTCTTCGCACCGTGCCAAGCTTGGCGTCATGCAGCTCTCCGCATCCCCGTACGAAGAACGCCTCACCGCGCCCCGGTCGTGGTGGGTGATCAGCTTCCTGGTCGGACTCGCCCTGGCCCTGGTCTTCCTCCCGTTCGGCACGCTGCCGATGCTCGGAGCGCTCGTCGGCGGAACCGCGGTCGCGGCGGTCGCGGCCAGCTCGTACGGCTCGATCCGCATCCGCGTGGTCGGTGACTCGCTGATCGCCGGCGACGCCAGGATCCCGGTCTCGGCCCTCGGGGACACGGAGATCATGGACCCGGAGGAAGCGCGCGCCTGGCGTACGTACAAGGCCGACACCCGCGCCTTCATGCTCCTGCGCTCGTACATCCCGGGGGCACTGCGCGTGCAGGTCACGGACCCGGCGGATCCGACGCCCTACCTGTATCTGTCGACGCGGGAGCCGGAGCGCCTGGCCGCCGCCCTGGAGACGGCACGGCAGGCGGGCCGGTCCGCGGAGAGCAGCTGAGAGGGCCGCCGGGCTTCCGGCCCCGGGCGTGCCACGAGCGCGGGGCACGCACCGGTCCCGCCCGCCGGAGCCGGCCGTGCCGACGGTCTCAGTGCCCGAGGTCGGTCGGAATCTCCCCGATCCGCACCGGATCGATCGGCTTCTCCAGCGGCGGCAGCTGCGGGAGCGCGTCCCACGGAACCTGCATCTTGCGCAGGTCCTTGCGGATGTGGCCCGCCACGCGTCTGGTGTCGCGGCGGTTCATCACCGCCCCCACGGTCGCTCCGATCATGAACGGCATCAGGTTGGGCAGGTCCCGGACCGTTCGTTTCATGATCTGCTGGCGCAGCTCGCGCTTCATCTGGCCGCCCAGCGCGGCGTTGATCGTCATGGGTCTGGCCACGTCGATGCCGCGCTCGCCCGACCAGGAGTGCAGATAGGCCGTACTGCGCTCCTTGAGGCTGCCCTGCGGACGCAGGCCGTAGACCTCGTGGAGTTCGGCGATCAGCTTCAGCTCGATCGCGGCGACGGCGGTGATCTCGGCGGCCAGCTCCGTGGGCATGGCGGGCGGCACCGGCAGCATCGCGGCGGCGCCGATCCCGGCACCGACGGTGGACGTCGCGGCGGCGGCGCCCGCGACGAGCTTGTCCGCGATCTCCTCGGGGCCGAGGCCCGGGAACTGTCTGCGGAGGGCGGCGAGGTCCCGTACGGGAATCCTCGGGGCGATGTCGATGATGCGGTCGGTGACATACGCCAGGCCCGCCCGGGCCCGGACGCCACTTCTCGTGACGCTCCTCCTGACGCCGTCCCGAACAGCCTCCACGCGACGCCTCGCGACGGGCGAGGAAGTGTCCGTGGGGGCCGTCAGGCCGTCCGTGACGCCCGTTCGGTCGAGCGAGGCTGATCCCTGTTCGGAAGAGCCCCGCCCGTCGTCACGCACGCCTTCAGGGCCCTTGGCGGGCCCTTCGTCCGCCGCCCCCGAGGGGAGGCGGCGCTTCCAGGGTCGGGTCGAGCCGGTCACGGCCGACCCTGCCTCAGTCGCAGTCGCGGCAGATCGGCTGACCGTTCTTCTCGCGGGCCAGCTGGCTGCGGTGGTGCACCAGGAAGCAGCTCATGCAGGTGAACTCGTCCTGCTGCTTGGGCAGCACCCGGACGGCCAGCTCTTCGTTCGAGAGGTCCGCACCGGGCAGCTCCAGGCCTTCGGCGGCCTCGAACTCATCTACGTCGACGGACGAGGTCGACTTGTCGTTCCGGCGAGCCTTCAGTTCTTCAAGGCTGTCCGAGTCGACGTCGTCGTCGGTCTTGCGCGGGGTGTCGTAATCCGTTGCCATTGTCGCTCTCCCCCTCTGGGTGTCTGCGGTGTCTCCAGCGCACGTAACGCGTGAGAGGCCGGACTTGTGCCCGACCCGAGGCGGAGATTTTGCCTCACATCAAGGTCTGTTACTCAATCGACACCCAACCGGACTCATCGAGAGTGATCGGCTTGGATGGCGATGCGGACCGTACACGGTCCCAAGGCCGCACTTCAAAGGAGCCCCACCGTGTACTTCCCGTGATCGGGACCCCCGAAAACCCGGATTTTCCCGGCTTTCCGGCAGGTCACATGATCACGGAGGGTAGATGGACCGAAAATCGTCCTTGTGATCGATCACACACGGGTCACTCGGGTGGGTGACCCGAAAATTCCGCGCAAAGCGAACATCACCGTGTGTCCGCGACATGGTCTCAGATGGGAAGGGTGACGCGCATCACGAGACCACCCCCTTCTCGAGGCCGAGCGACGATGTGGCCTCCGTGCGCACGGGCCACCGACCGGACGATCGACAGGCCGAGGCCCACGCCCTTGTCGCTGCCCGTACGCTCCGTGCGCAGCCGCCGGAAGGGCTCGAAAAGATTGTCCACCTCGTACGCGGGAACGACCGGTCCCGTGTTCGACACCTCCAGGACCGCCCGGCCGTGCTCCGTGTCCGTCGTGACCTCGACCCAGCCGTCCTGCGGCACGTTGTACCGGACGGCGTTCTGGACGAGGTTCAGGGCGATCCGCTCCAGGAGGACGCCGTTGCCCTGGACGACCACCGGAGCACGCTGCCCGCGGATCTCCACGCCCTTGGCCTCGGCCTCGGCGTGCACCTGGTCGATGGCCTGCGAGGCGACCTCGGCGAGGTCCACCGGCTTGCGCTCGACGATCTGGTTGTCGCTGCGGGCGAGCAGCAGCAGGCCCTCGACGAGCTGCTCGCTGCGCTCGTTCGTGGCGAGCAGCGTCTTGCCGAGCTGCTGCATCTCCGTCGGCACTCCGGGCCCCGAGAGGTGCACCTCCAGGAGCGTGCGATTGATCGCGAGGGGTGTGCGCAGTTCGTGCGAGGCGTTCCCGACGAACCGCTGCTGCGCGGTGAAGGCCCGCTGCAGCCGCTCCAGCATGTCGTCGAAGGTGTCCGCGAGCTCCTTCAGCTCGTCGTCGGGGCCGTCCAGCTCGATCCGCCGGGACAGGTCGGAGCCGGCCACCGCGCGCGCGGTGCGGGTGATGTGGCCGAGCGGCGACAGGACGCGGCCCGCCATCGCGTAGCCGAACGCGAAGGCGATGACCGCGAGGCCGAGCAGGGCGAGCAGCGAGCGGCTGAGCAGATCGTCGAGGGCGTGCTGGCGCTGCCGGTTCACGCAGTCGGCCATCGCGCGGTTCAGCTCGTCCGCCGAGGGGTTCAGCGGGAGGTTGCAGACGTTGCTGCCGACCTTCCCGGAAATGATCTGGAAGGGGAGGTCGCTGCCGACGTTCAGCGCCTGCGCCGCGAGCAGGTAGATGATCGACAGCAGCATGATGCCGGCGATCAGGAACATGCCGCCGTACAGCAGCGTCAGACGTATGCGGATCGTGGGACGCAGCCAGGGGAAGGGCGGCTCCGTCCTTCTGGGGTCCCAGGTGGGCTTCGGTGGCGCCGCGGGCGGCGCGGGGGTGGTGGCCACGGTCGATCAGATCCTGTACCCGGAACCGGGCACGGTGACGATCACGGCGGGCTCGCCGAGCTTGCGCCGCAGCGTCATGACGGTCACGCGCACGACGTTGGTGAACGGGTCCGTGTTCTCGTCCCAGGCCTTCTCCAGGAGCTGCTCCGCGGAGACCACCGCTCCCTCGCTGCGCAGCAGGACCTCCAGGACGGCGAACTCCTTCGGGGCGAGCTGGACCTCCTTGCCGTCGCGGAAGACCTCGCGGCGGTTGGGGTCGAGCTTGATGCCGGCACGCTCCAGGACCGGCGGCAGCGGCACGCTCGTACGACGTCCCAGGGCACGCACGCGTGCGGTCAGCTCGCTGAACGCGAACGGCTTGGGGAGGTAGTCGTCGGCGCCGATCTCCAGACCCTCGACACGGTCGCTGACGTCGCCGGACGCGGTCAGCATCAGCACGCGCGTGGGCACGCCGAGCTCGACGATCTTCCGGCAGACGTCGTCCCCGTGCACGAGCGGGAGGTCGCGGTCCAGGACGACCACGTCGTAGTCGTTGACCCCGATGCGCTCCAGCGCGGCCGCGCCGTCGTACACGACGTCGACGGCCATGGCCTCCCGGCGCAGTCCGGTGGCCACCGCATCGGCGAGCAGCTGCTCGTCCTCGACGACGAGTACGCGCACGTCGCTTGTCCTTCCTCTGTCCACCGGCGGGCACGTTTCAGCGCACCACGCGGGCAGGTCCGTCACGGATGAGAGCTCCATCCTGCCCGTTTCGGCCATAAACCGGCTGTAAGACGGGGGAGGCGCGAGGGAAGCGCGCCCGGGGGACCGGGAATGCGAGATTTTCTCGTCGAGTTGAGGTTTCCGCGGAAGAGAGCGGGGGGAGGACGGCTTTACACCCCGCGATCACGCTCTGCATGTGGCAAGCCACATAGTGGTACGTCCAACGCTTTCGCAGAGCGGGCGTGGGTGTCCGGCACCGTCGCCGCCCAGACCGGGCAGCGCTGGGCACCCCATTCGGAGACGTGATCGCCCCTTCCATCGGCACACCCCCGTGCCACCCGACCCACGACCCAGGACGAGGGGGCGCAGCATGGACGCATTCACCACAGGACTTCTGCAGCGCATAAGGGCGACCGAGACCGACCTGACGCGGGCTCGCGAAACAGGCGACGACTTCCTCGCGGAGGTCGAGCAGGCCGAGCTGGACGACCTGCACCGCCTTGCCGCGGAGCACGGTGTGGAGGTCGGCGCCACACGCGTCTGATCAGCACGTACGAGAGCGGGGCCCCGGTATCGATCCAGTACCGGGGCCCCGCTCCGTTTTCGCCTTCCGACGCCCGCCTGTCCGGACCGTCAGTCGTGCCAGGCCCCGAAGTCCTCCAGGAGCCGCTGGAGGGGCTCGAAGACGCCCGGGGAGGCCGCCACCGCGAGATCGCCCGTGGGGCCTTCTCCGGGGCGTCCACCGGTCACCGCGCCCGCTTCCCGGGCGATCAGGTCCCCTGCCGCGAGATCCCAGGGGTGCAGACCACGCTCGTAGTACCCGTCGAGGCGTCCGGCCGCGACGTCGCACAGGTCGACCGCCGCCGAGCCGGAGCGCCGGATGTCGCGCACCAGCGGGATCAGCCGCTGGGCCACGTCGGCCTGATGGGTCTTGACCTCGGTCACGTAGTTGAAGCCGGTCGAGACCAGGGCCTGGTCGAGCGGCGGCGACGGGCGGCACGCCAGCCGGCGTTCGCCCACCCGGGCGCCGGAGGCCCAGGCACCCCGGCCGCGGACCGCGTGGCAGGTCTCGCCGCGCATGGGGACCGCCACGACGCCGACGACGGTCTCACCGCCCTGCTGGGCCGCGATGGACACCGCCCAGGTCGGCAGCCCGTACAGGTAGTTGACCGTGCCGTCGAGCGGATCGACGATCCAGCGGACGCCGCTGGTCCCCTCGGTGACGGCGCCCTCCTCGCCGAGGAAGCCGTCGTCGGGGCGGCGCTCGGCGATCAGCGAGGTGATCAGCTTCTCGGCGGCGATGTCCATCTCGGTGACGACGTCGATCGGGCTGGACTTGGTGGCGGCGACCGCGAGGTCCGCCGGGCGGCCGTCGCGCAGCAGCTCACCCGCGCGGCGGGCGGCCTCGTGCGCGAGCTGGAGGAGTTCGGTGTGCAGGGGCTCGGTCACGTGGTTCCTCACGCGTAGGGGCTGTCGGCGCCCGCGGCGGCGGGCTTGGGCGTGCGGGCCGGGCAGCAGCCCACCGGGCACAGGTCGTGACCGGCGCCCAGCGTGCCGAGGGCGCACCGGGTCACCTGCCGTCCGCTCTCGCTCGCGGCCCGCTCCAGGACCAGGTCCCGGATCGCCGCGGCGAACCGGGAATCGGAGCCCACGGTGGCCGAACGGCGCACCGGCAGCCCCAGTTCCTGCGCCTTCGCCCGTGCCTCGGTGTCCAGGTCGTACCGGACCTCCATGTGGTCCGAGACGAACCCGATCGGCACCATCACCGCCGCCGGTGCCCCCGCCCCGTGGAGCTCCTCCAGGTGGTCGCAGATGTCCGGCTCCAGCCACGGGATGTGCGGTGCCCCGGAGCGCGACTGGTACACGAGCTTCCACGGGTGGTCGGTCCCGGTCTCCGTGCGCACCGCGTCCGCGATCAGACGGGCCACGTCCAGATGCTGCCGGACGTACGCGCCGCCGTCGCCGTGTCCCCCGGCCGGACCGGAGGTGTCGGCCGCCGCGACCGGGATCGAATGCGTGGTGAACACCAGGTGCGCGCCCGCCCTGACCTCCTCGGGCAGCTCGGCGAGCGACCTCAGGACACCCTCGGTCATCGGCTCCACGAACCCGGGATGGTTGAAGTAGTGCCGCAGCTTGTCGACCCGCGGCGGCTCCAGCCCCTCCCCCTCCAGGACGGCCAGGGCCCCCGCGAGATCCTCGCGGTACTGTCGGCAGCCCGAGTACGAGGCGTACGCGCTGGTGGCCAGCACCAGGATCCTGCGCCGCCCGTCGGCGGCCATCTCGCGCAGCGTGTCGGTCAGGTACGGCGCCCAGTTCCGGTTGCCCCAGTAGACCGGCAGGTCCAGACCGTGCTCGGCGAAGTCCTTGCGCAGCGCGTCGAGCAGCGAGCGGTTCTGGTCGTTGATGGGGCTGATCCCGTCGAACAGGAAGTAGTGCTGCCCGACCTCCTTGAGCCGTTCCTTGGGGATGCCCCTGCCCCGCGTCACGTTCTCCAGGAACGGGACCACTTCGTCCGGGCCCTCGGGGCCGCCGAACGAGAGCAGGAGCAGGGCGTCGTAGGGGGTGGCATCGAGCGCTTGTGGCATGGGTCCGATCCTGCCACCCGTCGCCGACGGGCGAGAACCGGCGGGGTGGCGAGCGGGCGACGGCGGTGAGGCGCGCGGCTGCCCTGCGCCCCGGAAGAACACTGCTCGCACCCGGCGGCCGGACGGGCCTGTCCGGACCGAGGGCCGGACAGGCAGGAGGGCTGTATTAGGGTTGCCTAACCAGTAAGCTGTATCGGCCAGCTTCACGCCTTACCGAAGTTCGGGCCGCCCGCTGTGCCGGGGAGGGGCCGAGCCGAGCCGACGGAGACTCCCGTGCCCAGCCCCTACCGCGCCCTGTTCGCCGCCCCCGGCTCCAGGAGCTTCTCCGCCGCCGGCCTGCTCGGCCGGATGCCGCTGTCCATGATGGGCATCGGCGTCGTCACGATGATCTCCCAGCTGACCGGGCGCTACGGGCTCGCGGGCGCCCTGTCGGCGACCATCGCGCTGGCGGCCGCGGCGATGGGCCCGCAGGTCTCGCGACTGGTGGACCTGCACGGCCAGCGGCGGGTCCTGCGCCCGGTGACCCTCGCCGCGCTCACGGCGGCCGGGGGGCTGCTGGCCGCCGCGCACTTCGGATGGCCGGACTGGGTGCTTTTCGTGTGCGCGGCCGGCATCGGCTGCGTCCCGAGCATCGGCGCGATGATCCGGGCCCGCTGGGCGGCCCTCTACGGAGGCACCCCGCAACTGCACACCGCGTACTCCCTGGAGTCCGTGGTGGACGAGATCTGCTTCATCTTCGGGCCGATCATCTCCATCGGCCTGTCCACGGTGTGGTTCCCGGAGGCCGGACCGCTGCTCGCCGGCTGCTTCCTGACGGCCGGGGTCTTCTGGCTGACCTCCCAGCGCGCCACCGAGCCCCGGCCGCATCCGCGCGGACAGCACAGCGGCGGCTCGGCACTCCGTTCGGCCGGACTCCAGGTCCTCGTGGCCACGTTCGTGGCGACCGGGACGATCTTCGGAGCCGTCGACGTGGTCACCGTCGCCTTCGCCGAGGAGCAGGGCCACAAGGCCGCCGCGAGCATCGTCCTGGCCCTGTACGCGGCGGGCTCCTGCCTCGCGGGGGCCGTCTTCGGGCTCCTGCAGTTCAAGGGGGCCGCGGAAGGCAGGTGGCTGCTGGGCATATGCGCGATGGCCGTGAGTATGATCCCCCTCCTACTGGTCGGAAACTTGCCGTTCCTGGCCGTGGCGCTGTTCGTTTCGGGCCTGTCCATCGCTCCCACGATGATCACGACGATGTCCCTCATCGAGCAGCACGTACCTCGCGCGAAACTGACCGAAGGCATGACCTGGGTGAGCACAGGTCTCGCCGTCGGGGTCGCGCTCGGTTCCTCCGTGGCTGGCTGGGTGATCGACTCCGCCGGGGCGAAGGCCGGGTACGGGGTTCCGGCGGCATCCGGGGCCGTCGCGGTCGCGGTCGGTTTCCTCGGGTACCGCCGGCTCAGCAGGCCGGTTCGGCAGCGGGGAGGGTCCCATGAGCACCGCAGTGAGCGAGAAGAGCGGCACGTGGCGTAACTGGGCGGGTAACGTCACCGCCCTTCCCGTACGGGAGGTCACCCCTGCCTCGGTGGACGAACTCTCCGCCGCCGTACGCAAGGCGGCCGAGGACGGCCTGACGGTGAAGGCCGTCGGCACCGGGCACTCCTTCACGGCTGCCGCCGCGACCGACGGCGTGTTGATCCGGCCTCAACTGTTGACCGGGATCCGCAAGATCGACCGCACGGCCATGACGGTCACGGTCGAGGCGGGCACCCCGCTCAAGAGGCTCAACATGGCCCTCGCGCGCGAGGGTCTGTCGCTCACGAACATGGGCGACATCATGGAGCAGACGGTTTCGGGGGCGACCAGCACCGGAACCCACGGCACCGGGCGCGACTCCGCCTCGATCGCCGCGCAGATCACGGGGCTCGAACTGGTGACGGCGGACGGGTCGGTGCTGACCTGCTCCGAGAGCGAGAACCCGGAGATCTTCGCGTCGGCCCGTATAGGCATCGGCGCCCTGGGGATCATCACCGCGATCACCTTCGCCGTGGAGCCCGTCTTCCTGCTCACGGCCCGCGAGGAGCCGATGACCTTCGACAGGGTCACCGCCGACTTCGAGGAACTCTTCACCGAGAACGAGCACTTCGAGTTCTACTGGTTCCCGCACACCGGCAACTGCAACACCAAGCGCAACAACCGCAGCGCGGGTCCCGAGAACCCGGTCGGCCCCGTCCGCGGCTGGATCGAGGACGAGCTCCTCTCCAACGGCGCCTTCCAGGTGGCCAACATGCTCGGCCGGGCCGTTCCCGCGGCCATCCCCTCGATCGCCGGATTCTCCAGCCGCGCGCTGTCCGCGCGGACCTACACCGACATCCCGTACAAGGTCTTCACCTCTCCGCGCCGCGTGCGGTTCGTGGAGATGGAGTACGCGGTTCCGCGCGAGGCGCTGGTCGAGACGCTGCGCGAGCTGAAGTCGATGGTCGACAGCTCGACCCTGAAGGTCAGCTTTCCCGTGGAGGTGCGCACGGCGCCCGCCGACGACATCGCCCTCTCCACGGCGTCGGGGCGGGAGAGCGCGTACATCGCCGTCCACATGTTCAGGGGCACCCCCTATCAGGCGTACTTCACCGCCGCCGAGCGGATCTTCACCGCGCACGAGGGCCGGCCGCACTGGGGCAAGGTGCACACCCGGGACGCGGAGTACTTCTCCGGGATCTATCCGCGCTTCGGCGAGTTCACGGCGCTGAGGGACCGGCTCGATCCGGACCGGCGCTTTGCGAATGACTACTTGCGGAGGGTTCTGGGGTCGTAGCGGTCGCGCTGGGGGCGGGAGCCGGGGTGCCGTCCCCGGCTTCCGGCTCCGCCGAGGCCCCGTCCCCCGGGGTCGGCACGGCGGCCGTGCCACCGCCGTCGCCGGCCGTGTCCCCCGATCCGGCGCCGTCGGAGGACGGCACCGGCGCCGGAGCCTTCCGAGAGGCCGGCGGCGAGGACGGCGAAGTCCCGGCCGACGGTGTCGTACCGGAATCGTGGTTCCCCGAGCCGTCCGAGTGCCCCTTGAGGGCGTCGCCGACCGTCGTGCTCGTGCCGTCGCCGCTGAAGCTCCGTCCCGAGACCGTTTCGTACGTGGTGATTCCGGCCATCGTGACGCCGAAGACCAGGGCGGTCGCGACGAGCGGCCGCTTCCAGCTCCTGACCCGCGCGCGGTAGACGGTCCCTTCGGTGAACTCGCCGGGGGAAGCCGGCACCTGCCGGGGCTTCGGTCTCGCCGGCACCGTCACATCACGGATCTGTTCGCCGGTGCGCCGGAAGAAGTGCTGGAACAGCGTTCCCCCGCAGGTGGCGACCACACTGACCAGCCCGGCGCCCAGGATCGTCCCGTAGACACCGAAGTACGACGCCAGTTTCGCCGCGACCACCGCGGCGACCGCGCTCCCCGCCACCTGGGGGACGCTCAGGTCCAGCCGCCTCTTCCTCGGTTCCCCGTCGGCATCCGGCTGTTCGCCGCCGACATCCGGCTTCTCACGCATTCCCGGACCTTGCCTGCCTTTCCCGTACTTGATCGACCGACCGCACGAGAAAGGGACGTACAGGCGAAACGATAAGTTCCGTTTCTGCCGATTACGTGAAGTGCGCCACGTCCCCCGATCGCCGAAAGGGTGCCGGGATCGGCCAACTAGCGCCCCCCGCTCGAAGTTGAGCGGCGTGCCGATCCACGCAAGTGGCCCGAATGGAGTACTGTTGCCAGCCCTGGGTCCGGACTCCCGCCAGGGTGTCCGGGGCCTTGCAGGACCACCGGGAGGGGGCTCGTTGCACAGGGTGATGGAGTTCGTCACTTAGCGTTGCGAACAGGTAACCGTGCCATAACGGCGACCCCGGGCCCGCGCCCGACACGCCGGGCAACTCGGCAAGGTTGTGGCAGGCTGCACCCGGGCAGGCCACACTCGACTAGCGGAAGCAGCGACGCACGTGACGTCGGCAGGCACCACCCGGGAGGTCCCCATGCCCGAACTGCGTGTCGTGGCCGTCTCTAACGACGGCACACGGCTGGTGCTGAAGGCTGCGGACAGTACGGAATACACGCTTCCGATTGACGAGCGGCTGCGCGCCGCCGTACGCGGCGACCGTCCCCGCCTCGGCCAGATCGAGATCGAGGTGGAGAGCCATCTCCGCCCCCGTGACATCCAGGCGCGGATACGTGCCGGTGCGTCCGCGGAGGAAGTCGCCCAGCTCGCCGGCATTCCCGTCGATCGCGTACGCCGTTTCGAGGGGCCCGTGCTGGCCGAGCGCGCCTTCATGGCCGAGCGTGCCCGGAAGACTCCTGTCCGCCGCCCCGGAGAGAACGCCGGTCCCCAGCTCGGTGAGGCCGTCCAGGAACGGCTGCTGATCCGGGGTGCCGAGAAGGACACCGTCCAATGGGACTCCTGGCGCCGGGACGACGGCACCTGGGAAGTCCTGCTCGTCTACCGTGTCGCGGGTGAACCGCACGCGGCGAGCTGGACCTACGACCCGCCCCGGCGGCTCGTCCAGGCCGTCGACGACGAGGCGCGCTCGCTGATCGGCGAGTCCGACGACCTCGCGGCGCCCGAGCCGAGCTTCCCGTTCGTGCCGCGGATCGCCCGGCTGCCCCGCGACCGTCCGCTGGACCGCGCCCTGGACCGGCAGACGGAGCGGCCGAGCCTGCCGCCGGCCTCCGCGGAACCCGCCGAGGAGGCCGAGGACCGTGACTCGCTGACCAGCCTCCTGGAGGCGGTGCCCAGCTTCCGGGGCGACATGGTCGTGCCCGAGCGGCCCGCCCCCGCCGAGCGCCCCGCCGCCGAGGAGCCCGACACCGAGCCCGAGGAGGAGGAGCCCCCGGCTCCCGCCGCCTCGGCGGGTGCCGGTTCCGCGTACGCGGACGTGCTCATGCCCCGCTCGGTGGGCAGCCATCGCGACCGGCTCGTCGGAGCGACCGACCGGCAGGCCGAGGCCGACGGCGTCCGCCCGGGCCGCAGAGCGGCGGTCCCGAGCTGGGACGAGATCGTCTTCGGCACACGGCGCAAGAAGCAGGAATAGCCGGATCCGTGACGTCGACGGGCCCGCACCGATCCGGTGCGGGCCCGTCGTCGCGCACGAGCGGCGGAACCGACGGTGCCGGTCCCGCCGGTGTCACTGCGGGTCGGGGCCCACCGCGACGGGGCGGGCTCCGTCCTGGGACCACTCCGACCACGAACCCACGTACAGCGCCGCCGGAATGCCGGCCACGGCGAGGGCCAGCACCTCATGGGCGCCCGAGACCCCGGAGCCGCAGTAGACGCCGACCTCGGTCGCCGGTGTCGCACCGAAGGACTTGAAGCGGTCCGCGAGTTCGGCCGACGGCAGGAACCGTCCGTCCTCCGTGACGTTCCCGGTGGTGGGCGCGGAGACGGCACCCGGGATGTGACCGCCGACCGGATCGATCGGCTCGACCTCGCCCCGGTACCGCTCCCCCGCGCGGGCGTCCAGCAGCAGCCCGGTGCGGGCGAGCGCGGCCGCCCCGTCCGCGTCGAGCGCGGGCCGGGCACCGGCCGTCGGCACGAACGTTCCGGGCGCCGGCACGGAGGTCTCCGAGGACACCGGTCCGCTCCAGGCGGCGAACCCGCCGTCAAGCACGCGTACCGACGGATGACCCGAATAGCCCAGGAGCCACCAGGCGCGCGCGGCGGCCCAGCCCTGCCCTCCGTCGTACACGACGACGTCGCGGTTCTCGGACACTCCGGCGGCCCGCATCGCCGCGCCGAAGACCTCGGGGTCGGGGAGCGGATGCCGGCCTGCCGCACCGGCCGGACCTGCGAGTTCGGAATCCAGGTCGACGAAGACGGCACCGGGGATGTGCGCGTTCTCGTACTCGGAGCGCAGGTTGGGACCGCCCAACTGCCAGCGGACGTCGAGGAGGACCGGCGGGTTCGGCCCGGCCAGGTCACTCGCGAGTTCGGATGCCGTGATGATGGCGTTCATGGCCCCATCCTTGCGCACGGGGTGGCCGCGTCGACCATGTCCGGCTACTCTGCTCCGCCAGGTCCGATCACCAGGCGTATGGGATCGGGCACATGCTGTACAACCGATGGCCACCACACGGCGACAGCTCCACGACGGACGAGGAACGGCGGATCAGGCGTCCTGTGTCCGCGCACCGCCTCGACGGGCGGTGCGAGAAGCACGGACGGCATGACCGGTGGCGCGAACATCGGCACGGGGCGCGCACGCACGCGACTGAGTACGCGCGTTCGCAAGCGGAAGGTGACCGGCCACCGCGAGGGGCCGAGAAGAGAGTGACGATGACCGAGGCACGGGAATCGGCCGGCCCGAACGGAACCACGCACGCTCGGCGCACGCCCGGGACACCCTGTTGGGTGAGCCTGATGGCGCATGAGACGGCCGCGACCCAGGACTTCTACGGAGCGCTGTTCGGCTGGGAGTTCCAGCCCGGCCCGCCGCGGCTCGGCCCCTACGCGCGGGCGCTCCTCGACGGCCGGGAGGTGGCCGGGATCGGCCAGTTGCCACCCGATCGGCAGCTGCCGATCGCCTGGACGCCCTATTTCGCCTCGGCGGACGTGGACCAGACCGCCGAGACGGTACGGCACAGCGGCGGAACCGTGGGCGTGGGCCCGCTGGAGGCCGCCGGGGCCGGCCGGCTGGCCATCGCCTCCGACCCGTCGGGCGCCGTCTTCGGCATCTGGCAGGGGACGGCCCACCTCGGCACGGAGATCACCGGTGTTCCGGGCACTCCGGCGTGGAACGAGCTCGTGACGCGCGACACCGAGAGCGTCGTCAAGTTCTACAAGGGCGTCTTCGGCTACGAACTGGAGCCGACCGTTTCGGCCGACTTCGACTACGTGACGCTGCACGTCGACGGCCGGGCGGTGGCCGGCGTCCACGGCGTCGGGAACGCGCTGCCGCGCGACCGGGGCCCGCACTGGCTGACGTACTTCGAGGCCTTCGAGGTGGACGACACCGTCCGCCTCGTCACGGAGCTGGGCGGGCACCTCCTGCGGGCGGCCCACGACTCACCGTACGGCCGCGTGGCCACGGTGGCGGATCCGGAGGGCGCGGTCTTCTCCCTGATCCATGCCGTCACCTGACCCGAGGGGCCTCCAGGGGCGGCGCTCCGGAAGCGGGAAGGGACAGCACTCCGGAGACGGCGCCCCCGAACAGGCTTCAAGCCTGGGCGATCGGCAGGACGTCCGGGGACAGGGCACTCGCACGGGCCGTGGCGGCTGTCATGCGGCGTCGGTGGTGCCGGCGGCACAGGACCTCGTAGCCGATGCTCTCGTGCTGGTTGACGTCGCCGACGACGACCTGGGCCCCCTCGACGACCATCTCGCCGCCCACGGTACGGGCGTTGTGCGTGGCGCGGGCTCCGCACCAGCACAGGGCCTCGACCTGGAGGACCTCGACGCGGTCGGCCAGTTCGACCAGGCGCTGGGAGCCGGGGAAGAGCTTGGACCGGAAGTCGGTGGTGATCCCGAAGGCGAAGACGTCGATGTCCAGGTCGTCCACCACACGGGCCAGTTGGTCGATCTGCGCGGGAGCCAGGAACTGCGCCTCGTCCGCGATCACGTAGTCCGCCCGGCCGCCCTGCGAGAGGTGGTCCACCAGATAGGCGTACAGGTCCTGGGCGTCCGCCACCTCGACCGCGTCGGTGACCAGGCCGAGGCGTGAGGAGAGCTTGCCCTCGCCGGCCCGGTCGTCACGCGTGAAGATCATGCCCTGCAGACCCCGCGCCGAGCGGTTGTGCTCGATCTGGAGAGCCAGCGTGGACTTCCCGCAGTCCATCGTTCCGGAGAAGAACACCAGCTCGGGCATGGGGAGTTGAGCACCTTTCGGCAACAGGGAGGAGAGAGGGGGCGTCAGGAGCGTACTTGGAGGAGCGGCACCAGCTGCTCGGCCGGGGTCATCGAGCCGTGGTTGCCGACCATCAGCGACTCCTTCGGCTCCCGCTCGGAGGCGATGATCAGGACATCGTCCCGGGCGGCGGCGATGACGTCGCCGAGCCGGGCGTACACCCGCTCGTCGACCCGGGGGCCGAACCAGCCCGCTTCGATCGCCTCGTCGCGGGAGGCGACCCAGAACTGCTCGCCGAGGACCTCGCGCCAGCAGGTCAGCACGTCCGCCTCGGCGCCCGGGACCGCGTACACATGGCGGGCCCGGCCCTCGCCGCCCAGCAGGGCGACCCCGGCGCGCAGCTCCCAGTCCTCGTCGAAGTCGATGCGGTGCTGTTCGTCGAACGGGATGTCGATCATGCCGTGGTCGGCGGTGACGTACAGCGCCGAGCGCGGCGGGAGCTGCTCCGCGAGGCGCTGGACCAGCCGGTCGACATACATGAGCTGGCCGCGCCAGGGGTCGGAGTCGACGCCGAAGCGGTGGCCCTTGCCGTCCACCTCCGCGTAGTACGTGTAGACCAAGGAGCGGTCGCCGGACGACAGTTGCTCGGCGGCGAGGTCCATGCGCTCCTCGCCGGACAGCCGGCCGTGGAACGTCCCGCCGCTCAGCGCGATCTTCGTCAGCGGTGTGTTCTGGAAGGTCGGCGAGGAGACCTGGGCGGTGTGCACACCGGCCGCGTCGGCCAGCTGGAAGATCGTGGGGTACGGCTGCCAGGCGCGCGGCTCGGTCCACGGGTTCCAGCGGAGCTGGTTCATCAGCTCGCCGGTGGCGGGGTTGCGCGCGGTGTAGCCGGGCAGGCCGTGGGCACCCGGGGGCAGGCCGGTACCCACGGAGGCCAGCGAGGTCGCGGTGGTGGCCGGGTAGCCGGCGGTGATCGGGCGTCCGGTGCCGCCGCGCGAGGACGCGAGGAGCGACGTCATGAAGGGCGCCTCGTCCGGGTGCGCCTTGAGCTGCTCCCAGCCGAGACCGTCGATCAGGAACACGCAGTTCCGGTCGGCCGCGGTCAGCTCGGGTATGGCGGCGGTCGCGCCGGGCACGGACATGCCGGCGGCGAGCGTGGGCAGCAGGTCGGCCAGCGAACCGGCGCCGTACTCGGGGACGGGCGCGGAGTCGACGGCGAGCGGTTCCGGGTGGTCCCAGGTGGGCAGGGCCATCAGCGGGCGACGTCCGCGGTCGCCTCGGAGAGGGACTGCGCGAAGGCGAGGGCCTGGCGGACGGTCTCCGGACCGTCCCCCGCCTCGCTGACCCGCAGGCTCAGGTCGTCCGCCGTCGAGCTGCCGGTGTAGCCGTGATCCGCCTCGCAGTTGGGGTCGCCGCAGGCGGCGGGCTCCAGGTCGATGCGGGAGACGGCGCCCCAGCCGATGGTCAGGACCACTTCACGGGGCAGCGTGCCGGGCGTGTACGACTCCGGGTTCGCGACGACGCGGCTGACGACGACCGAGGAGATCCGGCCGAGCTTGACCGATTCCGTCGAGGTCGTGGCGTAGGGCGTGGGGGACGTGGTGTCCGCGTTCTGCTCGTCGGTGTGGCTCACGATGAAGCGGTTGCCGGTGAGGACCAGCACGGTGACGTGCCGCCGCACCTCGTTCGCGTCGAACGTCGTCTCCTGGTGGACCAGGTACGACCGGATGGTCTCGCCGCCGATCGCGGCCTCCACCGCCTCGGCCACGAGGGCCGGGTAGTAGCCGCTGCGCTCGATCGCCGCTCGCAGCCCCTGGGTCGTCGTACTGGTCTTGGCCATGCCGTCCATCCTACGGGGGCCCACTGACTGCGAGGCACCGCTCGCGTGGGTCTGTCGTGGACGGATCAGATCGCATCGCGCGGGGTGACCGGTGCGGCGCGGGCACGGCAGGGGCCCTCGCGCGGACACGACGGGCGGAACGGGAGGGGGCGGGGTGCCCGCCGTCACAGCGGCTTCCC
The DNA here is from genome assembly GCF_044333225.1 of Streptomyces sp. NPDC021080. Taxonomy (NCBI): domain Bacteria; kingdom Bacillati; phylum Actinomycetota; class Actinomycetes; order Kitasatosporales; family Streptomycetaceae; genus Streptomyces; species Streptomyces sp. NPDC021080. Next base: position 132,561 of record NZ_JBIRQM010000005.1, on the reverse strand, counting down.
TTCGTGACGGCCCCGACGACTTCGTACGTACCGGACGACTCGCACGTACCGGACGACCCGCACGGCCCCAGCGGCTGGGACGGCCCGGGCCGACCGGGGAGGCTCAGACGACAGGCAGGGTCCGGGGGCCGAGGTCGTCCCGCAGCGGGGCGCGGGCCAGCCGTACCGTGGCGCCGAGGACGCTCACGCCGGTCGGGGCGACCACCACCGGCTCCAGCGAGACCGCGACGACCTCCGGGTGGTCGTCGACCAGCCGGGAGACCCGCAGCATCAGCTCTTCGAGGGCTGCCGTGTCGACCGGCGCGGAGCCCCGCCAGCCGAACAGGAGCGGCGCCGTCCTGATCGACCGGACCAGCGAGGCCGCGTCCCGGTCCGTGACCGGGACCAGCCGGTGCGCGGTGTCTCCGAGCAGTTCGGAGGCGGCTCCGGAGAGCCCGAAGGAGAGCACCGCCCCGGCCGCCGGGTCGATCACCGTGCGGACGACCGTGTCGACACCGCGCGGCGCCATCCCCTGCACCACCGGGCGCAGCACCGTCGGCGGCCCGAACAGCTCGATCAGCTCCGCGTAGGCCCGGCGCAGCTGCTCCTCGTCCGCCACATCCAGGCGCACGCCGCCCAGGTCGGCGCGGTGCCGCAGGTGGGGGGCGGTGGTCTTGAGCGCCACGGGGTATCCGATGGTCCGGGCAGCCGCCACGGCGTCGTCGGGGGTGGGAGCGGGCAGGGCGGCGTGCACGTCGATGCCGTACCGCCCGAGCAGGGCCGCCGTCCGCTCGCCTCCCAGGGTCAGGCCCTCCCCGCGCGCGAGGAGGTCGTCGATCAGCCGGGCCGCTCCCTTCTCGTCGATGTCCTCGTACTCGGGCACCTTGCCGGGCTCGCCGGCGTCCAGACGCCACTGGGCGTACTTGACGGCTTCCGCGAGGGCGCGGACGGCGCGTTCGGCGGCGGGGTAGGCGGGGATGAGCCGGGAGTCCGGAGCGGGTTCGGAGCGGGCCGCGGCGGGCGAGGTGTCCGAGGGGTGGAAGCGGGCGCCGGACGCCGCGCCGGGCGCCGTCCCGGAGGGCTGCGGAGCGGTGCTCGCGGCGGCGGACAGCGCCTCGGCGAGCCCGCCCAGTTCGACGTGCACGACGAGGACGGGCTTCGCCGGGGCCTCCAGGGCGGAGGACCGGAGCGCCTCGGCGAGCGCCTCGTCGGCGGCCGAGGTCTCCCCCACCGCCGGTATGGCCGTCACGACGACGGCGTCACAGCCGTCGTCGGCGAGCGCCCGCGACAGGGCCTTGTGGAAGTCCTCCGCCGAGGCCGCCGTGGTCAGGTCCCGCGGCGGCAGCGGCCTCAGCCCTTCGGCGAGACACGCGTCGTACGTCAGCAGCCCCAGCGACTCCGAGTTCCCGAGGATCGCCACGCGGGGTCCCCGGGGAAGCGGCTGACGGGCCAGCAGCAGACCCGCGTCGACCAGTTCGGTGATCGTGTCCACCCGGATCACGCCGGCCTGGCGCAGCAGCGCGGACACGGTGGCGTGCGGCAGTCGGGTGGCCCGTACGGCGTGTCCCTGGGGAGCCGCCCCGCCGTGCCGCGCCCCCTGGACCACGACCAGCGGCTTGGCCGCCGCCGTCCGCCGCGCGAGGCGGGTGAACTTGCGCGGGTTGCCGATGGATTCCAGATACATCAGGACGACGTCGGTGTCCGGGTCGTCGTACCAGTACTGCAGGACGTCGTTGCCGGAGACGTCCGCCCGGTTCCCGGAGGAGACGAAGGTCGACACGCCGGTCACGCCCGTGACGCCGCCGCCGCGCCGATGCAGCCGGGACAGCAGGGCGATGCCGATGGCGCCGGACTGCGCGAACAGGCCGATGCGCCCGGGGCGGGGCATCCGGGGGGCGAGCGAGGCGTTCAGCCGCACATCGGGCGATGTGTTGATGACGCCGAAGGCGTTGGGCCCGATGATCCGCATGCCGTACGTGCGCGCGTGCCGTACGAGTTCGCGCTGGCGCTCGCGCCCCTCGGGACCGCTCTCGGCGTAGCCGGCGGAGACCACCACCAACCCCTGCACGCCGTGTTCGCCGCATTCCGTCACGACCTCGGGAACGTGCTCGACGGGTACGGCCACGACGGCGAGGTCGACGGGGCCGGTGATGTCCCTGATGGAGCGGTGGGCCGGGACTCCGTCGAGTTCCTTCTCCTGGAAGGCGGTGTTCACGGCGTAGAGGCGTCCGGTGAACCCGGCGTCCCGAAGGTTGTCGAGGACACTGCGGCCGACTCCGCCGGGCGTGCGTCCGGCGCCGACGACGGCGACCGAGCCGGGGGCGAGCAGCCGCTGCACGGAGCGGGCCTCGGCGCGCTGCTCCCGCGCGCGCTGCACGGCGAGGGACCGGTCGGTGGGCTCGAGGTCGAACTCCAGGCGTACGACGCCGTCCTCGAAGCTGCGCTTCTGGGTGTAGCCGGCGTCCGTGAACACCTTGATCATCTTGTTGTTGGCGGGCAGCACCTCGGCGGCGAAGCGGCGGATGGCGCGCTCGCGGGCCACGGCGGCGATGTGTTCGAGCAGCGCGGAGGCGACGCCCCGGCCCTGGTGGGCGTCCTGTACGAGGAAGGCGACCTCGGCCTCGTCGGCGGGCGCGGAGGCGGGCCTGCCGTCCGGGTCGATCCGGTCGTAGCGCACGGTCGCGATAAACTCTCCGCCGACCGTGGCCGCGAGGCCCACCCGGTCCACGAAGTCGTGGTGGGTGAAGCGGTGGACGTCCTTGGCGGACAGCCGCGGGTACGGCGCGAAGAAGCGGTAGTACTTCGACTCGTCCGACACCTGCTCGTAGAAGCTGACCAGGCGCTCGGCGTCGTCGACGGTGATGGGCCTGATGCGTGCGGTGCCGCCGTCGCGCAGCACCACGTCGGCCTCCCAGTGGGCCGGGTACTCGTGGCGGTCCGACGAGGTCTGCATGGGGCCCAGACTACGGCTCGCGTACGACAACGGCGCGAGGCAGTCTGAGGGTCACGGGCGTCGGAGCCGGGGCTTCGACCGGCACCACGGCGGCGGGACCAGGGACCGTCCGGGCACGCCTCACACTATGGAACAATGGTCTAGACAACCTTGAACACCCGAAGGGCAGCATCACATGGCTGAGCGCCGCGTCAACGTCGGCTGGACCGAGGGCCTCCACGCCCGCCCCGCCTCCATCTTCGTCCGGGCGGCCACGGCCTCCGGCATCCCCGTGACGATCGCCAAGGCAAGCGGCGACCCCGTCAACGCGGCCTCCATGCTCGCGGTCCTCGGCCTGGGCGCCGAGGGCGGCGAGGAGATCGTCCTCGCCTCGGACGCCGAGGGCGCGGACGCCGCTCTCGACCGCCTGGCGAAGCTGGTCGCCGAGGGGCTCGACGAGCTCCCCGAGACCGTCTGAACCTCCCACGCGGCACACGACCGAGCCGCGCCTCCCTTCACCGGGCGGCGCGGCTCAGTCGTTTTCCGTACCCCGCTCGGCAATTCCCCGAGCACCCCGCACGGCCCCCGCGCCACGGTCCCATGAATGGGATGCGCCGAAATTCCGGACACACGAATAAAAGGGCATCAGAAATGAGCCCCTTCCGAATATCCCTCTTTGTATACGGCGCTCGTGTTAATGACGCGGGCCCGTCATGTTTACGGGATGTTGCGAACTTCTCACACGGTCCGTCCGGTCGCCGCCCGGAAATCGGAGCCGGTGGGCGCCCGTGGCCCGCTCGGTGTGCAGGGCCGTGATCGCGCGGGCCCGCTCGCTGTCGCCCCGGGCGACCGCGTCCACGATCCCGCCGTGCTCCGCCCAGGACTCGGCAGGATCGGCCGGCGCCTCCACCGCGTACATCCAGGCGATCTTGTGGCGGAGCTGGGCGAGCGTGGAGGTCAGCGCGGGACTGCCGGACGCCTGCGCGAGCGTCTCGTGGAACCAGCCGCCGAGCGAGCGCAGATCCTCGCTGTGGCCTCGCCTGGAACGCTCCTGCCCCAGCCTGACCAGACCGCGCAGCACCTTGAGATGGGCTTCCGTGCGCCGCTGCGCGGCCCTCGCCGCGCCCAGCGGTTCCAGCAGCATGCGCATCTCCAGGAGGTCCGCGGCCTCCTGCTCGGTGGGCTCCGCGACACACGCGCCCGCATGCCGGCGGGTGACGACGAAACCCTCGGCCTCCAGCGTGCGCAGAGCCTCGCGCACGGGGACGCGCGAGACGCCGTAGCGCCGCGCGAGCAGTTCCTCGGTGAGCCGGCCGCCGCGCTCGTAGACACCCGCGACGATGTCATCACGGATCGCCGTGCACACCGAGTGCGCCGGAATACGCATGACCGACCTCCGCTTTAATCCCCGTGAAACGCCGTCGATTGACGCTTCTTCAGTGACTCTATTGCAGGAAGCCTGAATTTCCGATGGCATGCCTGAATCCATGGATATTTTTTGGACAGACGGCGTCCGGAAACGACGAAGCCCCGGCTCGATGAGCCGGGGCAACGAAAGCGGCGAGAAGCCGCGAAGCGGTCGTCAGACGTTGACGCCGTGCGAACGCAGGTACGCGACCGGGTCGATGTCCGAGCCGTACTCCGCGGTCGTACGGGCCTCGAAGTGGAGGTGCGGTCCCGTGGTGTTGCCGGTGTCCCCGGAGAGGCCGATCTGCTGCCCCGGAGTGACCGCCTGCCCCACGGACACCCCTATGGACGACAGGTGGCCGTACATGGTGTACGTGCCGTCGTGCATCTTGATCACGACTTGATTGCCGTACGCGCCGCCCCAGCCGGCCGTGACGACCGTGCCGGAGCCGACGGCGTGGACCGAGGTGCCGGACGCGGCGTGGAAGTCGACACCCGTGTGGCTGCCGGAGGACCAGAGGCTGCTGCTGGCCTGGTAGCCGGTGGAGACGTACGAACCGGTGATCGGCATGACGAAGGTGTTCAGTCGCTTGCGCTCCGCCTCGCGGGCGGCGCGCTCCTTGGCCTCACGGAGCTTGGAGGCCTGCTGCGCGGCCTCCTTTCGCGCGGTCTGCTCCGCCTGCTTGCGCGCGGCGGCCTCGTCGGCGGCGCGCTGCTGCGCGAAGGCCTGGGCGTCGATCTGGTCGGCGACCGTGTCGTTCAGGGTGACCGTCTGGGTCAGCCCGGTCTGCTCGACGGAGGCTTCCGCGGCGAACGCGGGGGCGGCCAGGGTGCCGATCACACCGGTGGTGGTGAGCGCCGCGACCCCGACGGCGGTCGTGGTGGTGCCGTGCACCCGGCTCGTACGACGATGCTTGCCGGTGCCACAGGTGAACGCCATGGAGAGGCTGATCCTTTCCTTCCCTCTCGCCTACCGGGTTAGCTGACGGGTTCGGAGCAGGAAGGTCTCCTACGGACCCCCTCCGGGGAGGGCGTCCGATTCACCCCAGGGACTGCGTGGGTCCCCGGCTCCCCTGACTCGCGTCATGGGGGACTCGGCGATGACTGTCCGGTGCCGCGGGCGCGGCGCACTGCGTGACGAACAGTCGGACCGACGCTAGACGGGGCCTCTTTCGAACAACAAACGGATCACGATTTTTGTAATCCATCCCACAGGGCAGAACGGCAACCGCCGTACGAATACGGACATCTCGCGAGGAGTGCCCGAAAAGAAGAGGGCCCTGACGGCTCTTCAGCAGTCGGGGCCCTCCTCGGTCACTTCGGTTCTACTCGGCGGCCACCACGGTGACTTCACCGATCCCGAGGGCCCTGACGGGCTCCGCGATCTGCGCCGCGTCGCCCACCAGGACGGTCACCAGGCGGTCCGTCGGGAAGGCGCTCACGGCCGCCGCGGTGGCCTCCACGGTGCCGGTGGCGGCCAGTTGACGGTAGAGCGTCGCCTGGTAGTCGTCCGGCAGGTGCTGCTCGACCTGGTCCGCGAGCGTGCTCGCGACGGCCGCCGCCGTCTCGAACTTGAGGGGCGCGACCCCCACCAGGTTCTGCACGGCGACGTCGCGCTCCGTGTCGGTCAGTCCCTCGGCCGCGAGCGTGCGCAGCACCTTCCACAGGTCGTCGAGCGCCGGACCGGTGTTGGGGGTGTCGACCGAGCCGCTGATGGCGAGCATCGCGGCGCCCGTGCCGTCCGGCGCGGAGCGCAGGACCTGCCCGAACGCCCGCACGCCGTAGGTGTAGCCCTTCTCCTCGCGCAGGACCCGGTCGAGGCGCGAGGTGAGGGTGCCGCCGAGGCAGTAGGTGCCGAGGACCTGGGCGGGCCACACGCGGTCGTGCCGGTCGGCGCCGACCCGGCCGATGAGCAGCTGCGTCTGGACAGCGCCGGGGCGGTCGACGATGATCACGCGGCCGGTGTCGTCGGCGCTCACCGGCGGGACGGGAAGCGGCTCGGCGGACGATCCGGTCCACGAGCCGAGCGTGTCGGCGAGCAACTCGTCGAGATCGACTCCGGTCAGGTCGCCCACGACGACGGCGGTGGCCGTGGCGGGACGCACGTGCTTCTCGTAGAAGGCGCGGACGGCCGACGCGTCGATGTTCCGGACGGTCTCCTCGGTGCCCTGACGCGGGCGCGCCATGCGCGCGCTCTCCGGGAACAGCTCCTTGGAGAGCTCCTTGGCGGCACGGCGGGCGGGATTGGCCGTCTCGTGCGGGATCTCGTCCAGCCGGTTGGTCACCAGCCGCTCGACCTCGCTGTCCGCGAAAGCGGGGGCCCGCAGGGCGTCGGCGAGCAGGCCGAGGGCCTTGGCCAGGCGCGAGACGGGCACTTCGAGGGACAGGCGTACGCCGGGGTGGTCGGCGTGCGCGTCGAGCGTGGCACCGCAGCGCTCCAGCTCGGCGGCGAAGTCCTCGGCCGAGTGCTTGTCGGTGCCCTCGGAGAAGGCGCGCGCCATGATCGTGGCGATGCCGTCCAGGCCCGCGGGCTCGGCGTCCAGCGGCGCAGCGAGGATCACCTCGACGGCGACGACCTGCTGGCCGGGGCGGTGGCAGCGCAGGACGGTCAGACCGTTGTCCAGGGTGCCGCGCTCGGGGGCGGGGAACGCCCACGGCTTGGGCTGTCCGGCCTGGGGCTGCGGGTGGAAGTCCATGGTGGCGAGCTCGGTCACTTCGCCGCCTCCTCGTCGGTCTCGTCGGCGGAGTCAGCCGCGTCGGCTGCTTCGACGGTGGTCGGCTCGTACACGAGCACCGCGCGGTTGTCGGGGCGCAGGCGGGCCCTGGCGGCATCCCGGACCTCTTCCGCGGTGACGTCGAGGACGCGCTGCACGGCGGTCAGGGCGAGCTGCGGGTCGCCGAACAGGACGGCGTAGCGGCACAGTTCGTCGGCGCGGCCCGCGACGGTGCCGAGCCGGTCGAGCCATTCGCGCTCCAGCTGGGCCTGGGCGCGCTCCATCTCCCTGGCGGTGGGGCCTTCCTCGGCGAACCGGGCGAGCTCCTCGTCGACGGCCGCCTCGATGACCGGGACCTCGACGTCGCCGGACGTCTTCACGTCCAGCCACCCCAGGGAGGGCGCTCCGGCGAGCCGCAGCAGGCCGAATCCGGCCGCGACGGCGGTGCGGTCACGGCGTACGAGCCGGTTGTAGAGCCGGGAGGACTCGCCGCCGCCGAGGACGGTGAGCGCCAGGTCGGCCGCGTCGCACGCGCGCGTGCCGTCCTCCGGGAGCCGGTAGGCGGCCATCAGGGCGCGCGCCGGGACGTCCTCCTCGACGACCTCGCGCAGCTGCTCCCCGATGATGTCGGGCAGCGAACCGTCCCGCGGGGCGGGCTTGCCGTCGTGTCCGGGGATGGAGCCGAAGTACTTCTCGACCCAGGCGAGCGTCTGCTCCGGGTCGATGTCGCCGACGACCGACAGCACCGCGTTGTTGGGCGCGTAGTTGGTGCGGAAGAACGTGCGGGCGTCCTCCAGGGTGGCCGCGTCGAGGTCCGCCATCGACCCGATCGGGGTGTGGTGGTACGGGTGGCCCTCGGGGTACGAGAGCGCGGTGAGCTTCTCGAAGGCGGTGCCGTACGGGACGTTGTCGTAGCGCTGACGGCGCTCGTTCTTCACGACGTCGCGCTGGTTCTCCATGGACTCGTCGTCCAGTGCCTCGAGCAGCGAACCCATGCGGTCGGCCTCCAGCCAGAGGGCGAGCTCCAGCTGGTGGGTGGGCATGGTCTCGAAGTAGTTGGTGCGCTCGAAGCTCGTCGTGCCGTTGAGCGAGCCGCCGGCGCCCTGGACGAGTTCGAAGTGGCCGTTGCCGTGAACCTGCTTGGAGCCCTGGAACATCAGGTGCTCGAAGAGGTGGGCGAGTCCGGTCCGGCCCTTGACCTCGTGGCGCGAGCCGACGTCGTACCAGAGGCACACCGCGGCGACCGGGGTCAGATGGTCCTCGGAGAGCACCACGCGCAGGCCGTTGGCCAGGCGGTGCTCGGTCGCTGTCAGGCCGCCGGAGCCTGCCTCAGCTGTGGCCGTGTGACCCATGGGCATGTACGTCCCTTCGATCGCGGAACTGCGTCATTCCTGTCGGTCCTGCCACTGTATGCAAGCGCGCGGACGGCTGGCGCGGTTCCCGCGCCTCGTACGCCGAGAGCGAGACTCACGCGTGTCCCCGGCACACCCCGGGAACCCGCTCCGGGAACCGCCTCGAACCCGCCCGTCGGCCGCCGGGCACCGTGTTCGACGGCCGCCCGTGATCGTTCCCGGCGACGCCCGCGGAGGGTGCCCGAGGGGCGCTACGGACGGGTCGCGGTCGGCGTTGTCAGTGGGGCGGTCCACAATGGTGCGCGTCAGAACCCGTTCATGCCCCGGCAGAGACTGTGAAGGAGCCGCAGCAGCGATGGCCCGCCGCAGCACGAAGACCCCGCCGCCCGACGACTCGTACGAGGAGAAGATCCTCGACATCGACGTCGTGGACGAGATGCAGGGCTCCTTCCTCGAATACGCGTACTCGGTCATCTACTCGCGTGCCCTGCCGGACGCCCGCGACGGCCTGAAGCCGGTCCACCGTCGCATCGTGTACCAGATGAACGAGATGGGCCTGCGCCCCGACCGCGGCTATGTGAAGTGTGCCCGTGTCGTCGGCGAGGTCATGGGTAAACTGCACCCGCACGGCGACGCGTCGATCTACGACGCCCTGGTGCGTCTGGCGCAGCCCTTCTCCATGCGTCTGCCCCTGGTCGACGGCCACGGCAACTTCGGTTCCCTCGGCAACGACGACCCGCCGGCCGCCATGCGGTACACCGAGGCCCGGATGGCCGACGCGACGTCGCTCATGACCGAGTCGATCGACGAGGACACCGTCGACTTCACGCCCAACTACGACGGCCAGGAGCGGGAGCCGGTGGCCCTCCCGGCCGCCTTCCCGAACCTGCTGGTCAACGGCTCGTCCGGCATCGCCGTCGGCATGGCCACCAACATGCCGCCGCACAACCTCGGCGAGGTCATCGCCGCCGCCCGGCACCTCATCCGCTACCCGGGGGCCGACCTCGAGACGCTGATGAAGCACGTCCCGGGCCCCGACCTGCCCACCGGCGGCCGCATCGTCGGTCTCTCCGGGATCAGGGACGCCTACGAGTCGGGCCGCGGCACCTTCAAGATCCGTGCCACGGTGTCGGTGGAGGACGTCTCGGCGCGCCGCAAGGGCCTCGTCGTCACCGAACTGCCCTTCACCGTGGGTCCGGAGAAGGTGATCTCCAAGATCAAGGACCTGGTCGGCTCGAAGAAGCTCCAGGGCATCGCCGACGTCAAGGACCTCACGGACCGTGCGCACGGCCTGCGCCTGGTCATCGAGATCAAGAACGGCTTCGTGCCGGAGGCGGTCCTCGAACAGCTCTACAAGCTGACGCCGATGGAGGAGTCCTTCGGCATCAACAACGTGGCACTGGTGGACGGCCAGCCGCTCACCCTGGGCCTCAAGGAGCTGCTGGAGGTCTATCTCGACCACCGCTTCGACGTCGTACGCCGCCGCAGCGAGTTCCGCCGCACCAAGAAGCGCGACCGGCTGCACCTGGTCGAGGGCCTCCTCGTCGCCCTCCTGGACATCGACGAGGTCATCCGCCTCATCCGCTCCAGCGACAACTCGGCGCAGGCCAAGGAGCGGCTGATCGAGCACTTCTCCCTCTCCGAGATCCAGACGCAGTACATCCTGGACACGCCGCTGCGCCGCCTCACCCGGTTCGACCGCATCGAGCTGGAGTCGGAGCGCGACCGTCTCAACGGCGAGATCGACGAGCTGACCGGCATCCTGGAGTCGGACGCCGAGCTGCGCAAGCTGGTCTCCGCCGAACTGGCCGCGGTGGCCAAGAAGTTCGGCACCGACCGGCGCACGGTGCTGCTGGAGTCCGCGGGCGCCCCGGCCGCGACGGTCTCGCTCCAGGTCGCCGACGACCCGTGCCGGGTCCTGCTGTCCTCCACGGGACTGCTGGCACGCACGATGACCGCCGACCCCTTCGGACAGGACCCGGACGGCAAGCGCACCAAGCACGACGTGATCGTCTCCGCGGTGTCCTCGACGGCACGCGGCGAGATCGGTGCCGTCACGTCCCTGGGCCGCCTCCTGCGTCTGAACGTGATCGACCTCCCGCAGCTGCCCGAGACGGCGTCGGCGCCCAACCTGTCCGGAGGCGCTCCGGTCTCGGAGTTCCTGTCCTCGCTCGAGCAGGACGAGACGGTCATCTGCCTGACGACGCTCGACGAGACGTCGCCGGGCCTCGCGATCGGCACCGAGCAGGGTGTCGTCAAGCGTGTGGTGCCCGACTACCCCTCGAACAAGGACGAGTTGGAGGTCATCACCCTCAAGGACGGCGACCGGATCGTCGGCGCCGTCGAGCTGCGCACCGGCGAGGAGGACCTGGTCTTCATCACGGACGACGCCCAGCTGCTGCGCTACCAGGCCTCGCAGGTGCGCCCGCAGGGCCGTGCCGCGGGCGGCATGGCGGGCATCAAGCTGACGGACGGCGCGAAGGTGATCTCGTTCACCGCGGTCGACCCGGCGGTCGACGCGGTGGTCTTCACGGTGGCGGGTTCGCGCGGGACGCTGGACGACTCCGTCCAGACCACGGCCAAGCTGACTCCCTTCGACCAGTACCCGCGCAAGGGCCGCGCCACGGGCGGTGTGCGCTGCCAGCGGTTCCTGAAGGGCGAGGACTGTCTGTCACTGGCCTGGGCCGGTCCGACGCCGGGGCGCGCGGCGCAGAAGACCGGCATGCCTGTCGACCTGCCGGACATCGACCCGCGCCGTGACGGCTCGGGCGTGTCACTGGGCAAGCCGGTGTCGGTGGTGGCCGGCCCGGTGTAGCCCGCGGTCAGCCCTCCTGGCCGGGCTCCTGCACGTAGCGGAGGACGCCCCACATGCTGTGTTCGTCGGCGTGCGGGGCGTCCTCTTTGCATGCCTCCAGCTCCTTGGCCAGGGCCTTCGGGTCGATCCCGGAGCCGATGAGGACGAGCTGGGTGAGCCGCTCGTCCGTCTCGGCCCAGGGCTCCGGATAGAAGCGCAGGAACCGCCCGACGGCATGCACCGCGTACCGGTTGCGGAGGTCCTGGACGCCGAAGTCGACGTATCCCTTGATCCGGTAGAGCCCTTCGGGCCGGCTGTCGAGGAACGCCATCAACCGCCGCGGTTCGAGCGGCACTTCGGAGCTGAAGGAGAGGGACGCGTAGGCGGAGTGGAGATGGCCGGGGTGGCCGCTCCGTTCGTGACCTCGGTCCTCGTGCCCGTGGTCCTCATGTCCGCCCTCGCCGGGATCGCCCTCCCCGCCGTAGGCCTCGTCGTCGTAGGCCTCGTCGTCGTACCGGTGGAGATCGTCGAAGGACAGCTGTCCGACGCGCTCCTCGGTGGGCCTGCAGTCGAAGAGGAACTCCGGATCGATCCGGCCGTAGGTGGCGGGGACGACCGCGGCCCGGTCGGCGAGCTCTCTGACGACCTCCAGCACGCGCGGGGCGTCGCCGGCCCGGTCGATCTTGTTGACGACGACGAGATCGGCGAGGGCGAGGTGCCGGTCGATCTCGGGATGCTTCTCGCGGGTGCCGGTGAACTCGGCGGCGTCGACGACCTCGACGAGTCCTCCGTACACGATCCCCGGGTGCTCGCTGGCGAGCACCATCCGCACGAGTTCCTGGGGCTCGGCGAGCCCGCTCGCCTCGATGACGATGACATCGATCCGGGCGGAGGGCCGAGCGAGCCGATCCAGATATTGATCAAGTTCGCCGACATCGACCGCACAGCACAGACAGCCGTTGCCGAGCGAGACGGTGGAGTCGCCGAGCGCCCCGGCCACCGCCATCGCGTCGATCTCGATCGCGCCGAAGTCGTTGACGACGGCTCCGATGCGACTGCCACCGCTGCGGTGCAGGAGATGGTTGAGCAGGGTGGTCTTGCCGGAACCCAGGAAACCGGCGAGAACGATGACCGGGATCTGCGGGGTACTCGACCGACTCACCACGCGCCCTTTCTGAACCTGTGCGCGCACCGGCTCACGGGACCGGCGCTCACGCGGGAAATGAATGCCGCCCCAGCATACGAGTGGGGGGAAACACCTCGAAGTGAACGATTGTCGGCGGCGCTCGCGGGGCACACGTTGGACATGGCGCCGGTGGATGCGACCCACACATCCCTCCGTGCGCCTCCTCTCCGCCTCCCCGCCGATCAGAGCCGCTCGGCAACACTGGGAAGCGGCAAGCGCGCCGCCCAACGCTCGTCGGTCCGCTCTCTGTCGCCCCACAACCGACGACCGGCGGACGGTCGCCTGATTCGGGGGTTGACATGACCACACAGAACCATGGGGTGCGGAGGCTGAGTTCTGCCGCGACGGCAGGACTCGCGTTCGCAGTAGGGGTCCTCGCGGTCCTGGTCGCCCACCAGCGCCGGTTCGAGGCACTTCACCTGCGCGTCACGCAGATGCTGGAGGCCGACGACCGGAACGCGCGACTGGCGGAACAGCAACGCTTTCAGGCCTACCTTCTCGACAAAGCGCTGAACGATCCGGATCTCGCCGAGGTTCTGAGCACCATCAACGAGGTGGACCCGACCAGACGACGCCAGTACCTCTTCGCCAACGCCATCTACACCAACATCCTGCGGGCCTACCGGGCCGGGGACCTCACCTGGGACGAACTGCACGGCCACCTTCGAGTGATCTGCCAGAGCGCGATCTTTCGCGACTACTGGGACGCGACACGCCACCATCGGGCGAGCCTTCAAACAGCGTCACAGGAGGCACGGGTGGGCCGAATGATGGACACACTCATCCACGATTTGGATGAATCAGACACAGAAGAGTGGTGGGTCGTCGGCGAATCGCCCCCGGAACAGGGCTAGCATCCGGCGCAACAAGCAGCCCTGGTGGCCCAGTTGGCTCAAGAGTGCGATAATCTAACCTGGTAAACTCTGGGCTACTGTATCCCCGTTTTCACTGTCTAAACCTGAGGACCGGGATCCAGTTGAAGATCGTGCGCCGCATCGGCGCATCCCCACGCGAACGAGGCAGTGTGACGGGCGAGACGTGCCCTGACATCTTCGAGCTGAGCGACGGAAATTTCGCCGTCATCGGCACAGAGGCGACAGCGGCGCTCGACGACCAACTCCCTCACGACGCGGCACGCGCGGACTACGAGCGCATCGTGATCATCAGCAGGGAGACCCTCCTCCGCGCGAAGAGGGACATTCCCGAGAAGTGAAGCGGTCACCGGGCTGAGAACAGAACATGCCCGCCGTCCGTCGAGATCCGTCGGTCACCCCGACCCACCTCCGGAGGGCGCACATTTTCCCCGGCCCGCCCCATCAACCACCCACACGCCCCGCGCAGCATCCCTGTCGCCGGAGCCCGAGCCGCGTCGGCGCTCACCCCACGTCGCACCGCTCGACAGAAGCTTCCTGAGGTCCAGCCCCGACCGGTGCTGGACCTCTCGTCTGAGCCCGCTGCGGTCGCCGCTCCCGTCACGCGATGCCGCGCACGGACTCCAGACGAACTACGGCCGACCTAGACGGAGACCCTCGGCACCGCCACCGGCGCCTGCGGCCCCACATAGCGGGCCGCCGGGCGGATGATCTTCGTGTCCTCCGCCTGTTCCATGATGTTGGCGCTCCAGCCGACCACGCGGGCGGTGGCGAAGGTGGGGGTGAACATCTCGCGGGGCAGTCCGCAGAGTTCCATGACCACTCCGGCGTAGAACTCCACGTTGGTGTGCAGCTCACGGCCCGGCTTGAGTTCGGCCAGGATCACCTCCACCCGCCGTTCCACCTCGACCGCGAACTCCACGAGCGGGCCACCGAACTCCTGGGCCATCCCGCGGAGCATCCGCGAGCGCGGGTCCTCCGTGCGGTAGACGGGGTGTCCGAAGCCCATGATGCGCTCACCGGCGAGGACGCGTTCCCTGATCCAGCCGTCGATCCGGTCAGGAGTCCCGATCGCATCGAGGGTGTCCAGGGCCCGGCTGGGAGCACCGCCGTGGAGAGGACCGGAGAGAGCCCCGACCGCGCCGACGAGACAGGCCGCCACATCCGCGCCGGTGGAAGCGATCACCCGCGCCGTGAACGTTGACGCATTGAATCCGTGGTCAATGGTTGAGATGAGGTATTGCTCGACTGCACGGGCGCGGGCCGCGTCCGGCTCCGAACCCGTCAGCATGTACAGGTAGTTGGCGGCGTACCCCAGGTCCTCGCGCGGCTCGACCGGGTCCAGACCCTGCCCGATCCGGTACAGCGCGGTGAGCAGTGTCGGCACGGCCGCCGTCGCCGCGAGGCCGTCGTCGCGGCGCCGTCCGGCGTCGATGTCGTACACCGGACGGAACCCCAGCGAGGCCCCGAGCAGCGACAGAGCGGTGCGCAGCCCGGCGAGGGGTCCCGACGGTCCGGTCGCCGCCGCGATGGCGGGCAGCGCGGCGCGCACGTCGTCCGGCAGCCGGCGCAGCCTCGCGGTCCGGGCGGTGAAGGCGGCGAGGCGAGCCTCGTCGGGCAGCTCACCGTGGGCCAGCAGATGCCAGACCTCCTCGAAGCAGCAGGCCTGCGCGAGGTCGACGGCCGAGTACTGGCGGTAGTGATAGAAGCCCTCCAGCCCCCTGACGTCACCCAGTTCGGTGTCGGTGACGACGACACCCGCGAGTCCTCGCGGCACGTCGGCGGGTGCGCCGGCAAGCGCATCGACGGAGACGGAAGCGGCTTGGTTGATCGGCATGTTTCCTCCCTGGACTTGATTCGACTGTCCATGCTTGACTCTATAGCTGTCAATATTGATTGAATCAATATGTCGATCCACAGATACGGTGGCGCTCATGAGGGATCGAGAAGCGGCAACGCCGACGCACGAGGGCCGACGGCTCAGCACCAAGGAGACCGCCGAACTGCTCGGCGTGAAGCCGGAGACCGTGTACGCGTACGTGAGCCGTGGTCAGCTCAGCAGCAGGCGGGAGCCGGGAGGGCGCGGGAGCACGTTCGACGCCAAGGAGGTCGAGGCACTCTCACGGCGCAACAGGCGTGAAGGCGGCGGCAGTTCGAGCGGGAGCGGCGAGCTCTCCGTCCGCACCCGCATCACGTTGATCGACAAGGACCGGTACTACTTCCGGGGCGTCGACGCGACGGAGCTGGCCGCGCGGTACTCCTACGAGGAGATCGCCGAATGGCTGTGGACCGGCGAACTGCGCCCCGGCGTCACGTTCACGGCGCCGGAGGCGTCCGTGGCCGCCGCCCGGCGCAGCGTCGACGCACTGCCCGAGCACAGCGGTCCGACCGACCGGCTACGGGTCGCGGCGATCGCCGCGGCGGCCGCCGACCCGCTGCGCTTCGACCTCTCCGAGAGCGCCGTCCTCGGCACCGGGCGCACCCTCATTCCCACCCTCGTCGCCGCGCTCCCGACCGTGCGGCACGACCATCGCGACGAAGGCCCACTGGCTCATCGGCTGTGGGCACGGCTCAGCGGACGCACACCCGACGACGCGTCACTGCGCGTACTGGACACGGCTCTCGGGCTGCTCGTCGACCACGACCTGGCCGCCTCGACGCTGGCGGTCCGGGTCGCGGCGTCGGCCCGCGCCCACGCGTACGCGGCCGTGTCGGCGGGCCTCGGTGTCCTCGAAGGGCCCCTGCACGGGGCGGCCAGCGGGCTCGCGCACAGGCTGCTGCTGGACGTTCTCGACCAGGGCACGGCCGCCCCCGTGGTCGCCGACGAACTGCGCGCCGGGCGCCGTGTCCCCGGACTCGGCCATCGGCTCTACCCCGGCGAGGATCCTCGCGCGCGTGCCCTGTTCGCCCTCCTGGAGGAAGTGCCCGGCGCGGCACCCGCCCTGGCGGCGGCCCATGACGTGGTGACCACCACGGCCCGGCACGCACCGCTGCACGCCAATGTCGACCTCGCCCTGGCCGTCCTCACCGTCTCCTCCGGCATGCCGGCCTCGGCAGGAGAGACGGTCTTCGCCGTCGCCCGGACGGCGGGCTGGATCGCCCACACCCTGGAGGAGTACACGGAGCGCCCCCTGCGGATGCGGCCGAGCGGCCATTACGTGGGCGAGCGGCCGCCCCGGCCGCTGCCCCGCTAGACACGGCGCACGCCGGGCGCGGGGAAAGGACCCGTGCGCTCTCTATGAGTGCTGTTTCCCCACCCACGCCCCCGCGCACCCGGCCACGCGCCCGCACCACCCCTGACGCGCCCCCATGGGGAGGCGGGAAGTCACCCCGCGCGAAGTCAGGTTAGGCTCACCTCTGTGAGTACGTGCACGACCGCGTCACGGCAGCTCGACGAGCCCCTTTCCGGGACCGCGGCCACTGCGAGGACATGGCTGCTCATCGAGCAGCCCGGACCCTGGGGTGCCAAGGCGCTCACTTCGAGCCACCTGGACCCCACGCTCGGCCGCGCCCTCGAAGCGGCCGCACAGGGCACGGGGGTGCGGATCGCGCTCATCCGGCGCCCCGGGCGCCACGCCGACTGCGGTTCTGCCGCCGAACGGCATGTGTACGCGGCTCACACCACCCCGGGAGGTGTGTGGCTGCACAGCGCCATGACGCGTGACCCCGGACGGCTGCTCGGCCTCGACTTCACCGCGCTCGGCACGGGCGATCCGCGCTCCTTCGACGATGTTCTCCATGGACGGCCCCATACCGGCGACCCGCTGGCCCTCGTCTGCACCAACGGCAAACGCGACCGCTGCTGCGCCCTGCTCGGCCGCCCCCTGGCGGCGGAACTGGCCGCTTCCGGCGTCGGCGGCACCTGGGAGGTCACCCATCTGGGCGGTCATCGCTTCTCGCCCACCGTGCTGATCCTGCCGTACGGCTACGCGTACGGCCGCACCGAGGCCCACGCCGTCGAGGAGATCCTCCAGGGCGTGCGGGAGGGCCGGATCGTCACCGAGGGATGTCGCGGGAACTCCGCCTGGGAACGCCCCGGCCAGGCGGCCGAGCTGGCCGTACGAACGGCTTCGGGGGAGCAGGAGGCCGGTGTCCTGACGGTGATCCGTACGGACGGCACCGCGCCTCGCTGGGAAGTGACCGTCGCCCACCGCGACGGGCGCCTGTGGCGGGTCGTCGTCGCGCAGGGCGCCTCGCTGCCGCCCCGCCCGGAGAGCTGCGGTTCGGCTCTCGGTTCACCTGCGCGGATGGATGTAGTGGCCGTGCGGCAACTGGAGCAGACGGCCGTCGCCGTGGCCTGCTGACGGCGCGGGCCGGCGGGCGGAACCCGGTACGGCCCCGGCGCGAGCGACCGGGTCCGGCTGCGGCGCAGGGGCCGCCCCTGCGCCGCAGCCGGTCCTGTACTGCAGCCGACCCTGCGCCATGGCCGCCCCCTGCGCCGCGGCCTGCTCTCCACCACCGGATCCGCGACGCCGTGGCGACTGGGCGACCTCAACCGTTGATCAAGAGATACACACCACACCCCCTTCGGAGGGGCGCGCACGCCGCCGTACCGTCATGGGCATGAGCCCCACTCCCCCCGCACGACGACTGCGCCTCGGTCTGCCGCGGCGCGTGTTCGCCCAGGTGCTGCTGATGCAGATCTCGATCGCGGCGGGAGTCGCCGTACTCGCCACCGGGCTGTTCCTGGCGCCGCTCAGCGCGCAGCTGGACGACCAGGCCATGCAGCGCGCTCTCGCGATCGCGCAGACCACGGCCGTCCAGCCGCAGATCGCCGTGGACCTCCAGCGGACGGCCCCCTCCAGGACCGGCCCCGTGCAGGCCGAGGCCGAGCGGATACGGAAGGCGAGTGGTGCCGAGTACGTCGTCGTGATGGACACGCGGGGGATCCGCTGGTCGCACACGGCCCCGGACGAGATCGGCAAACCGGTTTCGACGAGCGCCAAGCAGGCTCTGGCCGGCAAGGACGTCAAGGAGATCGACACCGGGACCCTGGGGCGCTCCGCACGGGGCAAGGTGCCGCTGCGGGACGCCGACGGCAGGATCATCGGCGCGGTGTCGGTGGGGATCAAGTACGGCAGTGTGCGGGCCCGGCTGATCGACGCGATCCCGGGGTTGTTCGCGTACGCGGGCGGGGCCATGGCCGCAGGCGCTCTGGCCTCGTACCTGATCTCCCGCAGGATCCAGCGGCAGACCCGTGACCTGGCCTTCTCCGACATCTCGGCGCTCCTCGCAGAACGTGAGGCGATGCTGCACGGCATCCGGGAGGGCGTGGTCGCCCTCGACCGCGGCGGTCGCGTACGTCTTCTGAACGACGAGGCACAGCGGCTGCTCGGGGTCGGCGCCGAGGCCATCGGGCAGCCGCTCGACGACGCGCTGGGTCCGGGCCGTACGACGGATGTGCTGGCCGGCCGCGTCACCGGGAC
The DNA here is from genome assembly GCF_044333225.1 of Streptomyces sp. NPDC021080. Classification (NCBI taxonomy): domain Bacteria; kingdom Bacillati; phylum Actinomycetota; class Actinomycetes; order Kitasatosporales; family Streptomycetaceae; genus Streptomyces; species Streptomyces sp. NPDC021080. The sequence goes on along the minus strand of NZ_JBIRQM010000005.1, from coordinate 113,899 downwards.
GGACCTGCTGACCGTCCGCGGCCAGCGCGTGCTGGTCGCCAACCGGATGCCCACCGAGGACGGCGGCGCCGTGGCCACCTTGCGCGACCGGACCGAAGTGGAGCAGCTCGGCCGTGAGCTCGACTCCACGCACGGCCTGATCGACGCGTTGCGCGCACAGGACCATGAGCACGCCAACCGGATGCACACGCTTCTGGGGCTGCTCGAACTGGAGATGTACGACGACGCGGTGGAGTTCGTCGGCGAGGTGGTCGGCGACCACAGGGTCACCGCGGAACAGGTCACCGAGAAGATCCACGATCCGCTGCTCGCCGCGCTTCTGGTGGGCAAGGCGACCGTGGCGACCGAGCGTGGCGTGGCGCTGTGGATCTCGGACCGGACGCTGCTGCCGGACCGGCTGGTCGACCCGCGGGGGCTCGTGACGGTCGTCGGCAATCTCGTCGACAACGCGCTCGACGCCGTCGCGGGCACGCCGCACGCGCGCGTGGAGGTCGAACTGTGTACCGAGGGTCGGACCGCCGTGCTGCGGGTACGGGACACCGGGCCCGGCATCCCGGAGGAACGGCGGGAGTTGATCTTCACGGACGGTTGGAGCACCAAGCAGCCGCCCGCGCACGGCAAGCGGGGAATCGGCCTCTCCCTGGTGAGGCGCCTCTCCGAGCGGCAGGGCGGCAGCGCGGAGGTGACCGACGCGGACGGCGGCGGCGCGCAGTTCACTGTCGTCCTGCCGGAGGCGCTGACGGATCCGTCACTCGCTCCGAAGGACACGACCGGGGACACCGCGGCCACCGCGGCCATCGGGGCCATCGGGGCCACCGGGAACGCAGAGAGTGTGCACGGAGAGTCGCGATGATCGAGGTCCTGGTCGTGGACGACGACACACGGGTCGCTCGCGTCAACGCCGCCTATGTGGACAGAGTGCCCGGCTTCCGTGTCGCCGGTCAGGCGCACAGCGCGGCCGGGGCGCTGCGCCGGATGGAGGCTCCGCCGCGCCCGGACCTGGTTCTCATGGATCACCATCTGCCGGACGAGACGGGCCTCGCGGTCGTCCAGGAGATGCGCCGACGGGGACTTGAGATCGATGTGATCATGGTGACCGCGGCACGTGACCTGACGACCGTCCGGGCGGCGTTGCGACAGGGCGTGCTCCAGTACCTGGTCAAACCGTTCTCGTTCGCCGGGCTGCGGGACAAACTGGAGGCGTACGCCGATCTGCGACACGCCCTCGACCGTGGCGGCACGGCCGGACAGTCCGATGTCGACCTGATCTTCGGAAGCCTGTCGACGGGCATCGTGCCCGATCTGCCCAAGGGGCACTCCCCTCCGACCGCCGAGCGCGTACGGCGTGCGCTGCTGAACACGGAGGGCTCACTGTCGGCCCAGGAGGTCGCGGAGCGGACGGGGCTGAGCCGGCAGACCGCGCAGCGCTATCTGAAGCTCCTGGAGCGGACGGGGAAGGCCGCCCTGACCCTCCGGTACGGCGACGCGGGCCGCCCGGAGCACCGCTACGTCTGGGCGACCCGCAGCTGAGGACGGGCCCGCCGACTCACGTACGACCGCCCCGTCACGCGTACGGCCGACGCGTACGACCGGCGGGAAGGCCGGTCGTACGCGTGACAGTGCGGTTCGGCGCGGTCTCGGCCGGGGCGGTCAGCCGGCCGCCTTCTTCACGAACTCCGTGGTGTACGTCTTGCTCAGGTCCACATGGGCGTTCTTGATGTTCGGGTTGAACGCCTTGAGAACCTTCTCGACGGTCTCGGGCCCGTTCTCGGGCATCACCCCGTCGTCGGTGAACATCGGCAGCGTGCTCTTGATCGCCGCGGCGTACAGCGTCTGGTTGCCCTGGGAGTAGTCGGCGGGCATCTTGGCGGCGATCTCGGAGGCGCTGTGCTCGGACATCCAGCGAAGGGTCTTCACGAAGGCGTCGGCCAGCTTCTGGACCGTCTCCTTGTGACCGTTGACCCAGTCCGTCTGCATGTACAGACTTGACGAGGGGTACGGCCCGCCCAGCGCCTTCTGCGAACCCTCCGGCGTGCGCATGTCGATGAGTACCTTGCCGAGGTTCTTCTCCATGACCGTGGCGACGGTGGGGTCCGTCGTCATGCCGCCGTCGATGGCGCCCTGCTCGAGGGCGGAGACGAACGTCGGGCCGGCGCCGACGGCCACCGGCGTGAACTCGCTGACCCCCACCCCGTTCTTGACGGCGAGGTACTTCGTGAGGAAGTCGGTCGAGGAGCCGAGTCCGGTGACGCCGAGCTTCCTGCCCTTGAAGTCCTTGGGCGAAGTGATGTCGCCCGCACGCTTGTTGGAAACGATCTCGACCTCACCCGGCGCGTGCGAGAACTGCACGACGGACTCGACGGCCTTGCCCTTGGTCTGCAGGTCGAGCGTGTGATCGTAGAAACCGACCGCTCCCTGCACCTGTCCCGAGACGAGGGCGGTCTCGGCCTGGACACCGGCCGGCTCGCTGAGGAGCTGGACGTCCAGTCCCGCGTCCGCGAAGTAGCCGAGCCGCTGGGTGAGCATCGCCGGCATGTAGATGACCTTGTCCAGCCCACCGACCATGATCTTGACGTGCTCCCCCTTGCCGCCACCGCCGTTGCCGGAGTCGGCCGTCGTGCCCGCCGCGTCGTTGGCGCAAGCGGTGAGCGAGGTGAGAGCGAGCAGACCGGCGGCTGCCAGCGCGGAGTATCTGGCGGTCTTGCGCATGGTGGTTCACGTCCTTGTGAGTGGAGGGGCGGCCGTGCGTGCGTACGGCGGGACCGTGTGTACGGACGGGCTCGTGCGTGCTTGAGAGAGGGTTCGTGCGTGCTTGAGGGGTGGAATCGCGCGTGCGTGGAAAGGCGGCGGGGTCAGCGGTCGGATTCCGACGGCTTCCAGCGGAAGATGCGGCGTTCGCCGAACGTCAGCAGTCCTTCGGCGAGCAGAGCGACGACGGCGAGGATGACCATCGCCGCGTACACCCCGGCCGCGTTGAAGGTGCCCTGCGACTGTGCGACGAGCAGGCCGATGCCCTTGGTGGCGCCGATGTACTCGCCGACGATCGCGCCGATGAGCGCGAAGCCGAAACTGACGTGGAGGCTGGTGAAGATCCACGACGTGGCGGACGGTATGACGACCTGAAGCGTCACCCTGCGGTCGCTCGCACCCAGGATCCGAGCGTTGGCCACCAGGTTCCGGTCGACCTCCCGGGCACCCTGGAAGGCGTTGAAGAACACCGGGAAGAAGACGAGCACCACGGCCGAGGCGACCTTGGAGGCGGGCCCGAGCCCGAACCAGATCACGAAGATGGGCGCGAGGACGATCCTCGGTATGGAGTTCAGCACCTTGATGTACGGACCAAGAATGTCCGCGAGCAAGGCGATCCGCCCCAGAGCGATACCGAAGAGCACTCCGGCGACCACACCGATGACCCAGCCGAGCAGCGCCTCGTGCAGCGTGTACCAGATCTGCTCGCCGAGAGGACCGAGTGCGGTCCCGTGCATCACCCAGGTCTGGATCTGTTCCCAGATCTTCGAGGGCATGGAGAAGTTGAACGGGTCGATGACCTCGGCTCGCGAGAGCACCTCCCACAGGCCGAGCACGGCGGCCAGGAGCAGTACCCGGGCGGCGCCCACCACGATCTTGCGTCTGCGTGCGGCACGGGCGCGGGAGTACGCGCGGCCCGAAGTCTTGGCCGTGTCGGCAACCGGAGCGCTGAGGACCTCAGGCGACATGAGCGGCGCCCCTTTCGCGGGTGATGCGGACCTCTTCGCCGAGGGACTCCCAGATCTCGCGGTAGATCTCGATGAACCGCGGCTCCAGGCGCACCGATTCGACCTTGCGCGGCCGGGGCAGATCGATGTCGAAGACCTGCTTCACGGTGGCGGGGCCGGCGGTCATGACGACGACCTTGTCGGCGAGCGCGATGGACTCCTCCAGGTCGTGGGTGACGAAGACGACCGAGGCACCCGTGCCTTCCCACAGTTCGAGCAGTTCGTCGGACATCAGCGCCCTGGTCTGCACGTCGAGCGCCGAGAACGGCTCGTCCATCAGCAGGATCTCGGGGTCGTTGACGAAGGTGGCGGCGAGGGCGACGCGCTTGCGCTGGCCGCCGGAGAGCTGGTGGGGGTAGCGGTCCTCGAAGGCCGCGAGCCCGACCCGGGCGAGCCATTCCCGGGCTCGTTCCTTCGCCTCCGCCTTGGGCACACCACGGAACCGGGGCCCGGCCATCACGTTGGACAGAACCGTGCGCCAGGGGAAGGTGGCGTCCTGCTGGAAGACGAAGCCGACCTTGTCCCCGACGCCGGCGACCGGCTCCCCGGCGACCAGGACCTCGCCCTCGGTGGGCTCCTCAAGACCGCTGACCAGGGTCAGCGTGGTGGACTTCCCGCAGCCGGTCGGTCCGACGACGGCCACGAACTCGCCCCGGCCGACCGCCAGGTCGAGGTCCCTGACGGCCGTGTGCAAACCCCCTGACGGGGTCTTGAAGATCTTGCTCGCGCCCCGCAGCTCGATGGCGGGACTGGTGTCTGTGCTCATGGCCCGGGACCGTAGATGTGGTGCGGGCCACAGCATCAGTCTTCTGGGCGCAAGGCGTTCTTCTGCTCGCAAGGGGCTGTTGTGCTCATTTTGCTCGCGCTACAACAGCGGAGCCGAACCACGGGCGCGACGAACGCCCAGGCCTTGAGAGGAAGAGGCCCGATGATTGACGTCCTGGTCGTGGACGACGACTTCCGCGTCGCCGAGATCAACGCGAAGTACGTGGGCAAGGTGCCCGGATTCCGGGTGGCCGCCCGCGCGCACAGTGCCGCCCAGGCGCTGGCCGCGATCGAGCGCTCTCCCGTCGACCTGGTACTGCTCGACCACTACCTGCCGGACCGGACGGGCCTCGAACTCGTCCACCGGATGCGGGAGAACGGTCACGGCACCGACGTCATCATGATCACCGCGGCAAGCGATGTGGCCACCGTACGGGCGGCGATGCGTCTGGGTGCCCTGCACTACCTGATCAAGCCGTTCACCTTCACCGCCCTGCGCACACGCCTCGATTCGTACGCCGCCCTGCGTCGCACCGTCGACCGGGTGGGCGGTCACGGTGTGACGGGCCAGGAACAGGTCGACCGGATCTTCGGGGCCCTGCGTACCGCACCCGCGCCGTCCTCTCCCGGGCTGCCCAGCGGTCATTCGGAGCCGACCACGGACCTGATCTGCGACGTGCTGCACCAGGCGAGCCAGCCGCTGTCCGCCCACGAGGTCGCCGACGAGACCGGTCTGAGCAGATCCACCGCCCAACGCTATCTGCGCCACCTGGAACAAGCCGGGCGGCTGCGCCTCTCGCTCAAGTACGGAGACACAGGGCGCCCGGAACACCGCTACGCGTGGGTGGCACCCTGAGCGGGCACCCCCGCCCACGGGCCGCCGCATGGATCATGCCGCCTCAGAACGGTCGCGCACGACGTCGGCGGCCCTCAGACGGCCCCGGCACCCGTGAGCGCACGAACCTCGATCTCGGCGTGCTTGGCCTCGTCAGGCGGCTCCGCCGAGGTGACGGTGCCGAGCCAGCCGGCGACGAAGCCCAAGGGGATCGAGACGAGGCCCGGGTTCTGCAGCGGGAAGTACTGGAAATCCACACCTGGGAACAGTGATTCGGGGCTGCCCGACACCACCGGCGAGAGCAGCACGAGCACCAGCGCGGGCACCAGGCCGCCGTATACGGCCCACACGGCACCACGGGTCGTGAAGGACCGCCAGAACAGCGAGTACAGCAGCACGGGCAGGTTCGCGGACGCGGCGACGGCGAACGCGAGCCCGACCAGGAAGGCCACGTTGAGGTCGCGGGCGAGGAGGCTCAGGGCGATGGCGATCACGCCGATGCCGACCGACGCGGCGCGCGCGACCGCGACCTCGCCGTACGACTTCGCGCGACGGCGGCGCAGCGAGGCGTACAGGTCGTGCGCCACGGCCGCCGAGGACGCGAGGGTGACTCCGGCGACGACCGCGAGAATGGTGGCGAAGGCGATGGCGGCGACGACCGCGAACAGGACCGTTCCCCCTGTGGAGTCGGCTCCGCCGCCCAGGTCCAGGGCCAGCAGAGGAACCGCGGTGTTCCCCGCGGCGTTCGATCCGCGCACCGCCTCGGGACCGACGACGGCGGCCGCGCCGAAGCCCAGCACGATCGTCATCAGGTAGAAGCCGCCGATGAGCCCGATCGCCCAGACCACCGAGCGCCGGGCGGCTCGCGCGGTCGGCACGGTGTAGAAGCGCGACAGGATGTGCGGCAACCCGGCGGTGCCGAGCACCAGCGCGAGCCCGAGGCTCATGAAGTCGAAGCGTGACGTCCAGTCACCGCCGTACTTCAGCCCGGGCGCGAGAAAGGCCCTGCCGTGGCCGCTGCGCCGCGCGGCGGAACGCAGCAGTTCGTTGACGTCCCCGTGGAACCGCATCAGGATCAGCACGGTGAGGATGACGGCCCCGCCGATCAGCAGAACCGCCTTGACGATCTGGATCCAGGTGGTCGCCCGCATCCCTCCCATCGACACATAGATCACCATGAGAGCGCCGACACCGATGACCGTCCAGTTGCGTGCCGCGCCGCTCGTGCCTCCCAGCAGCAGCGAGACCAGACTGCCCGCGCCCACCATCTGCGCCACCAGGTACATGACGGACACCACGACCGAGGACGATCCGGCCGCGATCCGCACCGGCCGCGCGTCCATCCGGGCCGCCACGACGTCGGCGAGCGTGAACCGTCCGCAGTTGCGCACGAGTTCGGCGACGAGGAAGAGAACGACCAGCCAGGCCACCAGGAATCCCACGGCGTACAGCAGACCGTCGTAGCCGTACAGGGAGATGAGTCCCGTGATACCGAGGAAGGAAGCGGCCGACATGTAGTCCCCGGAGAGGGCGAAGCCGTTCTCCATCGGCGAGAACAACCGCCCGCCCGCGTAGAACTCCTCTGCCGAACCGTGCCGGTTGCGGCTCACCCATGTCGTGATCGCCAGCGTCACCGCGACGAACACGCTGAACAGCACGAGCGCCAGAGTCTGATGGTGGCCGTTCACCGCTCACCACCCCCTGCGTTCCGCGTCATCTCCTGGGTGTCCCAACGCAGTTCCAGAGCCGCGCGGTCCCGGCGCAGCCGCGCGTGCCGCGCATAGGCCCAGGCGAGCAGGAACGTCGTGAGGAACTGCCCGAGTCCCGCGAGCAGCGCCACGTTCACCACGCCGACGACGGGCCGCGCCATGAACCCCGGCGCGGTGGTCGCGGTCACCACATAACCCACGTACCAGGGGAAGAACACGGCGACGGCCGGAATCACGAACCTGCGGTACCGGCCGCGCACTTCCTGGAAGGCTGCGCTGCGCTGCACCTCCAGGTAGACGTGGGCGGCGCCGCCCGTTCGTTCTTCGTGCTCCGAACGGGCGGCCGGCACGACGGGAGCGAGTGCACCCGTGCCGTCCAGCTCGCCCCAGCCGGAAGCGAGCGCGTCGTACCAGGGGTCGTCGAACCGGACCTCCCCCGTACCGCCGCCGTCGTGCTTGTCCACCGAACTCTCCTTGTCCGCGACCCGTTTCTGCCGCGTGCCCAAGGATGTGCAGATCGGAGGGCTCCCCGACCCCCCTCTCCGTGCTCTTCACCCCATCAGGTGACCTCATCCCGCGGGCGGCCGTACGAGACCTTTCCCATAGGCGTAACGGACTGCTTGGGCACGGTCCTTGAGACCTGCCTTGGCAAAGAGATTGTTGATGTGGGTCTTCACGGTGGCCGTGGACACATGGAGCTTGCGGGCGATCTCGTGGTTGCTGAGGCCCTCGGCGATCAGCCGGAGCACCTCCGTCTCGCGCGAGGTGAGCCCGTCCGGGGACTCCGGCGGCGGACCGGGCTCCGGTTCCGGGGCCGACAGCCGCTCCAGCAGCCGCCGCTGGATGCTGGGCGAGAGCCCCGCGTCCCCGGAGAGCACGCTCTCCACGGCCCGCACGATCTCGTCGCCTCCCGCGTCCTTGGTCAGATAGCCGCGGGCCCCTGCCCGGAGCGCGGGGAACAGCGACTCGTCGTCCGCGAACGTCGTGAGCACGACGACCTGGGTCCCGGGATACTCGGCACGGATGCGCCGGGTCGCCTCGACCCCGTCGCACCGGGGCATGCGCAGATCCATCAGCACCACGTCCGGGGCGAGTTCGGCCACCAGCTCCACCGCTTCGGCCCCGTCACCGGCAGCCCCGACGACCTCGATCCCGGGCAGCAGCCCCAGCAGCATCACGATGCCTTCGCGCACGACCGTCTGATCGTCCGCGACGACGACCCGCGCCGGTTGCCTGCTCTCCGCCCTCTCGGTCATACCGGCACCTTCAACGTCACCACGAACCCCTCCTCGCCCGGTCCGGCATCCAGCGAGCCGCCCAGCAGCTCGGCACGCTCGCGCATGCCCAGCAGACCGTACCCGGCTCCCGAACCGCTGAGTTCGCCCGGTTTTCCACCCGAATCCCGTACGTCCAGCGTGACTTCGTGCTCGCCGTAGTCCAGCCGGATGTGAATCCTGGCGCCCGGAGCGTGTTTACGCACGTTCGTCAGCGCCTCCTGGGCGACTCTGCGCACCGCCTGGGAGGCCTCCGCCGGAAGCGGCTGGCGCTCGCCGGTCACCGTGACACCGGCGCAGTCGGCGGTGGTGAAGAGCTCGCCGAGGAAGTCCTCCAGCGGAGACATCTCGCCCCGGAGCGCGGACAGTGCCTGCCGGGTCTCCGAGAGCCCCTCGCGGGCCATTCCGCGTGCCGCCACGACCCGCTCGAGGATGATCTCCCGGTCCGCGCCTCTCTCGATGAGCAGTCGTGCCGCCTCCAGATGCACGAGCTGAGCCGAGAGGCTGTGCGCCAGGACGTCGTGGATCTCCCTGGCTATCCGCGCCCGCTCCGCGAGGGCCGCCGACTCCGCCTCCGCCACGCGGGCCGCGCGTTCCTGTGCCAGCAGTCGCTGCGCGCTCGCCCGCGCTTCGGCGTCGAGACGCAGCACGTAACCCGCGAGCGCCAGCCCCACGGTGGTGGCCGCGGTGGTCAGCCAGACGTCGTTGTCGAGCACCGCGTACGCGCTCAGCGCCACCGCCGTGGCCGGCAGGGCCGCCGCGAGGGGCAGCCGTTCGATGGCTGCGACGGCGCAGCCGCACAGCAGGACGAGTGAGGGGATCCGGAAGCCCGCGCCGTACCCTGCGGCAGCGACCGCCAGCAGAAGAGCGAGCAGCGCCAGGGACGGCAGCAGGCGGTGTTCCAGTGTGGTCCGCCACAACCCCCGGGCGAGAAGTCCGCACACCGCGATTCCCGTGACGCCTGCGGCGAGGATCCAGCCGCTGAGCTCGGAGTTCGTGAGTGTCGTGGCGACGAGCATGGTGAGGACGATGGCGCGTGTGACCCAGGCGAACATGCGGCGGGCCTTGTGCACCCCCACGCGGGAGAGTGCCTCACGAGAGGGCCAGCGCATCCAGACGTTGTCCGTCACAGACGCTCCTTCCGCAGGACCCGGCGCACACCGTCACCGTACGCCGGGACCTGTCCGGTCGCCGTGGGCCCGATGGACTGCGCCCGCCAGGTCAGCAGCCCGGAACGGACCAGCAGGGTGGCCGCCAGGCCGAGCATCAGGGCCGAGGAGTTCTGGTGCACCCCGAGCAGGACGCCGATGCCGAACAGGCCCAGGCGCAGACAGATGCCCGCGATCCAGACGGCCCCGCTGGCCCTGGTGCTCTTGCTCCACACCGAGCCGTCCGGCTCGGTCCATATCCGCGTCGTCCACGCCCATCCGGCTCCGACGGCCAGCGCCGTCACCAGTTCCGCGCCCAGCAGGAGGGACGCCTCGGCCTGATGGTGCGGGTCGATCACGCCGGGCTCGCGCAGCGCCACGACGGCGAGGACGGCGGGCACGATCCACCAGCGCCGGTCCGAACCGATCCGGCGCGCGCTGAACTGGCGCGCGATCACCACAGCGGCGACCGCGAAGATCATCAAGGCATTCATGAGCCCGGACATGCACGGCCTCCGTGAGCGAGAAGCGGGTGTCCGCAGCGAGCGCTGCCGACCCCATCGACGCTACGGACATCGCGCTCCCGGCAGATCGGCGCCCGGGTGGACCATGGGTGGAATCCCCGCACCCCGTCTCTCCACCCAGGGGTGGACCGCCCCACACCGAGTCCCAACCATGCGGCCCGAGCCCCGGGGCATGCGGCCCCAGCCACCAGTCCCGACGAGCCGGCCACAGGCTTTTCGCCCCCTCCGCCCCTACCCTCCCCCAAGGTCTCGACTTCGCTCGACCAGGGGGGACCCCCATCGCACCTGGGGCTCCGCCCCGGACCCCGCTCCTCAAACGCCGGAGGGGCTGAACTTTCCCCGGCCGGGGCTGGAATTTCCCCCGATGGAAATCGGGTAGGAAGGCGCCGCACCCGAACCACCGCAGCGGTCGGCAGGTCACCACGACGCACCCGCAGTCGGGAACGCACGGAAGGGGCCGTGCCGGTACATCAGATGCCCGCAGGCCGGACGGATCAGAACCCACGCACGCCTAGCGACGCCGCTGGGATCCGTTCGGATGCGGGCGGATGTACCGGCACGGCCCCGACCCACGACGAGACCCGCCCGCGAACCGCCCGGCAGGGCTACGCGTCGATCCTCGACCGGTCCAGCGTCGCGGCCGAGCTGGAGATGAACTCCTTGCGCGGCGCCACATCGTTCCCCATCAGCAGGTCGAACACCTGCTCGGACGCCTCCAGGTCGGAGATGTTGATCCGGCGCAGGGTCCGGAACCGCGGATCCATCGTCGTCTCGGCCAGCTGATCGGCGTCCATCTCACCGAGACCCTTGTACCGCTGGATCGAGTCCTTGTAGCGCACGCCCTTGCGCTGCAGCTCCAGCACCGTCTCCCGCAGCTCACGGTCCGAGTACGTGTAGACGTACTTGTCCTGCCCCCTCTTGGGCTGGCTGAGCTCGATCCGGTGCAGCGGCGGGACCGCCGCGAACACGCGCCCGGCCTCGACCATGGGCCGCATGTAGCGCTGGAACAGCGTCAGCAGCAGAATCCGGATGTGCGCGCCGTCGACATCGGCGTCGACGAGCAGAATGATCTTTCCGTAGCGCGCCGCGTCGATGTCGAAGGTCCGCCCGGAGCCGGCCCCTATGACCTGGATGATCGCACCGCACTCGGCGTTCTTCAGCATGTCCGTCACGGACGCCTTCTGAACGTTGAGGATCTTGCCCCGGATCGGCAGCAGCGCCTGGAACTCGGAGTTCCGGGCCAGCTTGGCCGTACCCAGCGCGGAGTCGCCCTCGACGATGAAGAGCTCGCTGCGCTCGACGTCGTCACTGCGGCAGTCGGCGAGCTTGGCGGGCAGCGAGGAGGACTCCAGAGCGGTCTTCCGGCGCTGCGCGTCCTTGTGCTGACGGGCGGCGATCCTCGTGCGCGCGGCGGCGACGGCCTTCTCCATGACGACCCGGGCCTGCGCGGCCTCGTCCCGCTTGGCGGAGGTCAGGAACGCCTTGAGCTCCTTGGTCACCACGTTCGTCACGATGCGGCGGGCGGCCGAGGTGCCGAGGACCTCCTTCGTCTGCCCCTCGAACTGAGGTTCGGCCAGACGCACGGTGACGACGGTCGTGAGGCCCTCCAGCGCGTCGTCCTTGACGATGTCGTCCTCGGCGACGCGCAGCATCTTCTTGGTCCGCAGGACCTCGTTCATCGTCTTGGCGACGGCCTGCTCGAAGCCGGCGACATGGGTGCCGCCCTTGGGCGTGGCGATGATGTTCACGAACGACTTCAGGTTCGTGTCGTAGCCGGTGCCCCAGCGCATCGCGACGTCGACGCCCAGCTCACGGGTGACCTCGGTCGGAGTCATCTGGCCGTGCTCGTCGAGGACCGGGACGGTCTCCTTGAAGGTCCCCTGCCCGGTGAAGCGGAGGACGTCGCAGACCGGCTTGTCGGCGGCCAGGAACTCGCAGAACTCGCTGATTCCGCCGTCGAAGCGGAACGACTCCTCACCCTTGCTGCCACCTTCGCCCAGCCCGAACTCGTCACGGACGACGATGGTCAGGCCCGGCACCAGGAACGCGGTCTGGCGGGCGCGCTGGTGCAGGTGCTCGAGGGAGAGCCTGGCGTCCTTGAGGAAGATCTGCCGGTCGGCCCAGTAGCGCACGCGCGTACCGGTGCGGGTCTTCGGGATCCGCTTGAGCTTGCGCAGCCCGCCCGTCGCATCGAAGGCGGCATCGGGTCCGTCGGCCTTGAAGACACCCGGGGTGCCACGACGGAAGCTCACCGCGTGCGTCTGGCCGTTGCGGTCCACCTCGACGTCCAGACGGGCGGAGAGCGCGTTCACCACGGAGGCGCCCACGCCGTGCAGACCACCGGAGGCCGCGTACGAGCCACCACCGAACTTGCCGCCGGCGTGCAGCTTGGTCATGACCACTTCGACGCCGGAGAGGCCGGTCTTCGGCTCCACGTCGACGGGGATGCCACGGCCGTTGTCCCGCACCTCCACGGAGGCGTCGTCGTGCAGGATGACCTCGATGTGGTCACAGAAGCCCCCGAGGGCCTCGTCCACGGAGTTGTCGATGATCTCCCAGAGGCAGTGCATCAGACCACGGCTGTCGGTCGACCCGATGTACATGCCCGGGCGCTTCCGCACTGCCTCGAGCCCCTCAAGGACGAGCAGGTGCCGCGCGGTGTAGTTGGAACCGTCACGGTCTGCTCCGGTCAGCAGCGCTGTGGACGGCACGGACGTATCGGCGGTCACGCGGTTCGCTCCTCGCTGAATTTCATGGGGAACCCTTTGGGGTAAGGGCCCGGCTTCGGTCGCCGCTCAGAGGGTACCGAGGCCTGGTAGAGCCGTTGTAGCACCACCCTCGCATGAACTCACCCTAGTCCAGGATCGCATGGGTGTTCGATGCCTCGATGGAGTGAAGTACATATCACGTTCCCTTCCAGGCATGAACCATTTAGGCTCCGGGCACGTCCTCATGAACAACCGGCAATCCAGCCGGGAGGACCGACACTGACAGACAGCGCGAACCCGTACAGACACAAAGACACGCAATACGGCTCATTCGCCGCCACCCGGCAGCAGACAGCCGCTTCGAAAGAAAATTTCGAGGAAAAGCCGCGAGCGGGAACGTTTTCGGCCTGGTTGGATGTTGACCCTGGTACGACAGCTCGTCGAGCTAGAGAAGAGGCGACGTGACTACTGTTCTGACCCCCGCGAGCCCGCTGACGGCCGCTGACCGCTGCGACCGTTGCGGCGCCCAGGCATATCTGCGCGTCGTCCTCCTGAGCGGCGGAGAACTGCTCTTCTGCGCCCACCACGGTCGCAAGTTCGAGCCGGAACTCAAGAAGATCGCCGCTGAGATACAGGACGAGACGGAGCGGCTCACGTCCGTTCCCGAGAGCGTCAACGACGAAGATCGCTGACCCTTCGCATCAACGACGAGCGGGTGCCGGCGACAGGCCGGTGAGTGGGCGGTCACACCCTGGACACAGGGAGTGGCCGCCCGCACTCGTATCGCATCGCAAGGGGTTCTCAGCGGCTCGCGTTCAGCGCTTGGACCACCTCTGAGACCCGCGTGTAGACGCCAGGGCTCCCCGCGCGCCCGCAGCCGCTCCCCCACGACACCAGGCCGATGAGACGGCCCCGGGCCACCAACGGCCCGCCGCTGTCCCCCTGGCAGGCGTCACGGCCGCCCGCCGCCTCTCCGGCGCAGACCATGGACCCGGCGTCGTAGGTCCCGGACTCATTGCCGGGATAGGCCCGCTCGCACGAGGCGTCGGGAAGCACGTGGACATCCGCGGCCCGCAGGCTGTCGGCATAGTCGCCGCCGCCCGTCAGGTCGCCCCAGCCGTAGACCACGGCGGCGGTCCCCGACGCGTACGCCGGATCCCCCGAGGGGGCCATGCGGATCACGGAGGCGGCCGGCAGCGGCTCGGCCAGCGTCAGCACGCCGAAGTCCCCGGCGTTCGTATCACTGTCGTAGTGCGGGTTGACCCAGATGTCTCTCACACGGATCTCCTTGCCGTCGTCGGCCATGAGATCCTCGCGCCCCGCGATGACCTTCAGATCGTCCGTCTGGTGCGGCGGCGCCCCCAGCACGTCCTCGCCGAGGCAGTGGGCCGCGGTCAGGACCCTGGTCGGACTGATGACCACTCCTCCGCAGAACTGCCCCGAGCGCGTACCCCCGAACCGGTCACGGCTGGACAGCGCGACCGTCCACGGACTCTCGGAGATGTGGACCGGGCGACTTCCGATGACAACGCTGTCGGAGGACGCCAGGGCGGGGGTCGTCAGCGATATGACCGCCGTGGTGGCCGCAAGGGCCAGCGTCGGGACGTAGGGACGGCGCATGCGCGCTCCTCACACTGGGAGGGTCGTGGAACACCCAGAGTGATCCAGCGAGCGAAGGCACGCACTCCGCGCAGACGGCGAGGGCCCGATCCCCCAAAGGAGGTCGGGCCCTCGTCGACGTGCGGCCGAGGCCTAGTCGAGGTAGTCGCGCAGCACCTGGGAACGCGACGGGTGACGCAGCTTCGACATGGTCTTGGACTCGATCTGACGGATCCGCTCACGGGTCACGCCGTACACCTTGCCGATCTCGTCGAGGGTCTTCGGCTGACCGTCGGTGAGACCGAAGCGCATCGAGACGACGCCCGCCTCGCGCTCGGACAGGGTGTCGAGTACGGAGTGCAGTTGCTCCTGGAGGAGCGTGAAGCTGACCGCGTCGGCCGGGACGACGGCCTCGGAGTCCTCGATGAGGTCACCGAACTCGCTGTCGCCGTCCTCGCCCAGGGGGGTGTGCAGCGAGATGGGCTCGCGGCCGTACTTCTGGACCTCGATGACCTTCTCGGGGGTCATGTCGAGTTCCTTGGCCAGCTCCTCCGGGGTGGGCTCGCGGCCCAGGTCCTGGAGCATCTGGCGCTGCACGCGCGCGAGCTTGTTGATGACCTCGACCATGTGCACCGGGATACGGATGGTGCGGGCCTGGTCGGCCATGGCGCGGGTGATCGCCTGACGGATCCACCAGGTGGCGTACGTGGAGAACTTGTAGCCCTTGGTGTAGTCGAACTTCTCGACCGCGCGGATCAGACCGAGGTTGCCCTCCTGGATGAGGTCCAGGAAGAGCATGCCGCGGCCGGTGTAGCGCTTGGCCAGGGAGACCACCAGACGGAGGTTGGCCTCCAGGAGGTGGTTCTTGGCTCGGCGGCCGTCCTCGGCGATGATCTCCAGCTCGCGCTTGAGCTTGGGGGCGAGCTTGTCGGCGTTGGCCAGCTTGTCCTCGGCGAACAGGCCGGCCTCGATGCGCTTGGCGAGCTCGACCTCCTGCTCGGCGTTGAGCAGCGGGACCTTGCCGATCTGCTTGAGGTAGTCCTTGACCGGGTCGGCGGTGGCACCGGCGGCGGCGACCTGCTGCGCGGGCGCGTCGTCCTCGTCCTCGTCGGACAGGACGAAACCCTGGGCGCCGTCCTCGGTGGGCTCGTCCGCACCGGGCTTGCCCGGGGTCTCCTCGACCGCCTCGTCGTCGACGAGCTCGGCGTCGTCCTTCTTGGCGCTCGTCTTCTTGGCCGCCGTCTTCTTGGCGACCGTCTTCTTGGCGACGGTCTTCTTCGCCGTCGTCTTCTTGGCTGCGGCGGGCTTGCCTGCGGAGGCGTCCTCGGCCGAATCGTCGGCGAGGGCAGCCGGAGCCGCGGTGGCGGTGGCCTTCTTGGTGGTCACCGTCTTGGCCGCCACGGTCTTCGTGGCGGTGCGCTTGGCCGGACTCTTCGCTGCGACGCTTTTTCGGGTGCGCTTGGGCTCCGCGGCACTGACCATCAGCGTCACACCCTCTTCCTCGAGGATCTGGTTGAGGCTGCGCAGTACGTTCTTCCACTGAGTGGCCGGAATCTGGTCAGCTTCGAAGGCCCGACGCACGTCATCGCCGGCGATCTGCCCCTCAGCCTTTCCCCGCTCGATGAGCGCCATGACAGAGACGGACTCGGCGATCTCCGGCGGGAGCGTACGGGATGTGCTGGCCGACACGAACAACCTCTCGGAACGTTGGAAAACGGTTTTCGGCCCCGTCCACTGCGGACAGGAACCGACGACCGCCGACTGGGGATGGGCCGACGGCGCGGGCGGGGGCCGGGAAGATGCACAGCGCCACACACGGCGCCTGTATTCCTTCCTCGGCTATCACCTCTTAGGTCATCGCGCTGCCCCGAAGAGCGTTACGCCCAATCTGCGTGGCCCGAGTCACACCCCGTAAGCGCCTAAAAACTGGCAGATCCTATCAAACTAGGTTAGTTCATGATCCGCCGTCCGGTCGCACCGTCGGGACCTCACCGAATCCACAGAGATTCGGTGAGGTCCCGACGGGTGACGGTTCACGGGTCCGGCGCGACCACGGACGCGCACACGCTCCGGACCGCGTCACCCTCTCCGCGCGATCAGTGCTCGCGCGGCGCGGGCACGACACGCTCCCCCCCGGGATGGACGGTGAGAAGCTGCCGCATGGCCGTCTCGGCCGCCGCCCCGTCGCCTGACGCGAGGGCGTCGACGATGCGGGCGTGGTGCCCCAGCGAGGCCTCGTTCGGCCGGTCACAGCCGGTGACCGGGCCGCCGGAGACCTGGAGCGCCGCCGACACGATCCCCGAGAGGTGCTCCAGCATCCGGTTGCCGGCGAGCTGGATGAGCAGGGAATGGAACTCGATGTCGGCCCGCGAGAAGGTGAGGGCGTCACCCTGCGACATGGCGTGGCCCATGATCTCGACCATGTCGCCGAGCCGCTGCTGGATCTCCTCGCGGCCGTGTCCGGCCGCGAGGCGCGCGGCGAGCGGCTCGATGGTCCAGCGGAGCTCGCTCAGCTCGCGCCGCTGGTCGTCCCGCTGCGGCCCGAAGGCCCGCCATTCGATGATGTCCGGGTCGAGAAGGTTCCAGTCGCTGACGGGGCGCACGCGCGTGCCGACGTTCGGGCGGGCACTGACCAGCCCCTTGGCCTCCAGCACGCGGAGCGACTCACGGACGACGGTCCGGGAGACCTCGAACCGCTGGCCGATCTCCTCGGGCACGAGCGGACGGTCGGCGCCGAGGTCTCCGGAGACGATCATCTGGCCGAGCTGCTGGACGAGTTGGCCGTGCAGTCCGCGTCCGCGGCTCCCGGCGGGGCGCCGGCCGACACGGCCGAGCTCGGGCTCGGCGCTCTCCCACACAGGGGGGCCGACGCGGTCGGCACCGGACGCGTCGGCATAGGGGTAACGGTCGAGTTCGCCCGGTCCGGCCAGGCCGGAGTCTGAGGAACGGGCGGCGGTCATCATGGTCTGCGCAAGGGTACTCACGGGTCTTTTGTCGGCGCCGACTCCAACTGCCTTGAGGTCTTTGGTGAAAAGCACACGAAAGGGTGATCGCTCACACCGTCGCAATTGACGCCTTATCGGAAAGAAATGGGCGTTCTTCGGGAAGTTGTGCGCACAGGGGAAACGGAAGGGCGCGGACGGTCGTCATCGGACCCGGCTCCGCAGAGTCGTGAGCAGATATGCGCAGAGCAGAGCGGCCAGCGACAACAGCAGTGCTCCACCAACGGGTTGGGCGAGCACCCGCACACCGGCCGCCAGGTAGCGCTCGCCGCCGAACGGCCACTGCACGAGGACCAGTTCCCGGAGCCGCTCCGGGAATCCGGCCGCCGACCGCGCAGACGGCCCCTTCAAGACCTTTTGTACGAGCGGTACGACGGCCACGGGGACGGCGAGCACCGCCGCGAGCCCCGCGGCGGTGGACCGGAAGATGCCGGCCGCCAGCACGCCCGCCCACGCGCAGCCCACCACGAGGCCGGACCAACTCGCGCTCAGCGAGAGCCAGTCCGACGGAACTCCGGTGAGCTCCCGCCCGTAGACGAGGTAGAGCGTCTCGAGGTCGCATCCCACGGTGAGGAACGCCAGCATCAGCGCGGTGGCCGAGGCGACGAGGAGCTTGGCGGTCAGCAGTCCCAGCCGGCGCGGGACGGTGCCGCGGTCCGCGGCCAGGGCGGGGTGGCGGAACTCCTCGCCGAAGGAGACGGCGCCCAGCAGCCCGGCGCCGAGCGCGGCGGGCGGCAGCGGAAGTTCCCGCGGCCACGCGGCCAGCAGACGCGGTTGGGGGGTGTGACCGATCCTGGCCAGGAGGACGGACAGGAGGGCCGAGGAGACGAGCACGGCGCCCGCGGTGAAGTAACCGGTACCGACACCGCCGGCTCTGCGCAGTTCGTAGCGCAGGGGCCGCAGCGGACTCCGGGCCTGACGTACGGCGATGGGCGGCGGAAGGGCGGAGAGATCGTCCACGGCCGGCGCCTCGGCGGGGCACGGCCCACCGGCGGGACGCTCGCCCCCCTCGGACGACGGAGCGGTCGGCGCGGGGCCCATGTCACCCGCCTCGTCGGCGAGTTGGTGTACGAGGATGCCGTGGCGGAATGCCGTCTCGCCCACGTCGGCACAGGTGCTGCCGTACACGGAGAGCCGGTTGCCCTCCTCGCGCACGACCTCGACGGAGCGCTGCGCCGCGCGGGCCTCCTTGGTCAGGAGGGAACCGAGCCGGGCGGCGTGCGGACTGCGGACGGCCACTCGCGGCCGGAGCCGGGTGCGAGCGAACTCGGCGGCCTCCTGATCGGCGACGAGGCGGCCCTGGTCCAGCGTGACGATCCGGTCGGCGGCTCGCGCGGCCTCCTTGGCGTCGTCCGTGGTGAACAGCACCGTGCCTCCCCGTGCCGCGTGTGCCCGCAGGATCCCGTGCAGCCATCGACCTTCCCGGACGGACAGTCCGTCCGCGGGGTTGTCGAGCACGAGGGCGTGAGGGTCGGGCAGGAGCGCGCAGGCCAGTCCGAGCCGGCGGTCCATGCCGCGGGACAGGGTGCCGAGACTCTCGTCCCGGAGACTGACGAGCCCGACCACTTCGAGGACTTCGTCCGCGCGGCGCACGGGTACACCGGCGGCGGCGCACAGCATGCGGAGCTGGCCGCGAACCGTGCGTGCCGGATGGCCCGGCACCTCACCCAGGAGGGCGCCGACCTCGCGCGAAGGGTGGGCGATCCGATGCAGCGGCCTGCCTCGGAAGTAGGTGATTCCGCGGCCCTGACGGAGTTCGAGCATGAGCCTCAGCGCCGTCGTCTTACCCGCGCCCGGGGCTCCTACGAGTGCTGTGACATGGCCCGCTCGCGCCTCGAAGGACACGTCGTCGACGGCGGGCGGACGCGCCTTGCGGGTATTGCTGGTCAGTCCGATGGCCTGGATCACCCAAAGCAAGATAGCGCGACATTTCGGATTTTCCGGGCACCATGCGGCTCGTCACGGCGGGCCTCACAGGTCCGGCGAGCACACCGAGGCCCGGGACCCTCCACCGCGTTCGCCGCCTTCCTCAGACCTCGGGACGCAGCATCGGCGGGTTGAGCAGCGTGGCACCGCCCGCACGGAACAACTGGGCGGGCCGGCCGCCCTGGCGCGTGGTCGTGCCCCCCGTGGGCACGAGGAAGCCCGGCGTACCGGTCACCTTGCGGTGGAAGTTGCGCGGGTCGAGCGCCACGCCCCACACGGCCTCGTAGACGCGGCGCAGCTCGCCGACGGTGAACTCGGTCGGGCAGAAAGCGGTCGCGAGCGACGAGTACTCGATCTTGGAACGGGCGCGCTCCACGCCGTCCGAGAGGATCTGCGCGTGATCGAACGCGAGGGGTGCCGCCTGCTCCCCGTCACGTCCGTACCCGCCCTGTTGCAGCAGTTCCTCGACAGGTGCCCAGCGGGCGCTGTTCGCGTCGCCGCCGGCCCGGGGAGCGGGCAGGTCGGGGGCGAGGGCGAGATGCGCGACGCTCACCACGCGCATCCGGGGGTCGCGCTTGGGGTCGCCGTAGGTCGCGAGCTGCTCCAGGTGCGCGCCGTTGTCCTGTGCAGGCACGGAGGGGTCGTGGGCGCACAGGCCCGTCTCCTCGACCAGCTCGCGTGCGGCGGCCTGGGCGAGGTCCTCGTCGGTCCGTACGAAGCCGCCGGGAAGTGCCCATCGCCCCTGGAACGGCTGCTCGCCCCGCCGTACCGCCAACGCGCACAGGGCATGGCGGCGCACGGTCAGCACGACCAGGTCCACGGTCACGGCGAAGGGCGGAAAGGCTGACGGGTCGTAGGGCATGCCGCGATCATAGTCGTCTGCCTGACGATAAACACCTCCTTCAGGAGCCCGGTCCATGGCTGATCGACTTCCGTCCCGTACGGCACCCCACCGCCGAGTGCGTTCCGTCAGGGACCCGTCTCCCGACGTCACATCCCCAACTGCAGTCCGTCGCCCGATTCCTCGACCTCGGCGAGCCCGAGTCCGCTGACGCGGACGGAGAAGGGGGCGCCCGCGATCCGCAGGCCCGTGAGCGCGATCTCGCCCAGGGGTGCGGCCCTGAACGGGCGCAGGGTCACGGTGCCCGCAGGCACATCGGGGCGGATACCGGCCAGGGAGCAGAGCAGCAGCACCCCGGCGGCGGCCGAGGTGGCCGCGGGCCGGGAGGCGGCCGGATGGGGAAGCGGGGCACTCCCCCGTGTGCGCTGTTCCCCCGCGTACATCTCGGGCAGTCTGCCACCGAAGGACTCGGCCGCCGCCAGTACTCCGCGCAGCAGCCAACCCGCCTCCTGCTCATGACCGGCGGCGGCGAGCCCCGTGACGGCGACGGCCGTCTCCTGGACGCGCACGGCCCCGCTGCGATGACCGAACGGGTTGTACGCCGCCTCCTTCACCCCGAGGCTGCGCAGCCCCCAGCCCGAGTCCATGGCCGGACCGCCGAACAGCCGCGCGAGCTGTTCGGTCCGCGCCTTGTCGAGCAGTCCGGGGGCCATCTCTCCCGAACCCGACAAGCCGGTGTCGAGGAGATGGGCGGTACCCGAAGCCGACTGGGGCACGGAGCGTCCGTCCTGGGTGCGGGCGGCGGCCGGTCGGCCACCGCCCCCGTCCTCGACCCAGAAGTCGTCGCGGAACGCGTTCCGCATGGCCTGGGCCCACTGCCGCAGTCCCGTACCACCGGTCCGGCCGTGGGCGTCGAGCAGCTCGGCACCGAGCAGCGCCGCGCGATGCGCGTGTGCCTGCGTCTCGCAGCGGAACGGTCCGCCCGGCTGGGGGTCGGCCAGATAGGTGCCGTCGCCGACTGCGGTCCGCAGCCACTCCAGACACCGCTCGGCCGCGGGCAGCAGTTCCTCCACCTCCCGCTCGGCCAGCCCCCACCGCCGGGCCTCCGCGAGGAGCACGGGGAAGAGCAGTGTCGCCTCGGTCGCGGTGCAGCCCGGCGGCAGGTGTGGCCCGCTGTCCCGGAGCGGGCCCGGAATCAGTCCGCGGTGCGGTCCCGGACCGGCGATTTGGGAGCGGGCCAGGGTCCGCAGCGTGCCCACGGCAAGACGCGTGCCGAGCGGCAGGGTCATCCGGGCCGCGGCCAGCGCCTCGGCCGGCGCCAGTCCGCAGCGCCAGGGAGCTCCGGCCGCGAGGTGGGTGTCGGCCGGGTGCCGGGGGTCGCGCAGCAGCAGGGCCCGGAGGTCGTCGACGCAGGTGCGCAGGAGCGCCTCGGCCCCGGGCTCGTCGCTCAGCACCTGGGCCTCGGCGAACGGGTTCGCCGCGCCGCGGCCCGCCGCCCTGACCGGCCCCTGGCCGTCCGGTCTGACGCGCAGTTCCAGGGTGAGAGTGCCGCCCGGCGGCAGTTCGAGTTCCCAGCGGAGCAGTCCTGCCGAAGCCAGGGCGTCGGTGGGCGGCGGGTCGGCGGTGACGGTCACGTATCCCGTGGGGCAGGACCAGCGCAGGCCTGCGGCGTGGACACTGGCCTGCAACTCGGGCCCGGACCGTCCCGAGGCGACGTCGCCCAGTTCCGCGAGGTCCGTGCCGAGGGCCACCTCGACGGGCAGGCGCAGAGCCCGAAGAGCCGAGCTGCGCAGGGTGATCCGTTCGATGCCCTCCGCATGGCGGGTTCTCTCGACGACCAGGTCGGGGTCCGGGCCGGTGTCGGGAGAGGCGCGCAGCGTACCCACGAAGCGGGCCCGGTCGGCCGCGAGCATCCGGGCCTGCATCGCGAGCGGTTCCCGGCCCGCGACCCGGACCAGGCAGCGGGACAGAATCCGCCTGCCCGCCATGTAGAAGCCCTCGAGCCCGCGCCCGGTCAGCTGTCCTTCCTCCGTCGAGATCACGAGTCCGGGAAGAGCGGCACAGATCAGGGTGCTGTGAGCGGGCGGCAGGTCCGCCGGCCGGCCCGGCACGGGAAGGGGCGTCCGGGGAACGCCGGGGCCGCGCCCCGCGGGGATGAAGGGCGCGCCTGCGTCACGGCCGGCTCGTGGGGCGGCCGGAGCGCCCCCGTGTCCGACGGGCTGTGCGGATTCGTGCCCGGACGGACGGGGGTCGTCGGGTGCCGAGGGCGGATGGGGCATGGACATGGGGTGGCTTCCTCCGCGCTCGGTGCGCCTGGAGCCCGCTCGGCTCCTGTGCTCCTGGTGGGGGGCTCCGCGGGGTCGCGGGTGTTGCGGCGGCGCAATCCGGCCACGGATTCCGCCACTCAGGTGAACGGGGCAGCCCTGCCCCGGGTCACGCATTTCCCGGGTGAAGCCGACCGAATGGCGGCGGGTCGGCCGACCGGCCCCACCAGCACCGGTCTCACGAGCACCGGTCGAGTGGCGGCGGGCGGCGCGGAGGGTGACGTGGCCGCAACGAAACACCCCGGCCGATCGCGGAGAGATCAGGACACGGCCCGCCCTCGTGGCATCGGGAACCCCACCCTGCCTCGGCCGAGCAGTCAGGCCGGTCCTCGTCCCGGGCGCCGCCCCGCCCCGCCTCGGCCGAGCAGTCCGTCCGGGCCCCGGCCCGGGCCTCTCCCTCACCCGCCGAGCCGTCCGCCCGCTCCTCGTCCCCGACCTGCACCGCTCTGCTGTGCCCCGGCCGCTCACCCGTCCTCCCCGGCACCGAGCCCGCTGTCGCCCCGTCCGCGCAGCCGGCCGTCCGCCCGCTCCGCCGACCGCCGCGGCCGGTCCCCGGCCGATGAGGCGCCGCCTGCCAGGCGGCGCCCTTGGGCAGCCGGGCTTCCGGGGCCGCGCCGGTCCGGTCGGCCACTGGCGTTCGCCGTCGAACGGGGCCTGCGACGGCGGCGAACGGTGGTTGCCGGGGGCTGGGTGTCCGGCGCTGGAGAACCGGGCGTCGTCAGGCCGCCCGCCGGAAGTGGCGTACCGGAATCGCTCTGCTGCTCCACCTCGGTCGGGCCGCTGCCCGTACGCTCCGCGCGCAGGCAGCGCCGGACGGATTCCGGGTCCAGGCCCTCATTGCACGCCTGGTGGAGAAGGCGGGCGAACAGATAGTCGGGATCGGCGCCGAGCGCCATGGCGAGCGCTTCCCGTGCCTCCAACTCGTCGCCCATGGACCAGGCGACCCACCCCGCGAGGGTCAAGGGTGCCGCGGCGTGCTCGCGGTAGGGGCCGACACAGCGACGGGCGAGCGCCCGCCACAGGCGCAGCGCCGGGGCGGCCTCGTCGCCCTCCATCCACTGCGCGGCACGGTCACGGGTCGTGCGGTCCTGGAGGCCGAGGATCAGCGTGGCGGCCTCGTCGTTCTCCAGGAGTCCGTCGTCGCGCAGGTCCGACGGACGCGTGCCCGAGACGGGAGAAGCCGCCGCGAACCGGTCCCTGATCCGCCGAGCCAGTGCGAGTGCCTCCTCGGCCACCTCGGCCCGGCTGTCGTCCCCCAGGATCCTCGGCACGAGGGCCATGCTGGCCGTGTCCAGCGCCACCTCCTGGCCCAGCGCGACGGCGGACTCCCAGGGAAGAAACCTGGCTGTCAGGTCTTTCAGGGATCCGCGTACCTGAAGGCCCGCGTACGTCGCGGCGGCTGCGAGCACGGATGTGCCCGGCAGCCCCATCGCCGTGCCTTCCGCCGGACAGCAGCCCTGCCCCGGGCAGGTGTACGTCCAGAAGCGGCCGTCGGAGATGCAGAGAGCCTCGATCACCGGAACGTCGAGGCGTCCGCAGGCCGTCCGCAGCAGCTGAGCCAGCGGGCGCAGGCGTTCCTTCACGTCCCGCCCCGATTCACCGCTCCCGGGTTCCTGGCACAGGTACGCCACCATGCTCCCGGGGCGGGCGCCCCGGCGCTCGCTCCCTTTCACCAGTCCCTGCACGAGCTGGTCGGAGGCGGACGGCCAGTCCTCGGCGTGGGCCGGGATGCCGAGACGGGCCCGGCCGCCGAACCGGCCCCGCCGTTCGTGGTCGTGCAGGGCGACCAGCACGATGCTGTCGTCGGGGCGGTAACCGAGGAGATAGGGCAGCGCGTCGGCCAGCTCCGCCGGGGTCCGGAGTGTCACCTGGTGCTCCCCGCCGGGGAGACCCACGCCGCCCGTGTGACGGTCGTCGCGGGCACGGCCCGCTCCGTCCCCGTGGCGCAGCAAGCCGGGAATGGCCGAACCGCCGGGGACCGCGGGGCCGGTCTTCGGGACCGACCGGTCCCCGCCCTCGTGTCCGGACCGGCCACCAGGCTCGTCCCACACCTCGCCCGCGTGGCCGCCCGGCTCGCTCCGGTCGCTCCGACTGCCGTGACCGTCTTCGCCGCCGGCCCGGTCACGCCCGGGGTTCCAGCCGCATCCACCGAGCGCGCTGATGTCCTTGTCGCCGGACGTGCCGGTCGCTTCGTCGTGATTCGTCATGCGGTGACCATCCCGCGGATCGCGAAATTCCGGTTGGGCCTGTGGATAACCATCACCATGACCACGCCAGAAGTCGTCCACAGCTCGACGGCTCGTTCGCGCTTTGTCGGACCCATCCGGTTGCATGGAGCCATGACCAACGAAGACCCGCGACCCACAGTCCCCGGCAACGCACACGACGCCGCCCGCGAAGACCTCCGGGCCACGGCCGACGCCGTCCTGGCCCGCCTGGTCGGCGCGCGGGCGGGCCAGGCGCGGCTGCGCGAGGACCAGTGGCGCGCCATCGAGGCGCTGGTGGCCGACAAGCGCAGAGCGCTGGTCGTGCAGCGCACCGGCTGGGGCAAGTCCGCGGTGTACTTCGTCGCGACCGCGCTGCTGCGCGGGCAGGGTGCCGGACCCACGGTGATCGTCTCGCCGCTTCTGGCCCTGATGCGCAACCAGGTGGAGGCGGCGGCCCGCGCCGGAATCCGCGCACGGACGATCAACTCCTCCAACACGGAGGAGTGGGAGAGCATCCAGGCCGAGGTGGCGGCGAGCGAGGTCGATGTCCTGCTGGTGAGTCCGGAAAGGCTGAACAATCCCGACTTCCGCGACCAGGTGCTGCCCAAGCTCGCCGCGGCCACCGGCCTGCTGGTGGTCGACGAGGCACACTGCATCTCCGACTGGGGCCACGATTTCCGGCCGGACTACCGCCGCCTGCGCACCATGCTCGCCGACCTCCCGCCCGACACCCCGGTGCTGGCCACCACCGCGACGGCCAACGCCCGCGTGACGGCCGACGTCGCCGAGCAGCTGGGCACCGGCGTGAGCACCGACGCGCTGGTCCTGCGCGGCCCGCTGGACCGGGAGAGCCTGAGCCTCAACGTGCTGCGGTTGCAGGACGCCGCGCACCGGATGGCCTGGCTCGCCGAGCATCTGAACGACCTGCCGGGCTCCGGGATCATCTACACGCTGACGGTGGCCGCGGCGGAGGAGGTCTCCGCGTTCCTGCGCCAGAGCGGGTACACCGTGGCGTCGTACACCGGGAAGACCGAGAACGCCGACCGCCAGCAGGCCGAGGAGGACCTGCTCGCCAACCGCGTCAAGGCTCTGGTGGCCACGTCGGCGCTGGGCATGGGCTTCGACAAACCCGACCTGGGCTTCGTGGTGCACCTGGGCTCCCCCTCCTCCCCGATCGCCTACTACCAGCAGGTGGGACGTGCGGGCCGCGGTGTGGAGCACGCGGAGGTGCTGCTCCTGCCGGGCAAGGAGGACCAGGCGATCTGGGAGTACTTCGCATCGGTCGCGTTCCCCCCGGAGGAGCAGGTGCGGCGCACTCTGGACGTGCTGGCCCGGGCCGAGCGCCCGCTCTCCCTGCCCGCGCTGGAACCCTTGGTCGAGCTGCGCAGGTCCCGCCTGGAGACCATGCTCAAGGTGCTCGACGTGGACGGAGCCGTGCACCGGGTCAAGGGCGGCTGGATCTCCACGGGCATGCCCTGGACGTACGACACCGAGCGCTACGCCTGGGTCGCCAAGCAGCGGGCGGCCGAGCAACAGGCGATGCGGGACTACGTGGCGACGACCGGCTGCCGCATGGAGTTCCTCCGGCGGCAGCTGGACGACGAGGGAGCCGCGCCGTGCGGGCGTTGCGACAACTGCGCCGGCGCGCGGTTCCAGGCGTCCGTGTCCGCCGCCGCACTGGACGCGGCGAACGGCGAACTGGACCGCGCGGGCGTCGAGGTCGAGCCCCGGAAGATGTGGCCGACCGGGCTGGCCGCGGTCGGCGTCGAACTGAAGGGCCGCATCCCGGCAGGCGAACAGGCCGCTCCGGGGCGCGCCCTGGGACGGCTCTCGGACATCGGCTGGGGCAACCGACTGCGGCCGATGTTCGCCCCGCAGGCCCCGGACGGGCCTGTTCCGGACGATGTCGCGCAGGCCGTGGTCGGTGTCCTGGCCGACTGGGCCAAGGGCCCCGGCGGCTGGGCCTCGGGGCAGCCCGACGCGCCGCCGCGCCCCGTCGGGGTGGTGACCATCGCCTCGCGTTCGCGGCCGCAGCTGATCCACTCGCTCGGTGCGCGGATCGCGGAGATCGGCCGGCTGCCGCTGCTGGGGTCCGTGGAGTACGTCGGCGAGGCGTCCCCGGTCTCCCGGAGCAACAGTGCGCAGCGACTGAAGGCACTCGACGGGGCCCTGACCGTGCCACCGCGGCTGGCCGAGGTCCTGAAACAAACGGAAGGTCCGGTTCTGCTGGTGGACGACGCCACGGACACGGGCTGGACGCTGGCGGTGGCGGTGCGGATGCTGCGCAGAGCGGGTGCCCAGGCGGTGTTGCCGCTGGTCCTCGCCATACAGGCGTGACTCGTGTGTCGCGATTCGAAACACCGGGCAGGTATATAGGGAGTTAATCGCCCGAAAACGGTCGGTGACATCAATTGCTCGTTGCCGCATCCCAGTTCGACAGGAAGAATTGAGCTCCGCTCCCCGCACGGTTTGCCCGTGGTCCGGTAGGGCTCTGCTGCGGCGTGCCATTCCCCCAAGTCCGACCCCGCCCGCTGTCCGGGCACGTAGCCGAAGGGAGGACCGTGACCTTCGGATTCGCTCCGTCCTCGGCGGCAACCTTGTCGACGTCTCCCGACCTGTCCGCCGCTTCCACCAACCCACTGACCCGCATGCTGGAACCCGCCGAATGGGCCTCGGCCGGAATTCCGCTTCTGCGCGATCCCCGTGAGGTCGTCAGCGGCCTTCACGCCCGGCACCGGCCCAGACCGTCGACCGCGGTCGTCGCGGTGCTCGACCAGGACGAGCGGCTGATGGCGAGCGCCTCCTTCACCCGGCGTCCGGCACCCGCGGACGGCTGGATGTTCCGCAACGCGCTGCTCGCACAGCTGCGCCGGGTCATCCCGCACGATCTGCGGCGCCGTACTCCCGCGCGCACGGCCGTACTGATGTACTGCCGGGACGGCGACGCGCGCTGGACGGAGGAGGACGGGGCCTGGATGTGGGGGCTGCGGGACGCCTGCACGCTCCACGGGCTGCGGTGCGGCGCGTACATCACACTGACACGTGACGGCTGGCAGGTTCTCGGCGAGGGCCGCGGCGGACGCCGCCCCAATTCCGAGTCGGCGCCGGAGTTCTACGTGGGCGAGGTGCTGCCTCCGCTCCCTCGCACCGGGGGCGTCGCGTCCGAGGTGATGCGCCGGGCGGCCGCCCGCTGAGAGGTGGGTGAGTCGTGTGCGTCGCCCGCCCCGGGGGAAGGCGGGCCGCGCACGCCCGGCCCGGCGGGCACCAGGGCCGTACCACTCGTGTGCGGATGTGCCGCGGACGCGCGAACCGGATCCCACGCCGACCGGATCCGGGGGCACGTCCACGCTCCGTGGCGCGGAAGGCGCATGCGGGCAACGGCGTGCGCGTCGGGTGACCACACGGATGCCGGGCGCAGCGCCGTCCGGCACCGACTGTCGGCCGTAAAGGCGGACGCGGACAGCGGTCAGGCTCCGCCTCGTGACGCCCACCGGGAGCCGGAGGGTCCTCGGGGGAGGGGCGGGCGCGCGGCAGGGCGCCGCGCATCACACGAACGAGCGGCAGACCGGGCACCTGCGGGAGTGAACGCACGCGGGCACGCCGAGGCGACCGCCGTACAGGTGCCGCCGTGGCGGCACCCTCAGCGTCCCGCCGGGCGCGTTCCGGACCGGGTCCGGAACGCGCTCAGACGCCTGCGGCCAGAACCGAGTTGATCTGCTGCGGGTCGCCGCAGACGATCAGCAGGGCACCGGCCCGGCCGAGGGCCAGGGGCAGGGCGGTCGCGGCGGTCTCGCCGGAACCACCGTTGACCGCGACCACGACCACGGGACGGGAAGCGGCCCGGCGCGCGGCAGCGGCGTCGGCGTAGAAGACGTCGTCGCCGGCGTCGTGCTGCGCCCAGTAGGCGGCCTCGCCGAAGGAGAGTTCGTGCGCGGCCCACGGGTGCGGATCGCCGGTGGTGATCACCAGCACCTCACCGGGGGCGCGGCCCGACTCCAGCAGCAGGTCGACGGCTTCTTCCGCTGCGTCCAGCGCACCGTCGGCCGAGGCCGGGACGAGCTGGATCTGCGGGGCGACGGCCGCGGGTGCGGCCGGCTTGGCGGACGGCCCCGGCGCGGCCACGACCGGCTCGCGCGGGGTGCGTTGGACCGGCATCGGCCGGACAGGACCCGGGCGGCCGGGACGCGGCGGAGCCGCGGGACGGGGACCGGGTACGGGGCGAGGGGTCGGCGCGGTGCGGCCACTGGCCGGAGTGACGCGGGGACCCTGGGCACTCTCGTGAATCTGAGGCTCCTCGGGAATGAGAGGCATGAGCTGATATCTATCAAACGCCGGTGCGACTCGCCCCGGCGGGTGGCACATGAGTGCGAACGGAGTCGTCAGAAATCGAAGCCGAGCTGGCCCTCGATCTCCGGAACGCTTCCGTCCGCCGAGCTGCGGGCCTTCTTGAGGTGCCGCCACTGGGGCAGCGCATCAAGATACGCCCACGACAACCGGTGGTACGGGGTGGGTCCCCGCTCCTCCAGCGCGGCTTTGTGGACCGGCGACGGATACCCGGCGTTGGCCGCAAAGCCGAAGTCTGCATGGTCGATGCCCAGTTCGGCCATCATTTTGTCGCGCCGCACCTTGGCGATCACCGAGGCAGCCGCGACGGCGATGCAGGACTGGTCGCCCTTGATCACCGTACGGACCGTCCATGGGGCGCCGAGATAGTCGTGCTTCCCGTCGAGGATGACCGCGTCGGGGCGGACCGGCAAGACTTCCAGCGCGCGTACAGCCGCGAGGCGCAGCGCGGCCGTCATCCCCAGCCGGTCGATCTCCTCGGGGGAGGCGTGCCCGAGGGCGTACGCCGTCACCCATTTCTCCAGCTCCACGGCGAGCGCGGTACGGCGCCTGACGGTCAGGAGCTTGGAGTCGGTGAGCCCTTCGGGAGCCCGGCGCAGTCCGGTGACGGCGGCGCAGACGGTGACGGGGCCCGCCCAGGCACCGCGTCCCACCTCGTCGACACCGGCAATGACCTTCGCTCCGGTCGTGGCGCGGAGGGAGCGCTCGACGGTATGAGTGGGGGGTTCGTACGGCATGGCGCCCTCAGACTACGCCGCCCGGAGCCCCTCACGACACCCAGGTCCCCGGGCCGCGGGAAAGCCCTCCCCGACGCCGGCGGGGAGGGCTCGGACACATCGGCAAGGACGGCCCGGGCGCGTCGGCCGGCCGGCCCGCGCAGGCGCGTCGGCGAACCCGCTCGGGCCGGTCAGCCGACGCGCGCACACAGCAGCGGGACCATCATCTGGTCGATCATTTCTTGGAGATCCAGGTCACTCCATTCGCTCGCGCACACCTTGGAGCGATACATCATCATCGCCGGGATGGCGTCGAAGACGTAGGAGTTCACGGCGTCGGGTCGTACCTCACCCCGTTCAATCCCACGCTGAACGACCTCGCGGAGCAGCTGGAGCGTGGGCTCGACGACTCCGCCGACGATGACCCGGTTGAAGTGTTCAGCCTGCCTGACATCGCATTCGTGAAGCACCGAGCGAAGCGCGATCCCCGACCGCGAGAACATCGCCTCGCGTACGCGCCGGCACACCTCCAGCAGGTCCTCGCGGACGCTGCCGAGGTCGGGAGCCGGGGTCAGGTCCGGCAGTCCGGCCTGGAGTGCGTCCGCGACCAGGTCCGCCTTCGAGGGCCAGCGGCGGTAGACCGCGGCCTTGCCGGTCCGGGCACCGGCGGCCACCCCCTCCATGGTGAAGCCGTTCCAACCGACCGCGCCGAGCCGCTCCAGGGCGGCTTCCAGGATCGCGCGCTCGAGCACGGCACCGCGCCGGCGCGGGGAGGACGCCTGAGCGGGGGCGGCCGTCCAACGCGAAGTAACCATCAGAGTGTCTCCGTCGTACAGGGAGCGGAATTCCGGGAGTTCGGGCCCGGGAGTTCAAGCCCGGGGATTCAGGTCCGGGGATTCAAGCCCGGGAGTCCAGATCGGGGAGTTCGGGATCGGGAAGTTCGGGATCGGGCTTTCGTGCGGGGCGGGTCGCCGTGCCGACATCATCGGAGAGCGATTCAGTGAACGCTTGCGTTCACTGACGGGGACTCACTACCGTTGACGCGGCAGTGAACGCGAGCGTTCACTAAGGCACTTGTGGGGGAAGCATAGTGACAACCTCTCAACTGATTCAGGACAGCAAGTCAGGTGCGGCCCGCCGGGAGGGGCATCCCGGCATCGCGCTCGCCGTCATCGCGGCCTGCCAACTCATGGTGGTACTCGACGCGACGATTGTGAACATCGCACTCCCGCACATTCAAGACGCCCTCGACTTCAGTACGACCGACCTGACATGGGTGGTCAGTTCGTACACCCTCACCTTCGGTGGCCTGCTGCTTCTCGGCGCGCGGGCCGGTGACATCCTCGGCCGACGCCGGGTCTTCATGACCGGCATCCTGCTGTTCACCTTCGCCTCGCTGCTCGGCGGACTCGCCCAGGAACCCTGGCAGTTGCTGGCGGCGCGGGCCCTGCAGGGCATGGGCGGCGCGATCGCCTCGCCGACCGCGCTGGCCCTGATCACGACGACCTTCCCCGAGGGCCCGGAGCGCAACCGGGCCTTCGCCGTCTTCGCGACGGTCTCGGCCGGCGGCGGCGCCATCGGCCTGCTCGCCGGAGGCATGCTCACGGAGTGGCTCGACTGGCGGTGGGTCCTCTTCGTCAACGTGCCCATCGGCATCCTGATCGCCGTTCTGGCGCCGGTGTACATCAACGAGTCCCGGCGCCACCCGGGCCGCTTCGACGTCGCGGGCGCGCTCACCTCGACGGCCGGCATGGCATCCCTGGTCTACGGCTTCATCCGCGCGGCCGAGAACGGCTGGCGGGACGGCCTCACGATCGGGTCGTTCGGCGCGGCCGCGGTACTGCTGCTGGCCTTCGGGATCATCGAGACACGGGCACGTGAACCCATCACCCCGCTGCGGATGTTCGCCGACCGCAATCGTTCGGGCACGTATCTGATCATGCTGAGCCTCGCCGCCGCGATGTTCGGGATGTTCTTCTACATCGTGCTGTTCGTGCAGAACGTGCTGGGATACACGCCGATCTCGGCCGGTGTGGCCTTCCTCCCGGTGACCGTCGCGATCGCGGTGGGCGCGGGTCTCTCACAGCGCTTCCTGCCGGTGCTCGGCCCCAAGCCGTTCATGGTCACCGGCTCGTCACTCGTCGCCCTCGGGCTCGGCTGGCTGACCTTCATCAGCCCCGACGACTCGTACGCGGGCGGGGTCCTCGGCCCGATGCTGCTGTTCGGCTTCGGCATGGGCCTGAACTTCGTGACGCTGACGGTGACCGCGGTCTCCGGTGTCGCCCAGCACGAGGCGGGGGCGGCCTCCGGTCTGCTCAATGTCACGCAGCAGGTGGGCGGTTCGCTCGGCCTCTCCATCCTTACCACGGTCTTCGGCTCGGCCAGCCGCGACGAGGCGCACCGGCAAATGCCGAAGTTCCTGGCGGACGGCTCGGCCGAGCAGAAGGCGGCGTTCGCCAAGACCCACCAGCTGCCCGCCCCTTGGGGACACGACGTGCTCGCCCACGGCATTTCCACCGCCTTCGTGCCCGCCGTGGGCATGGCCCTGCTCGCCCTGACCACCGCGGCGCTGGTGATCAGGGTCCGCAAGAGCGACCTGGAGGCTCTCGCCGGTACGGCGGGACCGGCCGCGGGCTGAGGGCTCGACCGCGGAAGGCCGGGGCGCGGTCCTGGCCGGGGCCCTGGCCCATGGCGACCACGGCCCGGCCGCCCGAGGTACGGAGCAGCCGCCGCCCGCGATACGGAGCAGCGGCCCGCGGCAGGGGCCAGCCGCCGGCCGCCGTACGGAGCAGCGGCCGGGTCCGCCGAAACGCCGGAAGGAGGCGTTCAGCGGTACTCGGACGTCTCCGCCAACGAGGCGCACACGCTCCCGTCGGCGGACGCGGCCGGCGGGTGGTCGCGCAGGACGTCCCGGGCCCGGGCCTCGCCCCAACTGGTCGCGTACCAAGGTGCGTCGTCCTGGCTGAGGTCGTCGGCGAACGACCTCAGCACACAGGAACGCATCGGCTCCTTGAGCTTGTCGAGGGCGGGTACGGCGTCGGCCGACAGTTCGCGGGCGTACAGGAGGTCGAACCTGCCCGTGTCCTCGTACCGCTGGACGTTCTGCTCGGCGATCAGGCTGTCGGGCGACATCAGCCCGAACGCGAGGACGCCGGCCGCCGCACTGGCCGCGACGGCACGGGGCAGCCAGCGCGCGCCCCACACCCCGGCCGCCATGATGAGCACGATGACCAGGCCCAGCCACAGTTCCCCGGCCAGCACCGAGATCCTCAGCCGCGTCAGCCCATAGGCCTCCACATACATGTCCATACGTCGCACAGCGGATGCCACGACAACGAGCGTCAGCGCGCAGAGAGTTCCCAGCACGCCCCGTACGAGCTTCCGGTCGCCCGCGCCGTCGCGGGGTGCCCAGCGCAGCGCGAACACCACGACGAGCAGGGTCAGCAGGGTGACGATCAGCAGTTGCCAGAAGCCCTGACGCGCGTACTCGGCGTACGACAGGTCGGTCTTCTTCAGCACGGCGTCGTATCCGCCGAAGAGGACGACGAGCTGGACCGCGTTGAACGCCGCGAAGAGCACGGTGAGCACGATCAGCGGGAGGGCCCACTCGACGCGGTTGCGCGGGCGCCCGGGCCGCACCACGACCCGGTCCAGCCGCACGGGCGCGGCCGCCGTACGGGCCACGGCCAGTGCCACGACCAGGCCTGACGCCAGAAGCACCACACGCCAGGGGCCGCCGGCGACCGAGGTGTCCGGTACCAGGTCGCCGAGCAGATCGGCGAAGGCGGCGTCGGCCCCGGCGAACAGCGCCCCGAAGACCAGCAGCAGGACCGCGCTCACCATGAACGCGCGGAGTCCTACACCCACACCGCGACGGGCACCGCCGAATCGTTCCCGCAGCCCGCGCCAGCCCCAGGCGACACCGGTGACCACGGAGTTCACCACGCCGATGGGGCCGAGCAGAACCGCGGGCCAGGTGCGGCCGCCGTTCAGCGCGAGCGAGCCGAGTCCGATCGCCGTGACGACGGCCAGGAACGACGGCCAGTCCGCGTCCCGCAGAGCGGGCACGACCAGCAGACCGAGGCCGCCGATGCCCCAGACCAGGCTCCACGCGCGCGTGGAACGTCCTGCGGCCCGGCCCGCGAAGTACGCGGCGAGCGCGGCGGGTATCGCGACCAGCAGGAGGTTGATCGCCAGACCGCCGTCGAGGAGCAGCATGCTCAGCACTCCGGTCGCGAGCACGGCCCACAACGTCGGCGTACGCACCGGGGCGGCCGACGTGGCCCACAGCTCCGGCGACCACAGACCGGGAGCGGGCGACGGGGGTGTCTTGCCGACGCCCCCGTGCGGGGAGCGCGGGGCCTCGGACCGCGCCCTGCCGTCCACCCCGGCCGTCCGCCCGGCCGAGGGCCGTCCGCCACGCCCTCGCGCGTCGCCGGTCTCATCGTCCCCGGGCTCGCCCCCGTTCCCGCGCTCGCCCTCACCCGCGGACCGGTCCGCGGTCACGGGCCCGTCCTCGTCCTCCGGCTCGCCCCCAGGGCCGTTCACGCCCCCGGCTCCGGCGTCTCCCCCGGCCCCGGCGCCGTCTCCGAGCCCGTCCGCCCGCCCCGGTTCGGCCGCACCCCCCTGTTCGGCCGCCTTCGGCGTGACCCCGGCACCGGTGTCCGGGCGCCGCCCGGCGGATCCCGGTACGGCCGGATCCGTGGCGTCCGCGGGCTCCGGTCCCTCCGGAAGCCGGGACTCGGCTCCCGAAGTCTCCTCGCGCGCCTCGGCTCTCCTCCGCTGCGCCGGCGCTCCGTCTTCGGGCTCGGGCGTGGACGGTATGTCGGACAAGGGATCCCCTCCCCGCCGGCCACCGGGCAGCCCGGATCGCGCACTGCGGCGGAGAGGCTGGCGGCCGGCATCTCGTCGGCACACGCCCGCCATGATCAACGGGCGGCGTGGCGCACAGGGTATCCACGGGTCTTGCGGCTCACGACGGCGCTACGGGGCTGCTGTAGCAAGCCTGTGACACAGGCGCCGGCGCCCGTCCTCCGCGTCCGCCGGCCAGGGGACCCGCGCAGGGCCCCTGCCCGCGGCCCACAGACCCACGGCCCGCCGTGCGGCGCCGCCCTCGCACCGCCCCACCGGCTCGACGGCCCGGGCACCCTCGGCCGGAGACCTCCGGCTCTACGCCCCGCTGCCGGTACGCCCGGACACGGGCCCCGGCAGCCATTCGGGCAGCGCCTCCGTGGCGTCCAGCCACGCCCCGGGGGGCGCTCCCGCCTTCCCGGAGGCGACCACGCCGCCGACGATGGAGCAGGTCGTGTCCACGTCACCACCGACCTGGGCGGTGACCCAGAAGCCCTTTTCGTAGTCACCGAGGGCGCGGGCGGCCGACCAGAGGGCGAAGGGAACGGTGTCGTGGGCCGACGTACGCCGTCCGCAGCCCAGTACGGCGGCCACGGTCGCGGCGTCCCCGTAGTCGAGCATGTCCCGGGCGCGGCGCAGGCCGGCCCCCACGGCGCTGCGGGGCACGAGCGCGATGACGCCGTCGAGCAGGGCCTCCGCGCTCGGCGGGCCCGCCGGGTCGGCGGCCAGCGCGGCGGCCGCGGCGACGGCCATGGCACCGACGACGGCCTCACGGTGCTGGTGCGTCGGATAGGCGGAGATCTCGGCCTGGTGGGTCGCCTGCTCCGGGTCGTCGGCGTACCAGGCGCCCAGGGGGGCGATCCGCATCGCGGCGCCGTTGCCCCAGGAGCCCTGTCCCTTGAAGAGGGCCGACGCGAGTTCGCGCCAGTCGCCGCCCTCCCGGATCAGGCGCAGCAGTCGGTTGACCGCCGGGCCGTACCCGCGGTCGAAGTCGTGGTGGTGCGCGAAGGAGTGGGCCAGTGCGTCCTGGTCGATGCGGTGGTGCGTGGCCAGGACGGCGACCACGGAGCAGGCCATCTCGGTGTCGTCGGTCCACTGCCAGGGGTCGGGAGGCAGCTCTCGGCGCTTGAGCAGCGGGTAGTTCGCGGGCACGAAGAACTGCGAGCCCAGCGCGTCTCCCACCGCGAGTCCGCGCAGGCTGGCGAGGGCGCGCTCGAAGCGCCCTTCGGGAGAGGAGTCAGCGATCATCGCCCTGCCACTCTATCCGGTGGCTCCGTACGACTTCCGGATCACGCCACTGCTCGAAGGGACGGTCGAGGGTGTACCGGCCGTCCTCCCCCAGAACGAGCATCCTCACCTCCGCGTTCCCCGGGTTGGAGAGCGACTCGAACTCGGCGACCGTCCAGTGGAACCAGCGCATGCAGAACAGCCGCATGGCCAGGCCATGGGTCACCAGGAGCACGTTCGGCGGGTGGTCGGGGGCCTCGAAGCTCCGGTACAGGCTCTCCAGGAAGCCGCCGACCCGGTCGTACACGTCGGCGCCGGACTCGCCTTGTGCGAACCGGTAGAAGAAGTGGCCGTACGCGTCGCGGTAGGCCTTCTGGAGACGTACGTCGTCACGGTCCTGCCAGTTGCCCCAGTCCTGCTCGCGCAGTCGCGGCTCCTCGCGCACCCGGACGAGACCGGGGTCGAGGTGGAAGGCCCGGAACGTCTCGTGGGTACGGCGATAAGGAGAGACGTAAACGCTTACGCGTTCATTGCCGAAGAGTTCACGCAGCCGTTTGCCGGTGTCCTCCGCCTGCTGCCACCCCGTCTCCGTGAGCGCCAGAGCGTGGTCGGGCTCGCGTTCATACACGGTGTCATCGGCATTGCCCACCGACTCGCCGTGCCGGACAAGGACGATGCGCCGTGGTCGTGCCATGCCAAAACCCTAGATCGTGCCGGCCCCGTTCGAGCGGTCGTACGGGTTCCATAAGGCGCAGGTCACACCATTCCTCGAACAGCAGTTCGCCCGACGGGGCCGCCGGGAACCCGGAGGGGGTGCCGTCAGACGATCCAGCCGGGTTCCAGTTGCACGACGTCCCCCGCGAGGGCGGCTATGTCGGCCTCCAGTTGGGCGCGCAGTGCCAGCCGCTCCACCCGCTCGGCGCGGTACTTGCCGTGCTCGGCGGCCGACTGCCACATGGACAGGACCAGGAACTCGCTGCCGGGCGCCTCGCCGAACATGCCCCGGATCATGCCGGGCGACCCGGCCATCGCGGGGTTCCAGACCTTCTCCTGCATGAGCGCGAAGTGCTCCGCACGGTCCTCGTGGACACGGCAGTGCGCGACCCGGACCGTGTCGGAGTCCGTGAAGCGCGGCTCGAAGCCCGTCTTCACGTCGAAGCGGTGGTCGAACAGCTTGGCCTGGAAGTCCTTGAAGGTGCCCGACTGCGAGGCGGCGAGCCGGTCATGGGACCGGGCCATGAAGGAGTCGTAGAAGGCGCGGCTCTCCCAGAACGAGAAGATGTGCGCGACGCCGGACCGTCCCACGCTCCATCCTCCCCCCTGTCCCCGGAATCCCGGCTCCCCCAGGAGCCCCGCCCACTTTCGCTGCCCCCGTTCGAAACCGCGGCGGTCGACCACGGTGCAGCGAATCCACTTGACCAGCACCGCGCCATCGTAAGGCCCAGGAACGTGGCGCCGGTCACGCTCTGGCGGAGTGGATCCGGGCGCACGCCCCGACGCGCGTGGCACGATGGACAACCGGCCCTACTCTCAGGGGAGTTGGACCGGTGACTGTTGAGGAACGGGGAGGGGACATCCGGTGAACGGTCTCAACAAGGGGATCCGCAAGGCCGAGTTGGCGATCAAGTGGGATCCCAGTCCCGTAGGTGAGCCCGCGACCGATCTCGACATCGTCGCGGCGACGTATCTGGCGTCCGCGCCGCACGGAAACCCGGACTACGTGGTGTATTTCGGCAGCCGCTCGCCGGACGGCACCATCTATCTGAACCGCGACAGCAAGGACGGCAAGGGTTTCGGCTGGGACGAGGTCATGACCCTGGAACTCGACCGCCTGGACAGCCGTTACGCGCGCGTGGTCGTCGGTGTCCTCATCCAGCAGCGCACCGAGGCGCGGACCTTCGCCAGTGTCCTCAACCCCGCCTTCCGGCTGCGCGAGGGCTACACCGTCCTGACCGAGGGGGACTTCGGCGACGTACCGGGCTCGACGGCCGCGACCATCGGGGAGTTCGTGCGCGACCACTCCGGGGAATGGACGTTCCACGCGGGCATCCACGGCTTCGACACCGACCCGGCGACCTTCGCCAGGGTCATGGGCAGCCCGCAGGAGGCCTGAGGCACGACCCGGCGTCCGGGTGCGCACGCTGTGCCGGCCTTCGGTCCCGGACTCACCCGGCGGCGGGTGTTCAGCCGCTCTTCCAGCCCGGGACCGTCGGCAGCACCAGCTCGGCGACGCGGAACAACGCCGCGTCGTCGGGTGCCACGTCGTCCTGACGCCAGATGGTGATCTCGAACGAACCGCCGCCCCCCTTGGCGTCCTTGGCGACCAGCAGGCTGCGGGCGACGCCGCCGGGGCCGCTTTCGGCCTTGCCCGAGCCGAAACTGAGGGCGATCGTCCGGTCCGAGTAGAGGACCGCCGGGTGGCCCAGGATCTGCCTCGGCTGCGCCTTCGGAAGCAGATCGAGGCCCTGGGCGACGGAGAGCCGGTCGTCCGAGGCGACCAGCTTCACGGAGTACGTCTTCAGCGTGACGTTCGCTTCCGGGCTGGTGATCTTGGTGCCACCGTCGAGGGTGATCACGCTGTCGTCGCCGTGTGCCGTCTGCGCGTGCTCGTCGGGCGTCCCGAGGAGGACCGGCAGGTCCGAGCGGTTGAGCGCCTGGCACAGCTGCTCACCGGAGACGCGCTTCGGCGGCGGGGTGCCGAGCCGGTCGGAGCACCTGGCCGGGTCGTCGGCGTCGTGGTTGTTCGGAAGGACCCGCGAGAGCCCCCATATACCCCCCGTGACGCCCGCGACCAGCGCCACCGCCGCGCATGCCTGAACCGCCGCGTTCAGGCCTCTCTTCGATCCGGCCACCTTGTCGGCCATGTCCCCCGCCTCCCCCGTCGCGCCCCATGCGCGCGGAGGGAGACTAGCCGTTGATCGTTTCGTGGGAAAGGCGAATTCCGCCATGGTCCGGGGCCTTCGCGCCGCGGCACGCGGAACGGCCGGGCCCGACCGCGCGAGGAACCGGCCTCCGCACGCGCCGGCACCACCCCGGCAACGCCGAGGGCGGTGGAGCCGACTGCTTGCTCCACCGCCCTGACCAGCTACGTCACGCCCTCGAGGCGCTCGGTGTCAGCTGCACCCGCTCGTCGAACCGCAGCCCTCGCAGATGTAGCAGGACCCGGCCCGCTGCATCTTCGTGCCGCACGAGAAGCAGAGCGGGGCGTCGGCCTGGATGCCCAGCTGCATCTCGACCAGCTCGGCGCTGGTGCGGACCTGCTTCGGCGCAGCCTCGGCCACGACGGCCTCGGCCTTCGGGGCGGCGACGGCCTTCAGTTCCTGCGCGCGGGGCGCGGACTGGGCCAGACCCTCCACGTCGACCTCGTCATCGGCGGGCTCGTAGGAACCCGTCTCCAGGTGACGCTGACGCTCCTCGGCGGAGTGGATGCCGAGCGCGGAGCGCGTCTCGAAGGGCAGGAAGTCCAGCGCCAGGCGGCGGAAGATGTAGTCGACGATCGACTGCGCCATCCGCACGTCCGGGTCGTCCGTCATGCCGGCCGGCTCGAAGCGCATGTTCGTGAACTTCGAGACGTACGTCTCCAGCGGCACGCCGTACTGCAGGCCGACCGAGACGGCGATGGAGAAGGCGTCCATCATGCCCGCGAGGGTGGAGCCCTGCTTCGACATCTTCAGGAAGACCTCGCCGAGACCGTCGTCAGGGTAGGAGTTGGCGGTCATGTAACCCTCGGCGCCGCCGACCGTGAAGGAGGTCGTGATGCCGGGACGGCCCTTGGGCAGACGCTTGCGGACCGGGCGGTACTCGACGACCTTCTCGACCGCGGTACGGATGGTGTCCTCGGCCTTCGCCGTGACGGCGTCGGTCGCGGACTTCTCCTTCTCCTTGGTCTTGGCGGAGAGGGGCTGGCCGACCTTGCAGTTGTCGCGGTAGATCGCGAGCGCCTTGACGCCCATCTTCCACGCCTCGAAGTAGACCTCTTCGACGTCCTCGACGGTCGCCGTCTCCGGCAGGTTGACCGTCTTGGAGAGCGCGCCGGAGATCCAGGGCTGGATCGCGGCCATCATGCGGACGTGGCCCATCGCGGAGATGGAGCGCTCGCCCATGGCGCAGTCGAACACCTCGTAGTGCTCGTGCTTGAGGCCGGGGGCGTCGATCACATTGCCGTGCTCGGCGATGTGGGCGACGATCGCCTCGATCTGCTCCTCCTGGTAGCCCAGGCGGCGCAGGGCCTGCGGCACGGTGCCGTTGACGATCTGCATCGAGCCGCCACCGACCAGCTTCTTGAACTTGACCAGCGCGAGGTCGGGTTCGAGGCCGGTGGTGTCGCAGGACATCGCGAGACCGATGGTGCCGGTGGGGGCGATGACGGAGGCCTGCGCGTTGCGGAAGCCGTTCTTCTCGCCGAGGCGGATCACGTCCTGCCAGGCCTCCGTGGCGGCGGCCCAGATGGGGGTGTCCAGGTCGTCCATGCGGACGGCCGCGGTGTTGGCGTCGGCGTGCTGCTTCATGACGCGCTGGTGGGGCTGCGCGTTGCGGGCGTAGCCGTCGTACGGGCCGACGACCGCGGCGAGTTCGGCGGAACGCTTGTACGACCTACCGGTCATCAGGGAGGTGATGGCGCCGGCGAGCGCGCGGCCGCCGTCGGAGTCGTACGCGTGGCCGGTCGCCATCAGGAGGGCGCCGAGGTTGGCGTAACCGATGCCGAGCTGGCGGAAGGCGCGGGTGTTCTCGCCGATCTTCTCGGTCGGGAAGTCGGCGAAGCAGATGGAGATGTCCATCGCGGTGATGACCAGCTCGACGACCTGGGCGAAGCGCTCGACGTCGAAGGACTGGTGGCCCTTGCCGTCGTCCTTCAGGAACTTCATCAGGTTCAGCGAGGCGAGGTTGCAGGACGTGTTGTCCAGGTGCATGTACTCGCTGCACGGGTTCGAGCCGTTGATACGACCGGACTCCGGGCACGTGTGCCAGTGGTTGATCGTGTCGTCGTACTGGATGCCCGGGTCGGCGCAGGCCCAGGCGGCCTCGGCCATCTTGCGGAAGAGGGACTTGGCGTCGACCTTCTCGATGACCTCTCCGGTCATGCGCGAGGTGAGGCCGAACGTTCCGCCCTCCTCGACCGCCTTCATGAACGTGTCGTTCACGCGGACCGAGTTGTTGGCGTTCTGGTACTGGACGGACGTGATGTCGTCGCCGCCCAGGTCCATGTCGAAGCCCGCGTCACGCAGGGCGCGGATCTTCTCCTCTTCCTTGACCTTGGTCTGGATGAAGTCCTCGATGTCGGGGTGGTCCACGTCCAGGATGACCATCTTGGCCGCGCGGCGGGTGGCGCCGCCCGACTTGATCGTTCCCGCGGAGGCGTCGGCACCGCGCATGAAGGAGACGGGACCCGAGGCGTTGCCGCCCGAGGAGAGGAGCTCCTTGGAGGAGCGGATGCGGGAGAGGTTCAGGCCGGCGCCGGAGCCGCCCTTGAAGATCATGCCCTCTTCCTTGTACCAGTCGAGGATCGACTCCATGGAGTCGTCGACGGCCAGGATGAAGCAGGCGGAGACCTGCTGGGGCTGGGGGGTCCCGACGTTGAACCAGACCGGGCTGTTGAAGCTGAAGATCTGGTGCAGGAGGGCGTACGCCAGCTCGTGCTCGAAGATCTCGGCGTCGGCGGGCGAGGCGAAGTACTTGAAGTCCTCGCCGGCCTTCCGGTACGTCTTCACGATGCGGTCGATGAGCTGCTTGAGGCTCACCTCGCGCTGCGGGGTGCCGACGGCACCGCGGAAGTACTTGCTGGTGACGATGTTGACCGCGTTCACCGACCAGGAGCCGGGGAACTCGACGCCACGCTGCTCGAAGTTGACCGAGCCGTCGCGCCAGTTGGTCATGACGACGTCACGGCGCTCCCACTCCACCTCGTCGTACGGGTGCACGCCGGGGGTGGTGTGGATGCGCTCGATGCGCAGTCCCTTGCTGGCCTTGGCTCCGCCCTTGACGCGGGAACCTCGTGCCGGACCGCTCGCCGTCTCTGTCATGCCGCCTCCCTGTAACAGGCTAAAACGCGCTGAAGTGCCGCGAACTTCCCGTGGCACGGTCTGTGTCTGATGCCGCGCACGCCGCGGTAGCGGCCGTGCGCTGCAAGTCTGTGGTCGCCGCCCGCGGGCGGGCCCGGACGCCCGGAGGGTCCGGTCCGCGGTCAGTCGGCGGCGGTGGCGGGCACGGGAACCTCCACGGTTCCGCCGGGCCCGTCCTCGGTCTTCCTGCGCACCGCGTCCGGGACGTCGTCGTCCGCGGCGGGGCGCTGATTCACCTGCCTGAGTTCCGCGATGGCGGCTTCGAAGTCGTCGAGCGAGTCGAAGGCCCGGTACACGGACGCGAACCTCATGTAGGCCACGAGGTCGAGTTCCTGCAAGGGTCCGAGTATGGCCAGCCCCACATCGTGGGTGGTCAGCTCGGCGCTTCCGGTGGCTCGCACGGCCTCCTCGACCCGCTGGCCGAGCTGGGCGAGCGCGTCCTCGGTGACGGGCCGCCCCTGGCACGCCTTGCGCACTCCGTTGATGACCTTGGTGCGGCTGAAGGGCTCGGTCACACCGGAGCGCTTCACCACCATCAGCGAGCACGTCTCCACGGTCGTGAAACGACGGGAGCAGTCGGGGCACTGGCGGCGCCTGCGGATCGACGTGCCGTCGTCGGTCGTACGACTGTCGACGACGCGGCTGTCCGGGTGCCTGCAGAAGGGGCAGTGCATGGCTCCAACCCTCCTTCACAGCACGACTCAGGAACCTCGCGGGGCCTCACGGGCCCCTCGAAGCAGCCTCAAGCATAGGCGATGCCCGAGGGTCGGGAGACCCGGGGGACCACAAGTTCTGGGATGCCTCCGCAATCCAACCACTAGATGTGGGGGATCGGGTCGCGAATTCGCCCACGACGCGCGTGTCATACACGTAAGGGCACGTGCCGCACAGGCATACCCATCCCGGACACACGGGGATAGCGTGGCCGACGCACGGAAGAGGACCGGTCCCCGGCCGGCCGGCCGTCGGATGGCAGACTGGACGACGACCCAGGTCAGCCGGTACGACTGCCGCCCACGGCGGTGAAGGGTACAGCGGAAGACCCTCTCGTCCGCCGGGCACGTCGCCGGTCATACACCCGGACACATGTTTACGTCAGGCAATTCACGGTTTTTCACTCGAACGTGTGTTTGGCGCAACCTTTCGAAAGCAACTACCGTTGTGCAGCAGGGAGACCATCGAGAGGGGCCGACGTGACCACCACCGCAGACAGCGCCACCATCACCGCCCAGGACCGCTCCCAGGGCCGACTCGAGCCGGTGCATGTGATGAACGAACCCGCGAATCATGAGGGGCCAAAGCGCTCCCTGCCCGGCCGACCTCCAGGCATCCGGGCCGACAGCTCGGGACTCACGGACCGGCAGCGCCGGGTGATCGAGGTGATCCGGGACTCCGTGCAGCGGCGCGGCTACCCGCCGTCGATGCGGGAGATCGGACAGGCCGTCGGCCTCTCCAGCACCTCCTCCGTCGCACATCAGCTGATGGCACTGGAGCGCAAGGGCTTCCTGCGGCGGGACCCGCACCGCCCGCGCGCGTACGAGGTACGGGGCTCGGACCAGTCCTCGGTGCAGCCGACGGACACGGCGGGCAAGCCGGCCGCGTCCTACGTACCGCTCGTCGGCCGGATCGCCGCCGGCGGCCCGATCCTGGCCGAGGAGTCGGTGGAGGACGTGTTCCCGCTCCCCCGCCAGCTGGTCGGCGACGGGGAGCTGTTCGTCCTGAAGGTCGTCGGCGACTCGATGATCGAGGCCGCCATCTGCGACGGGGACTGGGTGACGGTCCGCCGCCAGCCGGTCGCCGAGAACGGTGACATCGTCGCCGCGATGCTGGACGGCGAAGCCACGGTGAAGCGCTTC
Source organism: Streptomyces sp. NPDC021080 (assembly GCF_044333225.1). Classification (NCBI taxonomy): domain Bacteria; kingdom Bacillati; phylum Actinomycetota; class Actinomycetes; order Kitasatosporales; family Streptomycetaceae; genus Streptomyces; species Streptomyces sp. NPDC021080. Next base: position 70,229 of record NZ_JBIRQM010000005.1, on the reverse strand, counting down.
AAGCGCGAGGACGGACATGTGTGGCTGCTGCCGCACAACTCCGCGTACCAGCCGATCCCCGGCGACGAGGCGACCATCCTCGGAAAGGTCGTCGCCGTACTGCGCCGGGTGTGACACCGCGACGGGCGGTCCGCCGCCCCCGCCCCTGACCGGGCCCCGGAACCACTGCGCCGGTTCCGGGGTCCTGTTCGTTCGCCCGCCGGGCCGTCCGGTCCCCCGGCGGCCGTGCGGACTCCCGCAGGCGCGCTACGCGGTCTCGTCGGTCTCGGTCTCGTCGACCTCGATCTCCCGGCCCGCCGCGTCGTCGGACTTCGCCGCGGCCTCCTCGGCCGTCCGGGCCTTCTCGTCGATCGCCGCGAGGGATCTGCGGACCTGGCCCGGGTCCGTGGTGTACCAGAAGTCCGGGAGCGAGGCCTTCAGATAGCTGCCGTAACGGGCCGTGGCCAGACGCTGGTCCAGCACGGCCACCACACCCCGGTCCCCCGAGGCACGGACGAGACGGCCGGCGCCCTGGGCCATGAGGAGCGCGGCGTGGGTGGCGGCGACGGACATGAAGCCGTTGCCCCCCTTCTCCTCGACCGCCTTCTGGCGTGCGCTCATCAGCGGGTCGTCGGGGCGGGGGAAGGGGATCTTGTCCATGACGACCAGCTGACAGCTGGGGCCCGGCACGTCCACGCCCTGCCAGAGCGAGAGGGTGCCGAACAGACAGGTCTTCGGGTCGGCCGCGAAGTTCTTGATCAGCTCGCCGAGCGTCTCCTCGCCCTGGAGCAGGATCGGGTACTCGGGGATGCGGGTCCGCAGTTCCTCGGCCGCGAGCTGGGCCGCGCGCATCGAGGAGAACAGACCGAGCGTACGGCCGCCGGCGGCCTGGATCAGCTCGGTGAGCTCGTCCAGCATGTCCCCCCGGTCGGCGTCCCGCGCGGGGCGCGACAGGTGCCGGGCGACATAGAGGATGCCCTGCCGGGGGTAGTCGAAGGGCGAGCCGACGTCGACGCCCTTCCACTGGGGGAGGTCCTCCCCCAGCGTGCCCTCCGGGGCGAGCCCCATCGACGCGCCCACTCCGTTGAAGTCGCCGCCGAGCTTGAGGGTCGCGGACGTGAGGACGACCGACCGGTCGGCGAAGAGCTTCTCCCTGAGGAGCCCGGACACGTTCATCGGGGCGACGCGCAGCGAGGCTCCGAAGCGGTCATGACGTTCGTACCAGACGACGTCCCACTCCGAGCCGTTCGCGATGCGTTCCGCCACGGCGTGCACGGACTCGACGGACGCCAGGGCCTGCTTGCGTACGGCGTCCTCGTCCTGGACGGACTTGTCGCGGGTGGAACCGAGGGCGGTGATCACCGTGCGGGCGGCGTCGCGCAGTGCCATCAGCGCGTACCCGAGGTCCTCGGGGATCTCCTCCAGGCGGCCCGGCAGGGCCAGCTCCATCAGGCGCTCGAAGCCCTCGGCGGCGGTCTGGAGCTGGTCGGCGGCCTTTTCGTTGACGAGCTTGGCGGCGCGGCGCACGGCACGGTTGACCTGTCCCGGCGTGAGCTCGCCGGTGGCGACACCGGTGACCCTGGAGACCAGCTCGTGGGCCTCGTCCACGATCAGCACCTCGTGCTGCGGCAGGACCGGCGCGCCCTCGATGGCGTCGATCGCGAGCAGCGCGTGATTGGTGACGACGACCTCGGCGAGCTTGGCCCGCTCGCGGGCCATCTCGGCGAAGCACTCCGCTCCGTAGGCGCATTTGGTGGCGCCGAGGCACTCCCGGGAGGACACCGACACCTGGCCCCAGGCCCGGTCGGAGACGCCGGGGGTGAGGTCGTCGCGGTCCCCCGTCTCGGTCTCGTCCGACCAGTCGCGCAGCCGCAGCAGGTCCTGTCCCAGCTTGCTGCTGGGCGCGGCCGCCTCGAACGGGTCGAAGAGGCCCTCCTCCTCGTCCTGCGGCACGCCCTCGTGCAGGCGGTGCAGGCACAGATAGTTCGACCGGCCCTTCAGCATCGCGAACTCGGGGCGGCGGCGAAGCAGCGGGTGCAGCGCGTCGACGGTGCGCGGCAGGTCCCGCTCCACGAGCTGGCGCTGGAGCGCGAGGGTGGCTGTCGCCACGACGACCCGCTCGCCGTGCGCGAGCGCGGGCACCAGGTAGCCGAGCGACTTTCCGGTGCCGGTGCCCGCCTGGATCAGCAGGTGGGAGCTGTCGTCGATGGCGGCGGCGACGGATTCGGCCATCGTCACCTGGCCGGGGCGCTCCGTACCGCCGACGGCGGTGACGGCGGCATGGAGGAGTTCGGGGAGTGAGGGCTTTGTCATAGCGCTGCCAGCCTACGGGGCGCCACTGACAACCGGGCGATCAAGCCCGGAACCGACGGCGTGATCAAGGCGGGCGCGGGAAGGGGGATCACCGCCGGTGAAGGGCCGCGCGGGGCGAGCGTCTCCCGGACGGGCGTCTCCTGGGCGGATGTCTCCCGGACGGGCCTCTCCCGGGTGGACGGGACGGCGGACGGATGGGGCACGCAGACTCCTCGGCGGGGAACCGGACCGGGCGATCGGCCGCTGGACCAAGAGCGGCGGCTCTACAGCAGATCGCGCAGGGCCCGGTCCCGGATCATGAGGGCCGCCCGTTTGCCGGGCAGATCGACCTCGGCGGAGAACCGGAAGCCTCCGCTCAGAAACGCGGACACGGACGGGGTGTTGCGGAGATCGGGTTCCGCGACGACCCGGGCACACGCGGGGCGTTTGTCCAGCACCTGGTCGGCGACGGCTCTGAGCAGGGTGGAGCCGAGGCCCCGCCCGCGGTCGGCGACACCGCCGATGAGGAGATGGACGCCGGTGTCGTGGGGGCGGGCGGGGTAGTGGCGCGCCAGCGGGTCGAGATCCGCGCGGTAGATCTCCCAGTAGCTCATCGGGGTGCCGTCCAGCACTCCGAGGCAGGGGACGCTGCGTCCGTCGCCGTCGAGCTGCCGGAGCAGATGCTCCTCGACCACGGTCTCGGGCCCGGCCAGCTCCCAGAACTCCGCGACGGCGGGGTCGTTCATCCAGCGGTGGACGAGTGCCAGGTCGCGTCCGGCCCGTACCGGGACGAGGTGGAAGACGCCCGCGGGTGTCGTGGCCGGTCCCCAGCCGCCGACCCGGTCGAGCAGATCGTCCCCGTCCGGGGCCCCTTCCGGAGGGTCGGCCGGAATCCCGTAGGCGGCTCCTTCCGGGAAGCCGGCCGGAATCCCGTACGCGGCCCCTTCCTCGGTCCCGTCCCGAGATCCGGTGTCCCCGGCGAACAGCGCGATCAGCTCCTCGGACAGGCGCAGGTCGAGCGTGTCCTCGCAGTCCGTGCTCGCGCCGGGGTCGGATCCGGTGCTCGCGCGCACGGCGGGCCCGGGTCCTCGGTCGGCTCGGGTGGCGCGGGCGGTGCCGGCGTCGGTGCTCTCATCGGTGGGAGGCACGACGACATCCTCTCGGGAGACGGAGTGGGTCATGTCCCTCAGGAATGAAGGGGGTTGGAGATGGTGACGTAGACGGACTGGGTGTCGACGGGACCGACGAGTTCGTCGAGGCCGTGCAGCCGGGTGAGCAGGTTGGCCTTGCAGCGCAGGACGGGTGAGTCGAGCAGCAGGGCAGGCAGGGGCGTCCGCAGCCGCGCCGGGCCGGTGGCCACGCCGCCGAGGAAGCGCCGGAACGCGGCGAGCAGCACGGCTTCGTCGGCGAGGCGTTGGGAGCCGAACGCCCCGATGAGGCCGAACACGTTGTTGATGCCGAGGTAGTAGGCGAACCGTTCGTCGGTGACCTCGTCGGAGACGAAGGTGTCGCTGTGCGCGCCGATCCCTGGCAGCCGGTCGTCGAGTTCGGCGCGCCGGGACTCGCGGAAGTAGTAGCCCTGGTTGTCCCGGTAGCGGCCGCCCGCGGGCCAGCCGTCCGCGTCCAGCAGGAGGAGGGTGTTCTGCTGGTGCGCCTCCAGAGCGATGCCCGCCTCGCTGTCCAGCCAGAGCACAGGGCGTACGACCTGTTCGAGATAGCGCAGGAACCACTCGGTGGCGACGGCCCCGCGCGGGCGGCCGGTCCGGCCTGCGAGGCGGGTGACGATCTCGGTGAGCCGGGAACTCGTGAAGGGGACGCGCTCGGCCGGGTCGTGCGTGCCCGGTCGGGTGTACGGCCGGGGTGAGACCAGCCCCGCGACGCAGCCGGCGTCGTCCGCCGGCCCGAACGGGTTGTGCCGGATCATCACGTCGAGCCCGGGGACCGGGTTGCCGTCCGGGCCGTCGACGGCGAGCCAGGACGGGTCGCGGACGATGTCGAACCCGGGGTGGACGGACTGCCACTGCTCGAACAGGCCGCCGCGCAACAGGCGGTGGACCTCCGCTCCGCGGTGCAGTTCCTTGCGGAGGTTCTCCCGGCGGGAGTTGGTGATGCGCAGGCCCAGCGACAGTTTCAGCATCGCGGGCGCGCCGGAGCGGTAGACGGTGCGGACGGAGGAGGTGGGGTGCCAGGGGCTGCCCTGTGGGCCGAGGTCCTGGAGCAGTCCGGCGTCCAGCAGGGCCGCGGTCTCGGGGCGGTGCCGGACCTCGCGCATCTGCCAGGGGTGCAGCGGCAGTACGGCGGCGTAGCCGTACGGGAGGGACAGGCCGGGACCGGCGAGCCGCAGGGCCAGCTGCTCCGCCGGCACGGGGCGGCCGCGTTCCGTCCACGCCGAGTCGGACGCCAGCACCGAGGGGGCGACCGCCATCCAGTGCAGGGGGAAGGAGCCGCGCAACTCGGGTGAGTAGAGCCGGCCTTCCGCGTCGGAGAGACCGTCGCGCCCCTTCGGCGCCGGATGCAGGGGGTGACCGAGGAGGAGCGCCTGTTCCGCGGCGAGGAAACGGTCGGGGGTGTCGGCGGGGTGCTCCCTGCGGTCCCGGATGAAGACGGCGGTACGCCGGACCGAGTCGGCGACACGGCCGACGAGGTCGGCGCCCTCACCGGCCGGGCTGTCCGTGTGCCCGGGGTCGGCTTCGCCCGGTGCGACCGCGGCCGGTTCGTCGCCGGGCGCCGGGTGGCTCGTGTCCGTGGCCGGTGTTCCGGGGGCCGTCTGTCGGGCGAGCAGGGCCGCCACCGTCACCGCGTCGACGGCCGGTGCGTGTTCGGGAGCACCGGCGAGGCGGGGAAGCCCGAAGCGGTGCCAGCCGGAGCGGGACCAGTGGTGGACGGGAACGAGCAGGGTCGCTCCGCTGGCCGGGAGCGCGATGCGCAGGATGCGGTCGTGGGGGGCGGCCAGATCGTTCTCCCGTACCCAGCAGCGCAGCAGGTTCTCGACCGCCGCCGTCTGCGCCGCCGTCCGGATGTCGGGGTGATCCAGCAGGTCCGGCAGGTCCGGCAGGTCGGCGCCGGCTCGGCCCGGCCGCTCGATCGCCCCGGCCGCCTCCTTCTGCCGGGGAAGGGAGTCGGGTCCGGGCAGGTGCGGCACCGGTGCGCCGAGGGCGGCTCCCTCGTACGGGACTCGCTCGTACGGGGCTCCCTCGTACGGAACTCGCTCGTACGGGGAGGGCGGGCTGTCGGGTGCGGGGGTGGCGTTCACGAGAAGTTCCTTGCGGATCGTTCGGGCTCGTACGGCGACGAACCGGGGCGGAGCCGGGGTGCGTCGGGCTCTTTCGCGTTCCTGGCCTGTTGCCGGGCCGGGCCGTCACAGAGGTGCGTCGGCACCTCTGGTCCCGTTCCTCCCGGGTCGCAGCTCCTCCCGTGCCGTCGAGTGCACCGCGCTCACGGCGTCCGCGAGCCGGTCGAGCACGGCGGAGGCCTGTTCGTCACTGATCGTCAGGGGAGGAAGGAGCCGCACGACGCTCGACCGGCGGCCCCCGAGTTCCACGATCAGGCCTCGGCGCAGACACTCCCGCTGGACGGCCGCGGCGAGTTCGGGGGCGGCGGGGCGGGGGCCGTCGGACGTGGGGCCGTCGAGGGCGGGCTGCGGCGGTCCTTCGGGGTCGACGAGTTCGAGGCCGATCATCAGGCCGCGGCCGCGGACGTCGCCGACGCAGGGGAACTCCGTCGCGAGCGAGCGCAGCCGGTCCAGGATGCGGGCGCCGACGGTCGCCGCGCGTTCGGCGAGGCCGTTCTCGCGGACGTACGCCAGGGTGGCCGTGCCGGCGGCCATGGCCAGTTGGTTGCCGCGGAACGTGCCGGCGTGGGCGCCCGGTTCCCAGACGTCGAGGTCGTCGCGGTAGACGACGACGGCCAGCGGCAGGCTGCCGCCGATGGCCTTGGACAGCACCATCACGTCCGGGGTGATCCCGCTGTGCTCCACCGCCCAGAAGGCGCCGGTCCGGCCCACCCCCGTCTGGACCTCGTCCACGATCAGCGGGATGGAGCGGGCCTCGGTGATCTCGCGCATCCGCCGGGTCCAGGCGTCCGGGGCGGGGATGACCCCGCCCTCGCCCTGGACGGGTTCGAGGATCATCCCGGCGGGGAGCGGAACGCCCGACTTGGGGTCGTCGAGGAGGGATTCCGTCCAGCGCGCGGCGAGTTCGGCGCCGCGGTCGCCGCCGACGCCGAACGGGCAGCGGTAGTCCTGCGGATAGGGCAGGCGTGCGACGCGTACGTCGGTCGCGCCGCCGGATGCTTCGAGCGCCCCCGCGGTCATGCCGTGGTAGGCGCCGGTGAACGCGAGCATGCCGGTGCGGCCGGTGGCCGCGCGCACCAGTTTGAACGCGGCCTCCACGGCGTCCGTCCCGGCGGGTCCGCAGAACTGGACCCGGGCGCGCTCGGCGAACCGCGGCGGAAGTGTGCGGAACAGCTCGGTGGTGAAGGCGTCCTTGACCGGTGTCGCGAGGTCCAGGACGTGCAGGGGTGCCCCGGAGTCGAGGACCTTTCTGAGCGCCTCAAGGACGACGGGGTGATTGTGCCCGAGGGCCAGGGTCCCGGCTCCGGAGAGGCAGTCGAGATAGCGGCGCCCGTCGGCGCCCTCGATCGTCAGTCCGCGGGCCCGCACGGGAACGATCGGAAGGGCGCGCGCGTAGGTGCGTGCCGCCGATTCGCGCGCCGACTGGCGCCGCAGAATGCCCTCGTGCGCCGCGCGCGCCCGTTCGGCCGCTCCGGCGCCGGTGTTCCGCGCCCCCTCGGATTCCCCTGGCGCCCCCACCGGCACCACCGCTGACTCGGTCACGGCCACGACTTCAGGTCCTCCCGCTGTTCAGAGGCGAGTTGGCAGGGGGTCCGGACGCAGGCGGCAGGCCCCCCGTACGTACCAACGACGCCGGTCGCGTTGGGAAGCGGGTGAAATCGAGGTTCCTTGCCGGTTCTTTGCCGGGGACGTCCGACGGCCTCCCGGTGACCGTCCGTCAGGCCCCGGCGGGCGCTGCGGGCGCGCTCCCCCCGTAGCGGAACCGTTGCCGTTCCGTCGGGTGTCCCGCATGGCGACCGCATAGTCTGTGATGCCGTTCGGCCGTGCCGGACGAGCCGCTCAGGCGCCCGCAGACGCGCCGCACAGTTCCCATCCACGCAGGGGGAGTCACACCATGCGATCCATACGCCCGCCCTTCGCCGACCGTCGAGGCAGGAGCGCGCGCCGCAGAACGTCCCCCGTCCTGGCCGCCGTCGGCCTCGCCGCCGCCCTGACCCTGACGGCCACCGCCTGCGACTCGGGCAGCACCACGGCGAGCGGGGAGCCGACCGCGACCGTCTCCCAGGGCGGCGACGGAAAGATCCAGATCCCGGACGACATCAAGAACAAGCTCAAAGAGCACGGCATCGATGTCGACCAGTGGAAGAAGGGCGCCTGGAAGAACTGGGACAAGGACGAATGGCTGCGCCAGGCCGACGACTTCATCAACCCGATCATCAAGGGGCTGTGGGACCCGGCCCGGATGCGCGGGGCCGACGACCCGGACAAGAACAAGGGCGTCGACGACAACGACCTCTCCGGTGACCAGGGCGTCACCGACCCCGAACCGGCCCCGGTGACGGCGCAGGCCGTGAAGACGTCGTACCACGCCCGCGTGCCCGTCGCGGGCAAGGTGTTCTTCGACGCCCCCGAGGGCACGATGGTCTGCTCGGCGACGGTGGTCGAGGACCCGGCGCACCCGGGCAAGTCCAACCTGGTGTGGACCGCGGGCCACTGCGTGCACGCCGGCAAGAAGGGCGGCTGGTACCGCAACATCGCCTTCGTGCCGTCCTACAACGACCAGGGCAGGACGGAGGCCCAGCTGCAGAACGCCCCGCGCCAGGAGGTCGCTCCGTACGGTGTCTGGTGGAGCGACTGGGCGCAGACCTCGGACCAGTGGATCGAGCAGGGCGGGTCGACGGGCGGCCAGGGAGCCTCGTACGACTACGCGGTGCTGCACGTGACGCCGGAGAAGGGCAGCGGCGGCAAGTCCCTGGAGGAGACGGTGGGTTCGGCGCTGCCGGTGAACTTCAACGCCCCGGCCGTGCCCAAGGTGTCGAGCATCACGGCCACCGGGTACCCGGCCGCGGCTCCGTTCGACGGCCAGAAGATGTACCAGTGCACGGACAAGCCGGGACGGCTGTCCGTCGCGCAGGCCGACCCGACCATGTACCGCATCGGCTGCACCATGACCGGCGGTTCCTCGGGCGGCGGCTGGGTGGCCACGGGTCCGGACGGCAAGCCGGCTCTGGTGTCCAACACCTCGATCGGCCCGGTCAAGTTCGGCTGGCTGGCGGGTCCGCGGCTGGGCGACGTGGCCAAGGGTGTGTACGACTCGGTGAGCGCGAAGTTCGCCGGGCGGTGACGCGCACGACGTGACAGGTCCGGACGGACGGCGGTGGAACGGGGCACGGGAACGGTCACCGTCCCGCCGCCGTCCGTCCCCGGCCGGCGCGCGAGGGGGTCCGGTGTCCGGGACATACCCCGGAGGGCCTCCCTCGCCCGGCCCGTACAGAACAGAGATCGACCCGGGGGGGTACAACAGAATGCGAATCCCAGGACCACGTCGTACGGTCCTCGCCGCCGGCCTCATGGCCGCTCTGGCGCTGACCGCGACCGCCTGCGACTCCGGTGACGACCGGGCGGGCGGCGGGCCGACCGCCTCCGCGTCGCAGGGATCCGGGAACGGCGACGACCGGATCAGGATTCCGGACGACATCAAGGACCGGCTCAAGGAGCACGGCATCGACGTCGACCAGTGGAAGAAAGGCGCCTGGAAGAACTGGGACAAGGACCAGTGGCTCAGTGAGGCCGAGGACTTCGTCAACCCGGTGATCACCGGGCTGTGGAAGCCCGAGCGGATGAAGTCCGCCAAGGATCCGGCCAAGACGGTCTCCGTGCAGGACGCGGCGGCGGACCAGGGCGTGAGCGACCCGGAGCCCGCTCCTGTCGACGCCCGGGCCGAGCAGACCCCGTACCACGAGCACGCCGCTCCGGTCGGGAAGGTCTTCTTCGACTCCCCCGAGGGCTCGATGGTCTGCTCGGGCACGGTCGTCAAGGACGTGAACCACCCCGGCAGGTCCAACCTGGTGTGGACCGCGGGCCACTGCGTGCACGCCGGCAGGAAGGGCGGCTGGTACCGCAACATCGCCTTCGTGCCGTCCTACAACGACCAGGGCAGGACCGAGGCCCAGCTCGCCGGCGCCGACGCCTCGGAGGTCGCGCCGTACGGCCAGTGGTGGGCGGACTGGGCCTCGACCTCCGACGAGTGGATCTCCGGCGGCGACGAGACGGGCGGCGCGGGCGCCCCGTACGACTACGCCGTGCTGCACGTGAAGCCGGAGCAGGGCACCAAGTCGCTGGAGGAGACCGTCGGCAACGCACTGGACGTGGACTTCTCCGCGCCGTCCGCCCAGGACGCCGGGACGGTGGGCGCCTGGGGCTACCCGGCCGCGCCGCCCTACGACGGACAGAGCATGTTCAAGTGCGTCGACGAGCCGGGCCGTCTGTCGCTGAGCCCGGCCATGCCCACGATGTACCGCATCGGCTGCACCATGACCGGCGGTTCGTCGGGCGGCGGCTGGTTCCGGGTCGTCGACGGCAGGACCGAGCTCGTCTCGAACACCTCGATCGGCCCGGCCGCCCACACCTGGCTGGCGGGACCGCAGCTGGGCAGGGGCGCCCAGGCGCTCTACGAGCGGATGAGCCGGCAGTACGGCGGCCGGTAGGCGGCCCCGTCCGCCGGTACGGACCTCGTGCCCGCGTGCACGCGCGAAGGCCCGCCCCCTCGGGAGGGGACGGGCCTTCGTGCGTCCGGGGCGATCGCCCGCCGGGCGTACCGATCCGGTTGGTCACCGGAACTTCGGGGCCGGGGTCTCCGGTTGCCGGCCGAAGCGCCGACGCCGGGGTCTCCGGTTGCCTACCGGAGCGCCGGGGCCGGGACGTACGGGGCGAGGTCCGCCGCCAGTTCCTCGTGGACCCGCACCTTGAGCAGGGTGCCCTCCCCGGTGTGCTCCTCGGAGATCACCTCGCCCTCGGTGTGGGCGCGGGCGACCAGCTTGCCGTGCGTGTACGGAACGAGCGCCTCGACCTCGACCGAGGGACGGGGCAGTTCGTTGTCGATCAGCGCGAGCAGTTCGTCCATGCCCTGGCCGGTGCGCGCCGAGACCGCGATGGAGCGCTTCTCGATCCGCAGCAGCCTCTGGAGCACGAGCGGGTCCGCCGCGTCCGCCTTGTTGATCACCACGATCTCGGGGACCTTGGTCGCGCCGACGTCGGTGATGACCTCGCGCACCGCGGCCAGCTGCTCCTCCGGTGCCGGATGCGAACCGTCCACGACGTGCAGGATCAGGTCGGCGTCGCCGACCTCCTCCATGGTGGAGCGGAACGCCTCGACCAGGTGGTGCGGCAGATGGCGGACGAATCCGACCGTGTCCGCCAGCGTGTACAGCCGCCCGCTCGGGGTCTCGGCCCGGCGCACGGTCGGGTCGAGGGTCGCGAACAGCGCGTTCTCGACGAGGACGCCCGCGCCCGTGAGGCGGTTGAGCAGGGAGGACTTGCCGGCGTTGGTGTAGCCGGCGATGGCGACCGAGGGCACCTTGTTGCGGCGGCGCTCCTGGCGCTTGATCTCGCGGCCGGTCTTCATCTCCGCGATCTCCCGGCGCATCTTCGCCATCTTCTCGCGGATACGGCGCCGGTCCGTCTCGATCTTGGTCTCACCGGGACCACGGGTGGCGAGGCCGCCGCCCTTGCCGCCGCCCATCTGACGGGACAGCGACTGACCCCAGCCTCGCAGCCTGGGCAGCATGTACTGCATCTGCGCGAGCGCGACCTGCGCCTTGCCCTCCCGGGACTTGGCGTGCTGGGCGAAGATGTCGAGGATCAGGGCCGTACGGTCGATGACCTTGACCTTGACGACGTCCTCGAGGTGGATCAGCTGGCCGGGGCTCAGTTCACCGTCACAGATCACGGTGTCGGCGCCGGTCTCGACCACGATGTCCCGGAGCTCGATGGCCTTGCCGGAACCGATGTACGTGGCCGCGTCGGGCTTGTCACGGCGCTGGACGACGCCGTCGAGCACGAGCGCTCCCGCGGTCTCCGCGAGCGCGGCCAGCTCGGCCAGCGAGTTGTCCGCGTCCTGGATGGTGCCCGAGGTCCAGACACCGACGAGGACGACGCGCTCCAGGCGGAGCTGTCGGTACTCGACCTCGGTGACGTCCTCGAGCTCGGTGGAGAGGCCCGCCACGCGGCGCAGGGCCGCGCGCTCGGAGCGTTCGAACTGCTCGCCGTCCCGGTCTCCGTCGATCTCGTGGCTCCAGGCGACGTCCTCTTCCATCAGGGCATCGGCCCGAAGACCTTCGGGGTAGTTCTGCGCGGAAGTCTGCGCGTCCTGGGAAGGGGAAGAAGAGGAGGTCATTGGATCCTTACGTAGATGGGGTGAGCTGCCGGTCGACGCATGCCGTCCGTCACAGGGAACAACGTCCGGGACCTCCGGGAGATTCCCGGTTCCGGCCCGGCCCACCCTCCGAAGGGGGCCGCGCCACCGGCTCGAAGATGGTCGCACGGCACGGCCGGGCGCGTCACGCGACTTATCGTGACCCGCCGGACACCCGCGGGCAGCCCTGCCCGCGGGGTGCCGCCGCAGGCCCGGTCCCGGCGCGCCGGGGCCACTCCCGTCGCTCCGGGTGACCGCCCGTGCCGCGTCCTCACCTGCTCTTGTGCGCCTTCGGGGCGTCGCTCTTCCAGTCCGGGTGGCCCGGCATCGGCGGTGTCTTCTCGCCGTACAGCCAGGCGTGGAAGAACCCGCGCAGATCGCGTGCGGCGACGGCGGAGGCGAGGTCCACGAAGTCGGCCGTCGAGGCGACGTCGTCGCGGTTGACGCTCACCCACGTCCGCTCCAGGCGCTCGAAGTCCCGGCGCCCGATCTCCTGGCGCAGCGCGTACAGGGCCAGGGCCGCGCCGTCGTAGACGTTCGGGCGGAAGATGCTGATCTTCTGGCCGGGCTTGGGGCCCTTGGGCCTGGCGGGCGGTCCGCCGGCGGCGCGCCAGGAGTCGGACAGCCGGTAGGCGGCCTTCATCCGCTTCTCCATGGGCTTGTGCGCCTTCTCCTCGGCGTACAGGGCCTCGTACCAGGTGGCGTGCCCTTCGTTGAGCCACACGTCCGACCAGGTGCGGGGGGTGACGCTGTCGCCGAACCACTGGTGCGACAGCTCGTGCACCATGATCGAGTCGACGTACCACTTCGGGTAGGCGGACTGGGTGAACAGCTCCTTCTCGAACAGCGAGAGCGTCTGCGTCTCCAGCTCGAAGCCGGTCTGCGCCTGGGCCATCAGCAGCCCGTAGGTCTCGAAGGGGTACCGTCCGACCTTGCTCTCCATCCAGGCGATCTGGCCGGGTGTCTTGCGCAGCCACGGTTCGAGCGCGGCCCGGTCGGCGCTGGGGATCACGTCCCGTACGGGCAGTCCGTGCGGCCCCTGCCGGTGCAGGACGGCGGAGCGGCCGATGGACACCTGGGTCAGCTCGGTGGCCATGGGGTGCTCGGTCCGGTACGTCCAGGTGGTGTTCCCACGGGCCCGGCGGGTGCCTTCGGGCAGACCGTTGGCGACGACCGTGTACCGGTCGGGGGCCGTCACGCGGATGGTGAACAGGGCCTTGTCGGAGGGATGGTCGTTGCACGGGTAGACCAGGTGCGCGGCGTCGGCCTGGCCGGCCATCGCGAGCCCGTCCTTGGTCCGTACCCAGCCGCCGTCCTGGCCCTTCGCGCTCACCGGGTCGCTGGTGTGACGCACGGTGATGCGCAGCGGGCTCCCCGCGAACAGCGGTTCGGCCGGTGTCACCACCAGGTCCTCGCCGGCCTCGGTGAAGCGGGCGGGGGCTCCGTCGACCTCGACCGACCGGACGCTTCCGTGCGCGAAGTCGAGGTTGATCCGGTCGAGCGCCTCGGTGGTCACGGCGTCGATCGTGGTGACGGCCGTGAGCGGCTTGTCGTTGCTGCCGGGGTAGGTGAAGTGGAGGTCGTACGACTCGACGTCGTATCCGGGGTTGCCGAGAGTGGGGAAGAGACGGTCGCCGACTCCCAGGGGCACGGCCGGGTCCGGGGCGCTCGCGGCGATCAGGCAGACGGAGACGGCCGAGGCGAGCAGGGCCGCCGTGACGCGGCGGCTCCTCGGGCGTGCGGGCATGGGGGTGGCGTTGAGCGGCATGGACCACGGCTACCAGCGCGCACCTCCTCCGCGCTGCCGACTCGCACCCGGCCCACCCGAACGGGTAGGCGCCGGAACTCGTTGGGGCCAGCGCGCGACGGCCGGGTCCGGGCCGCCCGCGCGCGGTCCACCGGATCACCGGCGCCCGGTCCGCCGGCCGGCGTCGTCCGGTTCGTCGGCCGATCACCGTTGCCCGTCCTACTGGGCCGCGGTCGCCGGATGCTGGGGGCGGCTCACGTCGTACACGCCGGGCACGTTGCGCATCGCGCGCATCAGGCCCGGGAGGCAGGCCGCGTCCGGGAGTTGGAGCGTGTACGTGTGGCGCACGCGCTGCTGGCTCGGGGGTTCGACGGTCGCGGAGACGATGGCGACCCCCTCCGCCGCGATGGCTTCGGTGAGGTCGGCGAGCAGATGCGGGCGTCCGAACGACTCGGCGACCAGGGTGACGCGGCACTCGGTGGTGTCCCCCCAGCGCACTCTCACCTCCGGGCGCCCCGCGGTCTTCATGCGCGCCGCCCCGGCGCACTCGACGCGGTGCACGGTGACCACTCCCCCGCGGACGGCGAAGCCGGTCACCTCGTCGGGTGGTACGGGCGTGCAGCAGCCGGCCATGCGCACGGTCGCGCCGGGTGTTTCGGTGACGGCGCTCGCGGGGCGGGCGAGCTGCGACCCGGCGGAGCGGGCCGCCTGTGTCCCGGTGGGGCGGGCGCCCTGTGTCCCGGCGGGGCGGGCCGGGTCCGCGACGGACTGCCGGAGGCCGGTGGCGGAGGACGTCGGCACCTCCCCGTCGCCGGGTGCGGGATGCGCGGCGATCCAGCGCTGGATGGCGATCCGCGCGGCGGGCGTGTGCGCGTGCTCCAGCCACTCCCGGGACGGCTCCGAGGCGGGGTCCTGGCCCATGAGCAGCTGCACGGTGTCGCCGTCCCTCAGGACCGTACTCAGCGTCGCCAGGCGGCCGTTGACGCGGGCGCCGATGCAGGCGTGCGCGTCCTCGCCGTACTGCGCGTACGCCGCGTCGACGCAACTGGCGCCCTCCGGAAGGCCCAGCGAGCCTCCGTCGGCACGGAAGACGGTGATCTCCCGGTCCTGGGCGAGGTCTTCGCGCAGCGTCGACCAGAAGGTGTCCGGGTCCGGGGCGCCCTGCTGCCAGTCGAGCAGCCGGGAGAGCCAGCCGGGCCGGGTGGGGTCGGCGCGCTCGCCGTCGAAGGGGCGCTCGCCTCCGCCGTCGGGCTGTTCCTCCGCGGGCGGGGCGTAGGGATTGCCGAGCGCGATGACTCCGGCCTCGGCGACCTTGTGCATCTGGTGGGTGCGGATGAGGACTTCGGCGACCTGGCCGTCGCCGCGGGTGACCGCCGTGTGCAGCGACTGGTACAGGTTGAACTTGGGGACGGCGATGAAGTCCTTGAACTCCGAGACCACCGGGGTGAGACAGGTGTGCAGTTCACCGAGGACGCCGTAACAGTCGGCGTCCTCGTTCACGAGCACCAGGAGGCGTCCGAAGTCGGCGCCGCGCATCGGGCCGCGTTTGCGGGACACCCGGTGCACGGAGACGAAGTGTCTCGGCCTTATGAGGACTTCGGCCTGGATCCCCGCGTCGCGCAGGACCGTGCGCACCTCCTCGGCGATCTCCGCGAGGGGGTCGTCGTCGCGGTTCGCGTTCGCGGAGATGAGCTCCCGGGTGTGCTCGTACTCCTCGGGGTGCAGGATCGCGAAGACGAGATCCTCCAGTTCGGTCTTGAGCGCCTGCACGCCGAGACGCTCGGCGAGGGGGATCAGCACGTCCCGGGTCACCTTGGCGATGCGCGCCTGCTTCTCGGGGCGCATGACGCCGAGGGTCCGCATGTTGTGGAGCCGGTCCGCGAGTTTGATCGACATGACCCGGACGTCGTTGCCCGTGGCGACCAGCATCTTGCGGAAGGTCTCCGGCTCGGCGGCGGCGCCGTAGTCGACCTTCTCCAGCTTGGTGACGCCGTCGACCAGGTAGCAGACCTCGTCGCCGAACTCTTCCCTGACCTGATCGAGCGTCACTTCCGTGTCCTCGACGGTGTCGTGGAGCAGGGAGGCGGTCAACGTCGTCGTCTCGGCACCGAGTTCGGCGAGGATCAGGGTCACGGCGAGCGGGTGGGTGATGTACGGCTCGCCGCTCTTGCGCATCTGGCCGCGGTGCGAGGACTCCGCGAGCACGTACGCCCGGCGCAGGGGCTCCAGTTTGGCGTCGGGGTGGTAAGCGCGGTGGGCCTCGGCCACATGGCCGATCGCGTCCGGCAATCGGTCGCGGGTCGCGGGCCCGAGCAGGGCGGCCCGCCCCAGCCGGCGCAGGTCGATCCGGGGCCGCGTCTTCTTGCGGTGCGCCGGGGGCACGTCCGGTGCCGGCGACGCCGGGCGCCGGCTGGCGGGCGTGGCGGGGCCTGGCGTCGCGGGATTCGTCGCCTCCGCACTCATGGGCACCTCCGGCTGCGTCGGACCGGCGGACGGGTGCCCCAGGGCGGACTCGGCTCAGGGGATGGTGTCGGTCCCCCGTCCGGGCCGGTGCTTGATGCTACCGACCCCACCACGCCCGGCTGACCGCCTCTCGCCGAGCGTGAAACGGATCACCCATTCGAGCGAAGGTTTTGGGGTTTACGGTTTCGATTTTCTGGAAGGGACGGCAAGGACGTACGACGTCCGTCCTGTGCGCCGGGACAACGTCGGGGCGGCGGCGGGACAGCGACGGAACGACCGCGAAGCGGCGGAACGCGGCGCACCGGCATGACGCGTCACGCCGGTGCCGGCCGGGCACGCCGCTCGACGGCCATGCGGCTCAGCGCAGCGCGCCACCCAGCCACTCGGCGTCGATCTCGCCCTCGGCGACGATCACGGCGGGGCCCGTCATCTCGATCTCGCCGTCCGGGTGCTCGGTGATGACCAGGCGTCCGCCGGGCACGTCCACGGTGTACGTCGCCGGGGTGCCGGTCACGGCGGGGTCGGCGGCGTCACGGCGGGCGGTGGCGACCGCCACGGCGCACGCGCCCGTGCCGCAGGAGCGGGTCTCGCCGGAGCCGCGCTCGTGGACCCGCAGGGCGACATGGCGCGGCCCCCGGTCGACCACGAACTCGACGTTGACCCCGTCCGGGTACACCGACGCCGGGGCGAAGGGCGGCGGTGTGAACAGATCGCCGGCGTGCGCGAGGTCGTCGACGAAGGCGACCGCGTGCGGGTTGCCCATGTTCACGTTGCGCGCGGGCCAGCTGCGCTCGCCGACGCTCACCGTGACCTCTCCCTCGGGGAGGCGGGCCTTGCCCATGCCGACGGTGACGTCCCCGTCCTTGGCGATGTGCACGGGCTTCACGCCGCCGCGCGTGGCGACCGCGATGTCGCCTTCGGCCACATGCCCGGCGCGGTGGAGGTAGTGGGCGAACACCCGCACTCCGTTGCCGCACATCTCGGCGACCGATCCGTCGCCGTTGCGGTAGTCCATGAACCACTCCGCCTCGGCCGCCATCTCCTCGGCCTCGGGGTGCGTGGCGGACCGCACGACGTGCAGCAGCCCGTCGCCGCCGATGCCCGCGCGGCGGTCGCACAGGGCGGCGACGGCGGCGGGAGGCAGGTCGATGACGTTCTCCGGGTCCGGGATGATCACGAAGTCGTTCTCGGTCCCGTGGCCCTTGAGGAAGGCGATCCGCGTGCTCATTCCTCGATCGTAAGGGGTCGGCTCGACAGGCCTGCCCGCGCGGTGCGGGTACCGGGACGGCCTCCGGGGTCAGCGCAGCCTGGCCACGCGTCCCACGGCGAGCACGGCCACCGCGGCGACGATCACGACGTACGCGAGCACCACCCGCCAGTCGGCGCGTCGGCCCGAGCCGCGCGGCGGGAGGCCGGGCAGCGCGTAACCGACCCGGCGGGCGGCCATCATGCCCCAGCCGGCGGCGCACAGGCAGATCAGCAGCCCGAGCATGGCGACCACGGCACCGCCGTCACCGAACTCGAACGCCAGCGGGAAGGCGAACATCAGGGAGCCGGTCGCGGCCAGTGCCACGATCGGCGCGAGCTGCCAGATGCGCAGCAGACGCTGCGGGCGCAGCTCGACCTCGACCTCGGGCTCCGGGGACATCTCGCCGGGTCCGGGACCGTCGGCGATCACCCCGCCAGGGGTGTCCTCGGGGCCGTCGGAGCTCAGTCGCTCCCCACCCAACTCCGGCTCGACGCCGGGGTCGGCGTCCGGATCGATGCTCAGACGAACTCCGTCCCGATCAGCACCGTACTCAGTGCCTCGTGCAGTGTCGCGAGGGCCGGCCTCCATCGCCACGCGCCCTCCCAACTCGGATTTCACTGGTCGATCGAAGCTCGATGATGGCACGGCGCCGGAGGCCCGGATGACGGCCGGAGCGTCCCGATGCCATGACGTGATCAGGCTGTGACCGGTCGTTCGACCAACGCCAGTGCGAGTTCCGGAAGTTCCGTGAGATCCGCCGCAGCCCCACTGAGCCAATGCACCCGGGGGTCGCGCCGGAACCATGAATCCTGACGGCGCGCGAAGCGCTTGGTGGCGCGAACGGTCTCGGCACGGGCCTCGTCCTCGGTGCACTCCCCGGCGAGCGCCGCGAGGACCTGCTGGTATCCGAGTGCGCGGGAGGCGGTGCGCCCGGCGCGCAGGCCCTGCGCCTCCAGCGCCCGCACTTCGTCCACGAGCCCGGCCTCCCACATCCGGTCCACCCGGCGCGCGATGCGCTCGTCCAGCTCGGGGCGCGCCACGTCGACTCCGATCTGGAGGGTGTCGTAGACGGAGTCGTGTCCGGGCAGGTTGGCGGTGAAGGGCTTGCCGGTGATCTCGATGACCTCGAGGGCCCGGACGATACGGCGGCCGTTGCTCGGCAGGATCGCCTGGGCGGCCCCGGGGTCGGCCATGGCGAGCCGCGCGTGCAGGGCTCCGGAGCCGCGGAGGGTGAGTTCCTCCTCCAGACGGGCGCGCACGGCCGGGTCGGTACCGGGGAACTCCATCTTGTCGACGGCCCCGCGGACGTAGAGTCCGGATCCGCCCACCAGGATCGGCCAGCGCCCCTCGGCGAGCAGCGCGTCGATCCGGGCGCGGGCGAGCCGCTGGTACTCGGCGACGCTGGCGGTGACCGTCACGTCCCAGACGTCCAGGAGGTGGTGCGGGACGTCGCCGCGCTCGGCGGGCGTCAGCTTGGCGGTGCCGATGTCCATCCCGCGGTAGAGCTGCATCGAGTCGGCGTTGACGACCTCGCCGCCGAGACGCCTGGCGAGGAAAACGCCCAGATCGGACTTTCCGGCCGCGGTCGGTCCGACGACGGCGATGACCCGGGGTGCGGGGGGTGCGCTGCTCACGGACCCAGTCTCGCAAACCCCGGGACCTCTCCCGCAACGAGCCGCGTGACGCGACGCTTCCGGGTTCGTTCCCCCCGTGCGAAGTTCCGGCCACCGGTTCCGGGAACCGGTGGCCCGGGTGACGCGACGGGTCGCGCCGGGCAACGCGGAACTTCGCCCCCACGAGTAACGTATGGAGCTGGTATGGGCGTTTTTGAATGGCTTCTCCGGAGGCCGAGGGCCACCGAGGAGGCACCGGTCGCCACACAGCCGGTCGCCGCCGAGGCGCAGGGGACGGCCGAGGCGCAGGGGACGGTGGAAGCCGGGAGTTCGTCCGCGAACGGGGGCGGGACGACGGCGGGCACCGCCACCGCCGCCACGTCCTCCGCGGAGGACGTCGACATCCCCAGGCAGCAGACCGCCGACCAGGCCCCCGACAACGAGGCCGGCAAGGGCCCCCGCACATGACGGTCCCGCGAGGGAAGGCGAACCATGGGTCTGATGGACAATCTGAAAGCCAAGCTGGAGCCCGCGAAGGACAAGGTCTCCGGGCTCGCGCAGCAGCACGGGCACAAAGTCGCCCACGGTCTCGACAAGGCCGCGAAGGCGGTCGACGAGAAGACCAAGCACAAGTACAGCGACAAGATCCACACGGGCACGGGCAAGGCGAAGGACGCCGTGGACCGTCTCGCGCACAAGGACGGCGGCGAGGACACCGGCCCGCCGGACACCCGGACCCCGCCCCGGGCGTCCTGAACGACCCGCGCACCGGTCCCGACCGCCCTGCGCACCGGCCCTGAAGGTCCCACGCATCGGCGGACGGCCGCGAAGAGCTCAGGCTTCTTCCGGCCGTCCGCCGCGTCGGGGCCGGACGGGGCAGGCTGGCGGGGATGCGGTGTCGCTCGTACAGGCTGACGGGCGGGTCCTGCCGGAGAGCGGCCGGGACAGAGACCGGTACGTCCTGGTCGGTGACATGGGGGCCGAGGCGTACGGGGGTGCCTCGCTGTGGGGCGGAGGTCCGGGGCAGGACGTCGGGGCGGGCGGCGCAGGACGGGATCGGCCGTCGTCCGTGCCGCTCCTACGACCAGGCCGCCACCAGGTACCCCACTCCGTAGGGCGCGTCGTCGTAGAGCAGGGCGCCGCCGAGCCCCGCGCCCTCGGCCGCGCCCGCGAGGACCTGCCAGGGGGCGCGGCCCGCGGCCTTCAGTTCGTACGCCAGCGGGGCGTCCAGCGCCTTGAGGGCCGCGACGTCGGCCGCCCCGAGCGCCCGCGCGACCTCCGTGTCGAAACCCTCCGCGCGTTCGTCGAGATAGCCCGGGGCCTTGAGGGTCCTGCACGCACTGGCGTCCCCCATCACCAGCAGGGCCACCCGCCGGGCGCGCCCGGCGATCTGCTCCCCGGCCCGGACGCACCGCTCGGCCTCCAGGGGTTCCCCGACCCCGAGCCCCTCCACCGGGGCGTCGGACCAGCCGGTGCGCTCCAGCAGCCAGGCCGCGACGGCGAGGGAGGACGGCAGCTCACGTGCCGGGGACGCGGGGTCCGCGCCGTCCGGGCCGGGACTCACGCCGTCCGCGTCCGGGCGGCCGAGGCACACGTCGAGGTCGACCCCGAAGCCGTCGAAGGAGCCGCGGGTGCCCTCCGGATGGGGTCCACGACCGCTCTTCCCGGCCGGGCCGACGACCACCAGCAGATCGGGACGGGACGCGGCGAGCACGCCGAGCGCGTCCGTGCACGCGGCGCGCGCGGCGTCCAGCTCGGGGGCCGCGCCGGCGGCGACCTCGGGGACGAGCAGCGGAGGGCAGGGGCAGACTGCGGCGGCTACAAGCATGAGCCGCAGCGTAACGCCGTATCCGGCCGATCCGCCCCCGGCCCCGCCCCGGCTCCGTATACCCGTATCCGGCCGATCCGGCCTGGCCCCGCCCCGGTTCCGGATGCCCGTCCCGGATGCCCGTCCCGGGTGCCGCACGCCCGTCGTGCCGTGCTTCGCCGGTGCGTCCGTCGCGGACCGTTCCGGTCGCGGCCCCGCGGGCGTGCCCGCGCGCACGCCCTCCGGCGCGTCGGCCCCGGTCGCTTACGCGTCGGTCCCGGTCGGCCGGGTCAGTCGCAGCCGCAGCCGCTGCCCGCGGCGACCGGCAGCGGCTCCGGGGCGCCGATCTTCGGCAGGCCCAGCATGACGCCGGCCGGCTTGGCGGCCTCGGCGGCGTTGCGCTTCTCCCAGGCGTCCCCCGCGCGCGTGCGGCGCACGTCCAGGACGGCGCCCTCGGCGAGCAGGTGGTGCGGGGCGGCGTAGGTGATCTCGACGGTGACCACGTCACCGGGGCGGACCTCTTCGTCGGGCTTGGTGAAGTGGACCAGCCGGTTGTCGGGGGCGCGGCCGGACAGACGGTGGGTGGCGCCGTCCTTGCGGCCCTCGCCCTCGGCGACCATCAGCTCCAGGACACGGCCGACCTGCTTCTTGTTCTCGTCCCAGGAGATCTCCTCCTGGAGGGCCACGAGACGCTCGTAGCGCGCCTGGACGACCTCCTTGGGGATCTGCCCCTCCATGGTGGCCGCCGGGGTGCCGGGGCGCTTGGAGTACTGGAACGTGAAGGCGGCCGAGAAACGGGCCTCGCGGACCGCGTGCAGGGTCTGCTCGAAGTCCTCCTCCGTCTCGCCGGGGAAGCCCACGATGATGTCGGTGGTGATCGCCGCGTGCGGGATGGCGGCCCGGACCTTCTCGATGATCCCGAGGAAGCGCTCCTGGCGGTACGAGCGGCGCATCGCCTTCAGGACGGTGTCCGATCCGGACTGCATCGGCATGTGCAGCTGCGGCATCACGTTCGGCGTCTCGGCCATGGCGGCGATCACGTCGTCGGTGAAGTCGCGCGGGTGCGGCGAGGTGAAGCGCACGCGCTCCAGGCCCTCGATCTTCCCGCAGGCGCGCAGCAGCTTGCTGAAGGCCTCGCGGTCGCCGATGTCGCTGCCGTACGCGTTGACGTTCTGGCCGAGGAGGGTGATCTCGGAGACGCCCTCGCCGACCAGTGCCTCGATCTCGGCCAGGATGTCGCCGGTCCTGCGGTCCTTCTCCTTGCCGCGCAGTGCCGGGACGATGCAGAAGGTGCAGGTGTTGTTGCAGCCGACGGAGATCGACACCCAGGCCGCGTACGCGCTCTCGCGGCGGGTCGGCAGCGTGGAGGGGAAGGCCTCCAGGGACTCGGCGATCTCGATCTGCGCCTCCTCCTGGATACGGGCGCGCTCCAGGAGGACCGGCAGTTTGCCGATGTTGTGGGTGCCGAAGACGACGTCCACCCAGGGCGCCCGCTTCACGATGGTGTCGCGGTCCTTCTGGGCGAGGCAGCCGCCGACGGCGATCTGCATGCCGGGGCGCTTCGTCTTCATCGGGGCGAGACGGCCGAGGTTGCCGTAGAGCTTGTTGTCGGCGTTCTCGCGCACGGCGCAGGTGTTGAAGACGACGACGTCCGCGTCCCCGTCCGCGCCCTCGGGCGCCCGCACGTAACCGGCGTCCTCCAGGAGCCCGGAGAGCCGTTCGGAGTCGTGGACGTTCATCTGGCACCCGTAGGTGCGCACTTCGTACGTCTTGGTTTCCTGAACGTCCACTGCCTGACTCCGGTCGCCGCTGCTCATGTGACAAGGGTAGGCGGTGCCGGGAGCACGTCCGGACGCCGGAGTCTTCGCACCCCGAGGCCCGTCACAGGACGTACGGCTTCCGGCACCCGGCGTGCGGTCCGCGCGGCCCCGCGGCGGCACCCGGCGTGCGTCCGCGCGGCCGCGTACCGGCACCCCCGCCCGCGGAACCGTGCACGAGGTCCGCGCCCGGTCACGCGCCCAGCGCGACGAACCGCTCGGCGACGGTCGCCGCGGCCGTCCCGAGCAGGATCGTGTAGTGGTTGGTGCCCCCGACCGGCTCGGCGGCCGGGCTCCCCGGCCCGCCGGTCCAGCGTTCGACGAGGGACTTCGGCAGCATCGGCGGCTCCTGGCCGAGGAGACCGAGCGGCGCGTGCAGCAGCAGGGCCGGGACGGCCGGTCCGGTGAGACCGGCCGCGAACAGGTCGGCGGACGTCAGCAGATCACGCCCGTCGCGGCGCACGGCCTCCTCCCGCACTTTCGATCGCCTGGCGCCTCGGGGTCCTGTGACGTCGTAGCGCACGTACGCCTCGATGTCGGCGTTCCAGTGCGGTCCGAGCGCCGGATGCGCGCGGAAGAAGTCGACGTAGGCCGCGTCGGTCTCGAACGTCCGGCCGAGGCGGGCCAGCGCCGGTCCGAGCGTGGTGCCGAGGAGGGCGTCGAGGTCCGCGCCGGGCGGGACGGGCAGCGGCAGGCCGCCGTCGACGAGCAGCAGCCGGTCGAACAGCGCGGCCCGGCGCACGGCCGCGAGCAGCGCGACGTACGCGCCCATCGAATGGCCGGTCAGGGCGACCGGCCGGCCGTCGCCCAGCTCCTGGGCCAGGTGGCACAGGTCCTGGGCATGCCGGTCCAGGCCGTACGGGCCGGGGGTGTCCGCGCTGCCGCCGCGTCCGCGCAGGTCGGGCGCGAACAGGCTCCACTCGTCGGGGAGTTGACGGGCCATGGCGCGGAAGGACATCCCGGATCCGGTGATTCCGTGTGCCGCGAGGGCGATCCGCGGCCCCCTGCCGAACCTCAGGACGCGAAGGGCTCCGCCCTCGACGGGCAGATCGAGTTCGTCCGGCTCGTTCATGCGCTCTCCTGGTCATCGCTGGTGGGCTCCGGCAGGGGCGGTGGGGTGGTCCCGCGGCCTCCCTCGCCGGGGCGCCCCGGTGTCACGCGTCCGGCGCGCTCCATCCCTGCCGTCGCAGCACCTCCGACACGTCCGGTGCCCGGTAGTGCTCGCCCTTGAGCACCTTGCCGTCGGCCCTGCGGGCGACGTGCCCGTCGGGGCCGAGCTTCGTCATGTTGGCCCGGTGGATCTCGGCGATCACCGCGTCGAGGTCGATGCCGTGGACGAGAGCCGTGCCGTACGCCACGTACACGACGTCGGCGAGCTCGTGCGCCAGCCGGTCGAGCGGGCCGCCGACCGCGACCTCGGCGACCTCGGCCGCCTCCTCCGCCAGCAGCTCGCCGCGGTGTGCGGCGAGCTGCGGGGAGACCTCGGTCGGGGTGCCGCGCACGTCGAGACCGAAGGCGAGATGGAACTCACGGACCAGAGAGGCCGGGGAGGACACCGGAGGGACCGGAGAGTCGGACGCGACGGGAGGAACCGTGGAGACGGGTGAAGCCGTGGAGACGGGAGGCGCCGGAGAGGCGGACGGCGGGACCTGCGACGGCGAGGACGACTGCATCCGGCGAGCCTACCCATCCACGGGAACCCGCTCCCCGGCCCTGGCCGGACGGAACCCGGTCCCTGGCCCGCCCCCCGGCCCGCACCGAACCCGCTCCTGGCCAGGACAGGGCCCGCTCCCCGGGGCCGGCCCTGGCCAGGACAGGGCCCGGGCTGGCAGGATCGCGCGCATGTTCCAGGCTCTCCCCCGCATCGGCCGGCGACGCGCGCTGTTCGGCTCGGCGGCCGTCTTCGCGGTCGTCGGGCTGCTGCTGTGGTGGCTGGTGCCGCTGGGCGAGGAGTCCCCGAGCGGGACGATCACCTTCAGCACGGGCACCCCGACCGGGGTCTACCAGATGTACGGCAAGCTCCTGCAGGGTGCCATCGCCAAGGACATGCCGCATCTGGACGTGCGACTGCTGAACAGCGACGGGTCGCAGGAGAACATCAGCCGGGTGGCCACCGGCAAGGCCGACTTCACCATCGCGGCGGCCGACGCCGTGGAGACGTACGTCCTCCAGAACAAGCCGGGCGCGAAGCGGCTGCGCGGCTGCTCGCGGCTCTACGACGACTATGTGCACCTGGTGGTCCCGCGCACCTCGCCCGTGCAGTCCGTGGAGGATCTGAAGGGCTTGAGGGTCGCGGTGGGACCGAGCGGTTCCGGGGTGCGGCTGATCGCGAACCATGTGCTCGAGGCGGCGGGACTCGACCCCGGCAGGGACATCGAGCCGCTCGCCGATGGCATCGCGACCATGCCCGGCCTGCTCGAACACCACAAGATCGACGCCTTCTTCTGGTCGGGCGGTCTGCCGACGAACGCCGTTCAGAAGCTCTCGAAGGCCGACGACATCCGGCTGGTGCCGATCGGCGGCGACCTCGTCGAGAAGCTGCACGAGCAGGGCGAGGCCTCGCGCTACTACCGGTCCGCCGTGATGCCCGCCGACGCCTATCCGGAGGCGCAGCGCGGCTCCGCCGTGCCGACGCTCGCGGTCGCCAACTTCCTGATCACCCGGGAGGACGCGGACGCGGACCTCACCGAGTCGCTCACCCGCACGGTGATCGCGAGCCGCGACCGCATCGGCGCCGTGGTGCACGCGGCCCAGCTGGTGGACCTGCGCACGGCGATCTACACCGACCCCCTGCCGCTGCACGAGGGCGCGCGCCGCTACTACCGGTCGATCAAGCCGTAGCGCCGCCCCCTCGGCGGAGACCGGCGGGGTCTCCCGCCCCACGGGGGCGCCGCGCGGGATCCCTCAGGTCACCGGCTCCGACCTGGGCACCGTCACCGTCACCCGCAGGCCGTGCGGCTCATGGTGGCCGTACGCGATGGAGCCACCGCCCGCGGCCAGCAGGGCCCGGGAGATGGAGAGGCCGAGGCCCGAGCCCTTCACGTTCTGGTGGGCGGTGCTGCGCCAGAAGCGGTCGCCGATGCGGGCCAGGTCCTCGTCGCCGAGACCGGGGCCGCCGTCGGTGACCACGACGGTCGAGGACGCGCCGTTCGAGGCGACCGTGACCTCGACGCACTCTCCCTCGGGCGTGAACTTGACCGCGTTGTCGATCACCGCGTCCAGGGCACTGGACAGCGTGATGGGGTCGGCCCACGCCGTCGTGGGCGGGCAGTTCCCCGTCAGCCGTACGCCCCTGCTGTCAGCGACCGGCTGCCAGGACGCCACGCGCTCGGCGGCCAGCGCGCCGATGTCGGTCAGGCGCACGTCGGCCTCGGCGTGCTCGGCGAGCGCCAGGTCGAGCAGGTCGTCGAGCACCTGGGTGAGGCGCTTGCCCTCGGTGCGGACCGACGCGATCTCCTCGTTGCCCTCCGGGAGTTCGAGGGCAAGCAGCTCGATCCGCAGCAGCAACGCCGAGAGCGGGTTGCGCAGTTGGTGCGAGGCGTCGGCGACGAAGGCGCGCTGCTGCTCGAGCACGCTCTCGACGTTGTCCGCCATCTCGTTGAACGACCGTGCCAGACGCTGGAGTTCGGGTGGTCCGCCGGCGGGCGCGACCCGGGACTTCAGCCGACCGGTCGCGATGTCGTGGGTGGTGGCGTCCAGAACGCGTACGGGCCTGAGCACCCAGCCGGTGAGGCGCAGCGCGGCGCCGAGTGCGAGGAGCATCGCGGCGATCTCACCCGCGCCGATGACCAGCCAGCCGTGCAGGGTCTTGGAACGCATCTGCCCCGTGGGCGAGTCGGTGACGACGACGCCGATGACGTCGCCGTCCCGGATGACCGGGGAGGCCACGACGAGACGGTGGTGCTGCCAGGGCCAGACCTGTTCGGGGTCGTGGCTGCGGCTGCTGACGAGTGCCTCGTTGAAGGCGTCGCGGGCCGCGCCGGCCTTGGGCAGGAGCCAGCTCTCCGGCGCGTTGGCCATCGGCTCGTCGTCGCGGTAGAAGACGCCGGCCCTGATGCCGTACACCTCGTGGTAGCGGGTGAGTTCGGTGCGCAGGGTCTCGCCGCGCTCGTCCGGGAAGCCGGCCCGGGAGCGGCTCGGGGAATCGGTGACGTACTGGGCGAGGGCCGCGAAGCGCGCGGTATCGTCGATGCGGTCGAGGACCACGCGCTGCTGCTGCGCCGCCGCGACGCTCACCGCGAGCGGGACGCCGAGCGCGAGCAGCACGGCCGCCATCAGGACGATGAGCAGCGGCAGGAGGCGGGTGCGCACCCGTGCCCGCTACGCGGCCGGGGCGACGAGCCGGTACCCGACGCCGCGTACGGTCTCGATCAGCGCCGGCATGCGCAGCTTGGAGCGCAGCGATGCCACGTGCACCTCCAGCGTGCGGCCGGTCCCTTCCCAACTGGTGCGCCACACCTCGCTGATGATCTGTTCCCGGCGGAACACCACTCCGGGGCGCTGGGCCAGCAGCGCGAGCAGGTCGAACTCCTTGCGGGTCAGCTGGACCGTCGAACCGCCCACGGTGACCTGGCGGTTGGGGAGTTCGATGCGTACGGGCCCCAGGAGCACCAGGTCGTCGCCGGGCGTCGACACGTCGTCGTGGGCGCTGCGCCTGCTGACGGCATGGATCCGGGCGAGCAGTTCCCCGGTGTCGTACGGCTTCACCACGTAGTCGTCGGCGCCGAGGTTGAGGCCGTGGATGCGGGAGCGGACGTCCGCGCGCGCGGTGACCATGATCACCGGTGTGGCGGTCCGCTTGCGGATCTTGCCGCAGACCTCGTAGCCGTCCTGGTCGGGCAGTCCGAGGTCGAGCAGGACGACGCCGAAGCCGTCGCTCTCGGGGACGAGGGCCCGCAGAGCCTCCTCGCCGCTGCGGGCGTGCGTGACCTCGAAGCCGTGCCGTGCCAGCACCGCGGACAGGGCGGCGGCGACGTGGTTGTCGTCCTCGACGAGGAGCAGTCTCATTCCGGCCCCCTCCGGTTCATCGGTCGTACCGTTTCATCGGTCGTACGGTCTCGGGTCTCGTCTGTCGTACGGTCTCGGGTCTCATCGGTCGAACGGTCCCCGTTTCAACAAAGTGGTGCACGCGCGCGTGCACCAAGTGAAGTCACGCCGATGGACAAGGACGGCGTCAAGGGGCTTCGGGTTGCCCGGAGCTTCCGTTACCCACCCGGTACGCGCTTCTGTACGGACTGCTACGACACGTGTCCGATTGCTACCGGATCGTGATGCTCAAGTTCCCCTCAGATGTAATGACGCTGGTCGCAAGGGGTCACTACTGTCCACCGAAACCGAGGAGGACGGAGCCCCCAAGCGATGACCGCAGCATCGGTGGCCAAGGACGCCATGGCCGGGACCGACGAACTGGTCGTCCTGAAGAGCGTCGACAAGCACTTCGGAGCCTTGCACGTGCTCCAGGACATCGACCTGACGATCACCCGTGGCGAGGTCGTCGTGGTCATCGGGCCCTCCGGGTCCGGGAAGTCCACCCTGTGCCGCACCATCAACCGCCTGGAGACGATCGATTCGGGTGACATCTCGATCGACGGCAAGCCGCTGCCCCAGGAGGGCAAGGCGCTCGCCCGGCTCCGGGCCGATGTGGGCATGGTCTTCCAGTCCTTCAACCTCTTCGCGCACAAGACCGTGCTCGAGAACGTGATGCTGGGGCAGATCAAGGTCCGCAGGACCGGCAAGCAGGCGGCGGAGGAGAAGGCCCGCGCCCTGCTCGACCGCGTCGGCGTGGGCACGCAGGCCGACAAGTACCCGGCGCAGTTGTCGGGCGGGCAGCAGCAACGCGTCGCCATCGCACGGGCGTTGGCGATGGACCCCAAGGTCATGCTCTTCGACGAGCCGACCTCGGCGCTGGACCCCGAGATGATCAACGAGGTCCTCGAGGTCATGCAGCAGCTCGCCCGGGACGGCATGACCATGATCGTCGTCACCCATGAGATGGGCTTCGCCCGTTCGGCCGCCAACCGGGTCGTCTTCATGGCCGACGGCCGCATCGTCGAAGAGGCCGCCCCGGACCAGTTCTTCAGCAATCCGCGCAGCGACCGCGCCAAGGACTTCCTCTCGAAGATCCTGCACCACTGACTCCGGCTCAGCGCCGCCACCGCCCGGTTCCCACGACCGGCCGGAACCACGCACCGACGAATCCGCCGAACCGAAGGATGCACCTCATGAAATTCCGCACGTCCGCCTCCGCGGCAGTGCTCGCCACCCTCGCGCTCACCCTGACGGCCTGTGGCGGCGATTCCGGAAACGCCGGCGACCAGCCCTCGGACGCGAGCACGGGAGCGAACGCGCCCAAGTTGCCGACGTACGCCGTCGCCTCCGGTGTGAAGATCGACTCCGCCACCCTGAAGAAGGCACAGCAGGCCGGCAAGATCGTCATCGGCGCCAAGAACGACCAGCCGTACCTGGGCTTCGAGGACACCACCGGCAAGCGGTCCGGCTTCGACATCGAGATCGCCAAGATGGTCGCCGCGGACCTGGGGTTCAAGCCCGACCAGATCGAGTTCAAGACCGTCGACTCGAACGTCCGCGAGACCACCATCTCCAAGGGCGAGGTCGATCTGTACGTCGGCACTTACACGATCAACGACGAGCGCAAGAAGCAGGTCGGCTTCGCGGGTCCGTACTTCAAGGCTGGCGCGGACCTGCTCGTACGCAAGGACGAGACCGGCATCACCGGTCCCGACTCGCTCAAGGGCAAGACCGTGTGCTCCATCAAGGGATCGACTCCCCTCCAGGAGATCAAGAAGCCCAAGTACGGCGCGAAGACGATCGAACTGTCGAAGTACTCCGAGTGCGTTCAGCAGCTCCTCAACAACGAGGTCGACGCTGTCACCACCGACGACGCCATCCTCAAGGGCTATGCCGCGCAGCGCCCCACCAAGCTCAAGGTGATCGGCAAGCCGTTCACCGAGGAGCCGTACGGCGTGGGCATGAACAAGGACGACAAGGCCCTGCGCGACGCGGTCGACGACGCGCTCGAGAAGCACGAGCAGAACGGCGACTACAAGAAGGCGTACGAGGCGACGCTCGGCCTCTCCGGCTCCGCCTACTCGGCGCCGCCGGCCGTCGACCGCTACTGACGCACCACCGAGGCGTCCCGCTGCAGAAGCGTCGACACGGGGCGGTACGCCGGACGGCGTACCGCCCCGGACGCGGCAGCCTCCCCCTCCCGTACACCGCCACGAGGACCTCCCCGTGAACGTTTTGCTCGACCATCTCGCGGAATTCCGCGAAGGTTTCATAGGAACCGTGCTGCTGACCCTGGCCAGCGGACTCCTCGCGATGGTGCTGGGTGTCGTCATCGCCGGGTTCCGCGTCTCACCCGTGCCTCCCCTGCGGATGCTCGGGACCGCCTGGGTCACCCTCTTCCGGAACACGCCCCTGACGCTTCTCTTCCTCATCGCCTGGTTCGTCGTCCCGGTCATCTTCCTGCCCGGCATGAGCCCCTGGACGAAGGCTCTGCTGGCGCTGAGCTTCTACACCTCGGCCTTCGTCTGCGAGGCCGTGCGGTCGGGCATCAACACGGTGCCGCTGGGCCAGGCGGAGGCCGCTCGCTCGCTCGGTATGACCTTCTCGCAGACTCTGCGCCTGATCGTCCTGCCACAGGCGACGCGAACCGTGATCGCCCCGCTCAGTTCGATCTTCATCGCCCTGACCAAGAACTCGGCGATCGCGGGCGCCTTCAGCGTCACCGAACTGTTCGGCGTGCAGAAAATGCTGAGCGATCAGGGCTACCCGATCGCCTGGATCTTCCTGTGGGTGGCTCTGGGCTACCTCGTCATCACCTTCTCGCTCAGCGGTCTCTTCCGGCTGCTGGAACGCCGCCTGGGGGTCGCGCGATGAGTTCGAGCGTTCTGTACGACGCGCCGGGTCCCAAGGCGCGCCTGCGCAACCGCCTCTACACGGCGTTCGGCTCGCTGGCGCTGGCCGCCCTGCTCGCTTTCGTCGTGTACCGGCTCGACGCAAAGAACCAACTGGACCCCGACGTCTGGAACATCTTCAACAACGCGGGTGTGCGGACCAACATCCGCGACGGCGTGCTGGCCACGTTGAAGGTGTTCGCCGTGGCCGGCGCACTGTCTCTGGTGCTCGGGCTGCTTCTCGCCGTGGCGCGCCTGTCCGAGCACCGCCCGGTCCGCTGGTTCGCGACCGCTTTCATCGAGCTGTTCCGGGCCGTCCCGCTGCTCATCACCATCTACGCCTTGTGGGTCCTGTTCCTCACCTACAAGAACGACCTCGGTGTCGTGGGCGACAACACCGCGTTCTGGGGTCTTGTCATCGGCCTGACCGTCTACAACGGCAGTGTGCAGGCGGAGGTGTTCCGCGCGGGTGTCAACGCGGTACCCAGGGGTCAGGTCGAGGCTGCGTACGCCCTCGGGCTGCGCAAATATCAGGTGATGACGACACTGTTGCTGCCCCAGGCGACTCGTTCCATGCTGCCGACGGTGATCAGCCAGCTTGTGGTCACCCTGAAGGACACCTCGCTCGGCTACGTCATCACGTACACGGAACTTCTGTACGCCACCCGGACGATGGCCAACAACATCATCGTCAACGGAGAGAACCCGTTCACCGCGGTCACCATCGTCGTCGGCGCCATCTACATCGCGATGTGCCTCTCGCTCTCCTCTCTCGCGACCTGGATCGAACGGCGCGGGCGCCGCTCGAAGACCAGGGTCGTCGTAGCGGCGGCGGCTGATCCGACTGATCAGCCCGGAGTGCTCGATGTCGCGGGTGGGCCCTCGGGACCGGCTGACCGGGACGCGGACCACACGGGGAAGTAGCCACGGAACACGGGTGCGGGCGGGACATCGATGTCCCGCCCGCACCCGTTGAATGCCTCGGCGCTGCTCAGTGGACAGGCCTGGCGACAATGCTCGCCGTGATGCCCGTGGGGTCCCGATGGATGGCCAGTATGAGGTTGGCGCCCAGGTCACCCTGAGGCGTGAGCAGAACGGACTTGTGGCACCCCGTAGCCGACGATTCACAGGTCTCGGACGTCCTGCCCCGCCGACCGGCGGCGCGAGGCGCGCCAGAATCTGACGCATCAGCAAGCGGTTCGACTGGTACGGAGACAGTGGCCGCACGTCGCCGCCTCCGTCACCTGATCCACGTTTACCAGACTGGCCCGCGCCGCCCTGTCGAAGTCCCGCTCGACGACATGTCGTGGCAGCAAACCCAGCAGGTGCGGACAAGACTTCCCGAAACATCGCGCCGCGTACGGCAGCAACCATCTACCAAATCCTCGACCAGGTCTCCGCCAGCGGCCTTCCGTCACGGCGGCACTCTGCCCATGCCCCTCTTGACAGCGACGGCCCGCACGGGCCCGATCGTCACCCACTGGAGGCGGCCAGGCAAAACGCACATACAAGCGCCCACTTCGCCTCCTCGGCCGCTGGGGCCCGGTTGCGGTGGTTACGGCCGAGGCACTGCACGGCTTCGCCATCAACCTGCTGCAAACGGCCGGCTCACGAAAGTCGCCGCAGCCGTTCGCGAGATGCCCCATAGGCTGTTCCACCGGCCAGCATCAAGAGACCTCGCAACGGCTCTGCCTCCCCAGGTCAACGCGGGGCACCGAATCTGCCGCCAACCGGATTCTTCGAGATTCAAACAATATGAGCCTCGCCCGTAAAAGTCCCCAAAACGCCCCTTAGTGGAATTATGAATTCCGCTAAAGTCGACAGGCTCAAATCTAGCTCAACATCATTGATTCACCAGGCTAATAATGAAAATATTTCAGACGTAACCCCTCCCACAGAAGCGAAAGAAACATGATGAATTCAGTTTCCAGGGTCGGCATGGTCGCCCTGAGTATCGTCCTCTCGATTCCCGTCTTCAGCGGGAGCGCCCAGGCCTTCGATGGTCCGGCATCCAAGAACTCATGGGGATGCGACGACAGCTCGAAGCGGGTGAACTTCTCCTACCACCCCGGCGACGTCACCACGACCGTCTACTACAACAACCACTGCGACTACACGGTGCAAGCCGCAGCCGACATCAAGGATCACAACGGCTCCCTGACGCACGACTGCTTTTCGATACCCGCCGGGAAGAAGTCCCACATCAAGTTTCAGCAGGGGGCGTCGGGCACCTTCATCAACATTGATAAGTGCTAATCATGCACCCACAGAACAGGCGCTATTGCTAGCGCCTTTCTTTCCGTGAATTACTGTGGAGCTGCTGCCCGATACATAGAGGGCAGCAGCTCCATCTTCGCGCAGGAATCGGATCCGCTGTCGGCGTGCGACGCGCGGAGTCCATGCTGGGGCCAGCCCCGTACCGGCCCCGCACTGCCGGATCAGAGGCGGATACGGGGAGCGTCGTTGCAGTGACCGTCGGCCGACAACACGCGCAGCGGGTGCCGCGCCTCTGGTCGACCTTTCCTTGGCTGATCCAGCCCCGTCCTCCAACAGGACCCACACCCAGCCGAAGACCGCAGCGCCGAACTCAGCGGCTGTAGCGCCGGAACCGGGCCCATTTCACCACACACGCCCCATCACGCATCCAAGGTCGGTAATCGTGCCCTCATCTGGATCACGGATGCGATGCCCGGCGTCGAGAACATGCTGGAGGTCGACGTCACCAAAGTCAGCGGCACCCACGGGACCGCCGCAAGCAGCACGATCTAACGCTCACCCAGATGGCATACCTTGAAGGAGCTCAGTGACATGACCGCCACTGACCTCGTCACTTGACGCAAGCAGCGGCAATGGGTTGCATACGTTCTGTGATCGTGCACCCTGCTCCACCTGCCTGTTCCCGTACGTCCCTCAGGACACAGCTCCGTGCAGGGAGCACCGCGCCGTGGACCCGGTGATCATCGTCGGTGCGGGGCCCGTGGGACTGACGCTGGCCCTTGCGCTGGCCCGCCAAGAGGTCCCCTCCGTGGTCCTCGACGAGGGACCCGGCAAGGACGAACTGCGGCTCGCGCGGACCGTGGTGCTGCGCGAGGACACGGTCGCGCTGGTCGAGCGGCTGACAGGGCTGCCCCTGGACGACGCCGGTTTCCGTTGGGCCGGATGGCGGTCGATGCGGCGCAGGCAGGTGATGCGCGAGATCGGGTTCGGCGCGAAGGGCGCCGCCGGTCCTCTCGGCGCCGAGGCCGCACGGGGCGACGGTCCTCGGGGGGCCGTCGCCCCGCGCGGTACCGGCTCCTCCCGGAGCGCGGAAGGCCTCGGCGAGGGCGAGGAGTTCAGCGCTCCGCTGCACATCGCGCAGCACGCCCTGACCGGCGCCCTGCGCGAGGCCGTCATCCACGAGCGGCTCATCAAGGTCGCCGTGCTCAGCCGCCTCGACTCCGTCGAACAGGACGCCTCCGGCGTCACGGCACACACCCGGGGACCCGACGGCACCTGGTGGCGCGGCAGTTACCTGGTCGGCTGCGACGGACCGCGCTCGACGGTGCGCAAGCTCCAGGACGTCCGCTTCCCCGGGCGCACCGCCGTCGAACGGTACGCCGTGGCGGCCCTGCGGACGGAACTCCCCTGGCCCGGCGAGGCGTTGCTGCACCGGATGACACCCTGGCGCACCTCCGGCCCCTCGACGGACGAGGTGAGCGCCCGTCCGCTCGCCGAAGACGTCTGGCGGCTGGACTGGCTACTGCCCCCGGGCAAGGACCTCGTCACGCCCGACCTGCTGGTGGCGCGCATCCGGGAGACCCTCGCGGGCTGGAGCGGCGGCGCCACCCCCGCGTACGAACTGCTCGACACCGGAGTGCACACCGTCCACCACCGGCTGGCCCGCCGCTGGCGCGTCGGCCGGGTCTTCCTCGCCGGGGACGCGGCCCATCTGCTCGGCGCCCTCGGCACCCAGGGGCTGGACGAGGGACTGCGGGACGCCGACAACCTCGCCTGGAAGCTGGCACTCGGCTGGCACCACGGCCCTCACGAGACGCTCCTCGACAGTTACCAGGCCGAACGGCGCGCGGTGGTCGCCGCCCGGCTGCGCGCCGCCGACCAGGCACTGCCCCTGCTCCGGAGTGGCGGCGGCCTGCGCGCCTACGTCCCCGGGTCCGCCCGCGGCCACGACGCACTGCTCACGGACGGTCACCTCGGGCGCGGCCCGCTGGGCGCGCCGGGGGCGTACACCGGCTCCCCGCTCATGCCGCCGCCGGCCGAGTCGCACACCCCCGTCGACACCGAGCCCGGCGCGCCGGTCGTCGACGTACGGGTGACCGCGGAGGACGGCTCGTTCGTACCGCTGCGGGAGCGGCTCGGGCGAGGGGTCCTGCTCGTCGTGCTGATCGCTCCGGGTACGGGGGTGTGGGCGCGCAAGCACTGGGTGACGGCCGGCGTCATGCCCCGGCTCGCCGCCGCCGTGACCGCCCTGCCGCACCCCGCCGAACTCCTCGTCGCGGAGAGCTACCCCGGTGCGGCGGCGCACACCGTGCTGCTGGTCCGCCCCGACGGGCACCTGGTCACCTCACTCGGCGGGGTCCGGCCGGCCGATCTGTACGAGGCGGCCGAGGCGGCCCTCGGCGGACCGGCGCACGCGGCCGCGGAGAGCGTCGCGGAGGCGACGGCGGGCAGGAGGTGAACCCCCGGTGACCGTCCGGCCCGGGGGTTCCGGGCTCCGCGGGCCGTCGTGGTCCACATGGTGACGGTGAGTTGACCGGTCTGCGCCTCCATGGTCTACTCCGGATCGTGACCGACACCTGTGTGCGCCTGTGGCGGAGGGTCCATATGGACCTCGTCCGCTATGCGGGCTGCGTGTGTCGCCCGTCCTTCTGACTTCGCATCCTCTTCTTCCGCGCGCCGCCCCGTGCCGCCGCGCGCTCCTCTCGCGAACTCTCAGGACGGTCCAAGTGTCTGCGCCATCCCCTGCCTCCACGCCTGCCCCGGTAGCCGCCACCTCCGTGCCTTCCGCCGTGTCCGGTGCGCCCCGCACACCGACCCAGGCCGACCTGCTGGCCTTCGTACGCCGTACGGCAGCCGATGCCGAGCTGATCGCCTCGCTTCCCCTCGATCCCGAGGGCCGTACCTGGGTGCGGCTCGAAGGACCCGGCGGCAGCGAGGCCTGGCTCATCGGCTGGCCGCCCGGCACCGGGACCGGCTGGCACGACCACGCCGAGTCGGTGGGCGCCTTCCTCACCGCGTCGGGCGAACTCAAGGAGAACTCGCTCGCCGCCCGGCTCCCCGCCGACGGCTGGAAGACCCTCGAACTCACCGAGGAGATCGACCGGCAGCGGAAGCTGCCTGCGGGGACCGGCCGCGGCTTCGGCCGCCATCACGTGCACGAGGTGCTCAACGAGTCCACCGAGGAGCACGCGATCTCGGTCCACGCCTACTACCCGCCGCTCCCGCAGATCCGCCGTTACAGCCGTACGGGCCAGATCCTGCGCCTGGAGCACGTCGAGCGTCCGGAGGACTGGCAGTGAGCGGCACTCGACAGCCCGTGGGCATCGACACCTTGCTGGAGCGGGTCCGGGCGGGCCTCGACCGTGTGGAGGCCGAGGAGGCCTTCGCGGCCGTGGGACGCGGCGAAGCGCTTCTGGTCGACACCCGTTATGCCGCCCTGCGCGAACGGGACGGCCTGATCCCCGGCGCTCTCGTCATCGAGCGCAACGAACTGGAGTGGCGGCTCGACCCCACGGGAAGTCACCGCGTCGCGGAGGCCACGAGCCATGATCTGCGGGTCGTGCTGTTCTGCGACGAGGGGTACGCCTCCAGCCTCGCCGCCGAGTCCCTGCAGCGGCTGGGCCTGCACAGGGCCACCGATCTGATCGGCGGCTTCCAGGCGTGGAAGAGCGCCGGCCTTCCGGTGACGACCGCCGACACGGAGAACTGACCGCGCCCCTCCGCACGAAGTCCGGTCACCAGCAGGTGTACGAAGCCCCTGCGGGATCGCCGGTCACGGGCACGCGAACGGAACTCCGTGGGATCGCCGGTCATGAGCGCGCCTACGGAGTCCCGCGGGATCGCCGGCACGGACATGCGTACGGAACCCCGTGGGATCGGACGGCTCAGAACCCCTCGTCCCCGAGACCTTCCGTGTCCTCGCCCTCTTCCTCCAGCGCCTGGCGGACCACGCGCAGGGCCATGCCCTGGGAGTAGCCCTTGCGGGCGAGCATGCCCGCGAGGCGTCTCAGCCGCTTGTCGCGGTCGAGTCCGCGGGTGGAGCGCAGCTTGCGCGCGACCAGTTCACGCGCGGTCGCCTCCTCCTGCTCGGAGTCGAGCTGTCCGACGGCCTCGTCGATCAGCGTCGATTCCACGCCCTTGGTCCGCAGCTCCTGGACGAGCGCCCGCCGGGCCAGCCCCCGTCCGTGGTGCCGGGACTCGACCCAGGCGTCCGCGAAGGCACTGTCGTTGATCAGCCCGACCTCCTCGAACCGTGACAGCACCTCGTCCGCCACCTCGTCGGGGATCTCGCGCTTGCGCAACGCGTCCGCCAGTTGCTTGCGCGTGCGCGGGGTCCCGGTGAGCAGGCGCAGACAGATCGCTCGCGCCCGCTCAGCCGGGTCCGCAGGGGACTCCCCCTTCTCGGCCCTCGACGAGGAGGGGGTGCCTCCGTCCCACGGGTCGCCGGACGGCTCGCCGAAACCGCCGCTCCGCCGACGCCCCCTTCCACCACGCGGTCCGTCCTCGGCGCGTCCGCCGCGCCGGGAGACCGCGTCCGGCGAACCGTGACCGCGCGGCGGGCCGTCACCGCGCCGTGCGTCACCGCCGCCCGTCGAACCGCCGCCGCCCGGATCACCGTCGTCCGGGCCGGCGTCGTGGAAACCGTCGGATCCGTAGAACCCGCCGTCGGTGCCGTACGGCTGCCCGCCGTACCCCCCGGCACCGTCGTACGGCCTGTCACCGTCTCCGTCCGAGCCGCCGTCGCCCCCGCCGTACCTCTGCCCCGGGCCGTCGGGAGTGAGGGGACCGGCGTACTCGGCCCAGTCGGTTCGTCGTGTCATGGACTAGCTCTTGGCCGCCGCGGCCCTGGACTTGGTGGTCTTGGCAGCCGGAGCGGGCACCGTCTTCGCGGCGTCGTCCGGGGCGGCCGAGACCGCCGCGTCCGCGCCCGGCTCGGCGGTGGGTTCCGCGGGCCTCACACCGACACCCAGCTTCTCCAGGATCTTCTTCTCGATCTCGTTGGCGAGGTCGGGGTTGTCCTTCAGGAAGTTGCGCGCGTTCTCCTTGCCCTGGCCGAGCTGGTCGCCCTCGTACGTGTACCAGGCGCCGGCCTTGCGGACGAAGCCGTGCTCCACGCCCATGTCGATCAGGCCGCCCTCACGGCTGATGCCCTGACCGTAGAGGATGTCGAACTCGGCCTGCTTGAACGGCGGCGCGACCTTGTTCTTGACGACCTTGACGCGGGTGCGGTTGCCGACCGCGTCCGTGCCGTCCTTCAGCGTCTCGATGCGGCGGATGTCGAGGCGCACCGAGGCGTAGAACTTCAGCGCCCGGCCACCGGTCGTGGTCTCCGGGGAGCCGAACATCACGCCGATCTTCTCGCGGAGCTGGTTGATGAAGATCGCCGTCGTCTTCGACTGGTTGAGCGCGCTGGTGATCTTCCGCAGGGCCTGGCTCATCAGACGGGCCTGCAGACCCACGTGCGAGTCGCCCATCTCGCCCTCGATCTCCGCCCGCGGCACCAGGGCGGCGACGGAGTCGATGACGATGAGGTCGAGCGCACCGGAGCGGACCAGCATGTCCACGATCTCCAGGGCCTGCTCGCCGTTGTCGGGCTGCGACAGGATCAGGTTGTCGATGTCGACGCCGAGCTTCTTCGCGTACTCGGGGTCGAGGGCGTGCTCGGCATCGATGAACGCCACCTGGCCGCCGGCCTTCTGCGCGTTCGCCACCGCGTGCAGGGTGAGGGTCGTCTTACCGGAGGACTCCGGGCCGTACACCTCCACCACGCGGCCGCGCGGCAGGCCGCCGACGCCGAGTGCGACGTCGAGCGCGGTCGACCCGGTGGGGATGACCTCGATGGGCTCATTCGGCCGCTCGCCCAGGCGCATCACTGCGCCCTTGCCGAACTGCCGTTCAATCTGCGCGAGCGCGGCGTCGAGCGCCTTCTCGCGGTCGGTTCCTGCCATGGGTTCCACCCGGTTTGCTTGAGTCGATCGCTTCACGTCAAAGACGCTAACGCCTGCCACTGACAATGCGCCCCGACGCACGTCCAGCCTGTGGATAACTCGGTCACATCCCTGCCGAAACCGTGCCGAATCACCTGTCGAAAGCCCCGCCGGAACTTCCATGAGAATGGATGTTCGATTTCCGTGTCAAGCGCACCACGCGACACTTCCGAGACCGCGTTCGCGCTCCCGCGACGCCCCGGGGATCCCGCCGCCCCTGCCCCGGCGCCCGGGCCGGCACATCTCCCGGAACCCGGTACCCGCCCCGGCCCGGGACTACTCTCCGGGGCGTACGGCCGGTGTCTTCGGCCGTACGACGACGACGCCGGGCCCGCCCGGCAGGCTGTGGGCCATGCCGACGACGACCCGACCCCTGACACCGCCGAAGCCCTCGCTCCGGCCGGCCGAGCGGCTCTGCCGCGCGACGGGCGCCCTGCTCGTCCTGTCGGGCCTCCTGCACCTGCTGGTCTTCGCCGTCGACGGCGGCCCGTGGGACGGTCCCGTCTCCTGGCGCAAGCCCGTGACCTTCGGGCTCTCCTTCGGACTGACCCTGATGGCGATCACCTGGGTCACGTCGTACGTGCGGATGGGGGCGAGGCCGCGCACCGCGCTGCTCCTGGTGTTCGCGGCGGACTGCGTGGTGGAGGTCGGCGGGATCACCCTCCAGGCGTGGCGCCGGGTCCCCTCGCATCTCAACATGGAGACCGGCTTCGACACGGCGGTGTCCATGATGCTCGCGGTGGGCGGCGCTGTTCTGGTCGTGGTGCTGACCGCGTTCGCGGTCGCCTCGTTCCGTGGCCGTCCCACCGGGCCCCCCGGCATGCCGCTCGCCGTGCGCTCGGGGTTCGCGATCCTGCTCGTCGCGCTGGCCTCGGGCGCCGTGATGATCGCGCGCGGGGTCGTCCTGACCAGGACCGGCCACCAGGAGGCCGCGTACCACTCGACGGCTCCGCTCAAGCCGCTGCACGGAGTGAGCCTGCACGCCGTACTGGTGCTGCCCGCGCTCGCCTGGCTGCTCTCACGCACCGGCTGGAGCGAGGAGACCAGGGAACGGGTCGTACTGGCGGCGGTCTGGTGTTACGCGACCGCCGTCGTCGTGACCGGTGCCCAGGCCGCCCTCACCTGGTGACCGTCATCGGCGCGGCACCCGGCGGTCATCGACACAGCACCCGGTGACCGTCATCGGCGCAACACCCGGTGACCGTCATCGGCGCAGCAAGTGGTGATCGTCGCCGGCGGAGGACGCGGTGGCCGTCACCGGCCGAACTGCCGCCGCACGCGCGCGAGCACGCCTTCCGAACTGCGCGTGCGGTGGCCGTGCACCCGAGGGTCGTCCGTGACGTCGTAGCGCTTCACATACGCCCCCAGGAAGGCCTGCAGGGTGGCGACCGCGGGGATGGCGATCAGCGCGCCGACGGCCCCGAGGAGCGCGGTCCCCGCGATCACGGACCCGAAGGCGACCGCGGGATGGATGTCGACCGTCCTGGAGGTCAGCTTGGGCTGGAGCACATAGTTCTCGAACTGCTGGTAGACCACGACGAAGACAAGCACCCACAGCGCGTACCAGGGGTCGATCGTGAACGCGATCAGCATCGGCAGGGCACCCGCGAGATAGGTGCCGATGGTCGGGATGAACTGCGACACGAAGCCGACCCACACACCGAGCACCGGTGCGTACGGCACGCCCAGCGCCTCCAGCAGGATGTAGTGGGCCACGCCCGAGATCAGCGCCATCAGGCCGCGCGAGTACAGATAGCCGCCGGTCTTGTCGACGGCTATCTCCCAGGCGCGCAGCACCTCGGCCTGCCGGGCCGGCGGCAGCACCGAGCACAGCGCGCGTCGCAGCCGTGGTCCGTCGGCGGCGAAGTAGAACGAGAACAGCGCGACCGTCAGCAGCTGGAAGAGACCGCCGAGCACCTGCCCGGACACGTCCAGGACGCCGGTGGCGCTGTTCTGCACGTACTTGCGCAGCCAGTCGGAGTGGAGCAGTCCCTCCTGGATGTCGACCCGCCTGAGGTCGGTGTGGAAGTGCGTGTTGATCCAGTTGATGAGCGAGTCGAGGTACTCCGGGAAGCCCTCGATCATCTTGATGATCTGGCCCGCGAGCATCGAGCCGAGCAGGGTGACGAACCCGGCGATCATGATCAACGAGCCCAGGAAGACGAGGAAGGTGGCCAGTCCCCTGCGCATGCCGCGTGAGGCCATCCAGCTGACCGCGGGTTCTATCGCGAGCGACAGGAAGAACGAGATCAGGATGTTGATCAGCAGGCCGGTGAGCTGATGGAAGGCCCAACTGCCCAGCTGGAACACGGCGACGAGCGTGAGCGCGAGCACCATGGCGCGCGGGAGCCAGCGCGGCATGCGCGCGCCCGGCCCGGCCGCGTCGGCGCCGGGCCGACCGGGCGGCGTCGTGCCGAACGGTGATGACTGCTGATCGACCTGCGTGTTCTCGTCTGTCGGGGCCACCCGCCAAGTCTGGCCCACGCCACCGACACCAGATCCACGTCCCCCCGTCTTTCCCGGTCTCCGGTCCGCTTCAGTGGTTTTCGTACGGAACGTTCATGGTCGCGCACACCACGCGCCACACGTCCTTGGCCTCCCAGCCCGCGTCCAGCGCCCCGTGGACGGTGCGCCCGCCCAGTTCCGTCATCACATGATCGCGCGCGAACGTCTCGGCGTACCCCGCGCCGAAGTGATCAGCCATTCGCTGCCAGAAGACCGTCAACCGCATGACTCCAGTATCCCGCCCCTGAGAGTGGGCCCGAGCCGGGACCGCGTGCCGAGACCGCTTTCCGCCCTACGGTCTGACGCATGGCCGAAACCGGAGCATCTCCACTCCCCCCGACGCCCATCGCGCGATCGCCCCTCGCCCGTGCCGAGCACTTCGTCTGGCTCACCGCGCGCGTGCTGGAACAGCGCCGCTTCGCCTACCACTTCCTCGGCGGTGGTGCCGACGCGGTGGAGACGGCGCTGGCCGCCTATCGCAACGACGACGAAGGGTACGGTCACGCGCTCGAACCCGATCTGCGCGGACCCGTCAGCCAGCCGCTGCACACCGGGCACGCCCTGCGCGTGCTCGACTCGATCGGGCGCTGCGGCGGACAGCGCGTGGAGCGGGTGTGCCGCTATCTGACCTCCGTGTCGACCGCGGACGGCGCGCTGCCCGCCGTCCTTCCCAGTCAGCGCGGCTATCCGGCGGCCCCCTTCGTGCCGGTCGTGGACGATCCGCCGAGCGATCTCCTCGCCACCGGTCCGGTCGTGGGCCTGCTGCACCGCAACGAGGTGTGGAACGCCTGGCTGTTCCGGGCCACCGACTTCTGCTGGCAGGCGGTGGAGTCCCTGGAGAAGTCGCATCCGTACGAGATCGAGGCGGCCGTCGCCTTCCTGGACTCCGCGGCCGACCGCTCGCGCGCGGAGGCGAGCGCCGACCGGCTGGGCCGGCTCGTCCGCGAGCAGCGGCTCGCCGCGCTGGACCCCGGGCGTCTGGACGCCTACCCCGTCCCGCCCGGTTACGCGCCGGGTGAGCACCACTTCCCGCACGACTACGCGCGGACGCCGGACTCGCTCGCGCGCGCGTGGTTCACCGACGCGGAGATGGCCCGCTCGCTGGACCACCTCGCGGACGAGCAGCGGGAGGACGGCGGGTGGCCGATCCGCTGGCGTCAGTGGGCACCGGGCACGGCACTGGAGAGCCGTCCCGTCGTGACCATCGAGGCACTGCGCACCCTCCGGGCGTACGGCAGGGCCGTCGGCTGAGGCCACCGGTGGCCGGGTACCCCCGGTGCCGCCGGATGCTCCGGAGTCCCCGGCTGCACCCGTGTGCCCGACGCTCCGTCGTCCCGGGTGCTCCGGGGTGCCCGGCTGCCGGCCGCGCCCGCCCGGGTGTCAGCCCGTCAGTGCGCGGACCCCGGCCGTCACCACCACGGCCACGGCGACCACCACCAGGAACGGGGCGCGCAGGATCAGCGCGACGGCTGCCGCGGCGAGTCCGGCGGCCTTCGCGTCGACGACGAGGACCCGTCCGTCGGCGAAGGTCTGCTGGGCCGTGAGAGCGGCCAGGAGCGCGACGGGCAGCAGAGCGGCGAGTCGCTGGACGAGCGGCCGCTCCAGCACGCCCGCGGGGATCAGCAGACCGATGAGTTTCACGGCGTAGCAGCCGACGGCGGTGACGCCGATGGCGATCCAGATGTTCACCGCTCTTCTCCCGACACGTCCGGAGCGTCGTCGCGTGCGCCGACCGGGGCCCCGTCCACCGCGCCGGCGGGCGTCCCGTCCGGCACGTCGGCCATGGCGCCGCGGG
Organism: Streptomyces sp. NPDC021080; assembly: GCF_044333225.1. Lineage (NCBI taxonomy): Bacteria > Bacillati > Actinomycetota > Actinomycetes > Kitasatosporales > Streptomycetaceae > Streptomyces > Streptomyces sp. NPDC021080. The sequence continues at coordinate 27,354 of NZ_JBIRQM010000005.1, read as the reverse complement.
TGGCGTCCGCGCGGCGGCGTCCCGTCACGTAGAGGACGGCGGGGGCGGCCAGGGCGGCCACCAGCACCGGGACTCCGGCGGGCAGCACGGGCAGCAGGCCGAGTCCCAGCAGGACGGCGATTCCCGCGACGGCGCGTTCCGCGGTGGTCTTCAGCATCGGCGCGAGCAGCGCCAGGAACACCGCGGGTCCGGCCGCGTCGAGGCCCCAGGCGTCCGTGTCGCCGATGGCCCCGGCCCCGGCCGCGCCGAGCAGGGTGGTGAGGTTCCACAGCAGGTAGAGCGACAGGCCGGTGACGGTGAAGCCGATCCGGACGCTGCGGCGGGTGGGCTGGGCGAGCGCCACGGCCGTGGTCTCGTCGATCACCCACTGCGCGGCGAACGGACGCACCGCGCGCGGGAGGGCCAGGATCTGTGACAGCCGCAGTCCGTAGAAGGCGTTGCGGACCCCGAGGAAGAACGCGCCGGCGGCCGCGGTGAGCGGGTTGCCCCCGGCCGCGAGGGCGCCCACGAGGGCGAACTGCGACGCCCCGGTGAAGACCAGGAGGCTGAGGGCGCAGGTCTGGAGCAGGCTGAGTCCGCTGCCGGCCGAGGTCACTCCGAAGGCGAAACCGGACAGTCCGACGGCGACCCCGACGCCGAGGGCGTCTCGGACGACGGCCGCGTCGGGTTTTCCGCCTTCGGCACTGCGTATGTCTGGGAGAGCTGTCTGTTGTGCCACGCGTCGGACGGTACGGTGAGCCGCCGCCCGGCGTCTTGTACGTTCTTGCGCTCCCGCTGGTAGGCCCCCGGAGGCACGCCCACGATCCGGCTGAAGTGGCGGTTGAGGTGCGGCTGGTCGGTGAAACCGACGGCGACGGCCGCCTCGGCGGGCGTGGACCCGGCGTCCAGGAGCCGGCGTGCCCGGCGTACCCGCGCGTCGGTCAGCCAGGTGTGGGGCGGCATGCCGTAGGCGTCCCGGAACGCACGCAGCAGCGCGAACGAGCTGGTGCCGAGGTCCGCCGCGAGCCGCTCCAGGGTCGGCGGCTCGGCCATCCGCTCGTCCAGCACGCCACGCGCGCGTGCCGCGAGCCGGCCGCCGGCGGTGCGCACGGCCCGCTGCGGCAGGGGCCCTCCGTTCAGGCGCAGCAGCCGGGTCACGGCGACCCTCAGCAGGGTGTCGGCGGCCAGCGCGTTGCCCTCCTCGGCGGCCCTGAGCACCTGGTGGACCAGCCCGGCCGCGTAGGGGTCGTCTAGTACCGGGCGGCTGAATCCGGGGGTGCCGCGCAGCGTGGTGGTCTCGGCGGCGATCTCGGCCACCGTGTCCGGCGAGGGATAGACCGCGCCGTACTTCCAGCCCTCGGGGACGCCCGCGCGCCCGGTGTGCGGGGTGTCGGGGTTGACCAGGGCCAGCGAGCCCGGGCCCGCGTACTGGTCGGCGCCGCCGTGGTGGAAGACCTCGACCCCCTCGGCGACGGCGGCGATGACGAAGTTCTCGTGGGTGTGGCGCACGAAGATCTTCTCGACGTAGCGGGCGCGCAGCAGATCGACACCGGGCAGCTCCGCGTACTGCCAGTGCCTTGCCTGCTCCTGCCCCGAACCTGCCACCTCCTCATTGTCCGCCACCGTGCCGGATCGTCCGCCCCCGTGCCGGCGCAGACCGCCGACGCCCGCGCCGCCTCGACCCGGCCCGTCCGGATCCGCGCCGGGTCGGCTCTCCCCTGCTCGGCTCTCCCCGGTCTCGGCCCGGCCCGGCTCGACCATGGCGTTCTCGCAGGTCAGCGCGGTTGTCAGTGGGCGGGTGCAGGATGGACGCATGGTCAGCTCTGCACACCGAGCGCTCGACGGCTTCTCCCCCGCGACCCGCGGCTGGTTCACGGGGGCCTTTTCCGCGCCCACCGCGGCCCAGGCCGGGGCATGGGCGGCCATCGGCGCGGGCTCGGACGTGCTGGTCGTCGCCCCGACCGGTTCCGGCAAGACGCTGGCCGCGTTCCTCGCCGCGCTCGACCAACTGGCCTCGACACCACCGCCGGCGGACCCGAGGAAGCGCTGCCGGGTTCTGTACGTGTCGCCGCTCAAGGCGCTCGCGGTCGACGTGGAACGCAATCTGCGCAGCCCGCTGACCGGTATCCGGCAGGAGTCCGTGCGGCTCGGGCTGCCGGAGCCGGAGGTGAAGGTGGGCATCCGTTCCGGCGACACCCCGCCCGCCGAGCGCCGGGCGCTGGCCACCCGCCCCCCGGACATCCTGATCACGACCCCCGAGTCGCTGTTCCTGATGCTGACCTCGGCCACGCGCGACGCGCTGACCGGCATCGAGACGGTGATCCTGGACGAGGTGCACGCGGTCGCGGGCACCAAGCGCGGCGCCCATCTCGCACTCACCCTGGAGCGCCTCGACGAACTGCTGCCGAAGCCCGCCCGGCGCATCGGCCTCTCCGCGACGGTGCGTCCCGTGGACGAGGTGGCCCGCTATCTGTCCCCGCAGCGCAAGGTGGAGATCGTCCAGCCGCCGTCCGGCAAGGAGTTCGACCTCTCCGTGGTCGTCCCGGTGGAGGACCTGGGCGAGCTGGGCGGGTCCCCGGCCGCCGACGGCAAGGAGGGCGCGGAGAAGCCGTCCATCTGGCCGCACGTCGAGGAGCGGATCGCCGACCTCGTCCAGTCCCACCGCTCGACGATCGTGTTCGCCAACTCGCGCCGACTGGCCGAGCGCCTGTGCAACCGGCTCAACGAGATCGCGTACGAGAGGGCGACCGGCGAGCCCCTGGAGGAGGCGCACGCGCCGGCCGAGCTGATGGGCGGATCCGGCGCGGCCCAGGGGGCACCGCCCGTCATCGCCCGCGCTCACCACGGTTCGGTCTCCAAGGAACAGCGGGCACAGGTCGAGGAGGACCTGAAGGCCGGCCGCCTCCCCGCCGTGGTCGCCACCTCCAGTCTCGAACTGGGCATCGACATGGGCGCGGTCGACCTCGTCGTCCAGGTCGAGTCGCCGCCGTCCGTGGCCTCGGGGCTCCAGCGGGTGGGCCGTGCGGGCCACCAGGTCGGCGCGGTCTCCACCGGCGTCGTCTTCCCGAAGTACCGGGGCGACCTGGTACAGGCGGCCGTGGTCACCGAGCGGATGCGCACCGGCTCCATCGAGTCCCTCCGGGTCCCCTCCAATCCGCTGGACGTGCTGGCCCAGCAGCTCGTCGCCATGACGGCGCTCGACACCTGGCAGGTCGACGACCTGCTCACCACGGTCCGCCGGGCGGCCCCCTTCGCCTCGCTCCCGGAGTCGGCGTTCACCGCCGTCCTCGACATGCTCGCGGGCCGCTATCCGTCGGACGCCTTCGCCGAGCTGAGGCCCCGCGTGGTGTGGGACCGGGTCGCGGGCACGGTGACCGGCCGCCCCGGCGCCCAGCGTCTCGCCGTCACCTCCGGGGGCACCATCCCCGACCGCGGCCTCTTCGGGGTGTTCCTCGCGGGGGCCGACCCCAAGAAGGGCGGCGGCCGGGTCGGCGAGCTCGACGAGGAGATGGTCTACGAGTCCCGGGTGGGTGATGTCTTCACCCTCGGCACCAGTTCCTGGCGCATCGAGGACATCACCCGGGACCGGGTCCTCGTCTCGCCGGCACCCGGTGTCCCCGGCAGGTTGCCCTTCTGGAAGGGCGACCAGCTCGGGCGTCCGCTCGAACTGGGGCGCGCTGTGGGCGCGTTCCTGCGCGAGGTCGGATCGCTCCCCGAGGACGACGCCCGGCTGCGCCTGCTCGCCGCCGGCCTGGACACCTGGGCCGCCGGCAACGTCATCGCGTACCTCACCGAACAGCGCGAGGCGTGCGGGCACATCCCGGACGACCGCACGATCGTCGTCGAACGCTTCCGCGACGAGATGGGCGACTGGCGTGTGGTCGTGCACTCCCCCTTCGGCGCGCAGGTCCACGCCCCCTGGGCCCTCGCCCTGGGGGCCAAACTGTCCGAGCGGTACGGCATGGACGCCCAGGTGATGCACGCGGACGACGGCATCGTCCTGCGGCTGCCCGACGCCGATCTGATGAGCCTGGACCTGCTCGACCAGGCGCCCTCGAAAGCGGGCACGGAGTGGGACGCGGAGCAGGCGCCGGTCGGTGCGGCGGACGTCGCCTTCGACAAGGGCGAGGTCGACCGGATCGTCACGGACCAGGTCGGCGGTTCGGCCCTCTTCGCCGCCCGCTTCCGCGAATGCGCCGCCCGCGCCCTGCTCCTGCCGCGCCGCAGCCCCGGCAAGCGCACCCCCTTGTGGCAGCAGCGGCAGCGGGCCGCCCAGCTGCTCCAGGTGGCCAGTGAGTTCGGCTCGTTCCCGATCGTCCTGGAAGCGGTGCGCGAATGCCTCCAGGACGTCTTCGACGTGCCCGGTCTCACGGAGCTGATGGGCGACATCGAGTCCCGCAGGGTGCGGCTCGTCGAGGTCACCACCCCCGAGCCCTCCCCCTTCGCCCGCTCCCTGCTCTTCGGGTACGTCGCCCAGTTCCTGTACGAGGGCGACTCCCCGCTCGCCGAGCGGCGGGCCGCCGCGCTGTCGCTGGACTCGCGTCTGCTGGCCGAACTGCTGGGCCAGGCCGAACTGCGTGAGCTCCTGGACGCCGACGTCCTGGCCGAGCTGGAGCGCGAGCTCCAGTGGCTCACCGAGGACCGCCGCGTCAAGGACGTGGAGGGCGTCGCCGACCTGCTGCGCCTGCTCGGGCCGCTCACGGAGGCCGAACTGGCCGAGCGGGGCGGGGAGCCGCAGTGGGCGGCGGAGCTGGCCGCCGCGCGCCGCGCCATCCGGGTCCGGATCGCCGGAGCCGACCACTGGGCGGCGATCGAGGACGCGGGCCGGCTGCGCGACGCGCTCGGCACGGCGTTGCCCGTCGGCGTCCCGGAGGCCTTCACCGAGCCGGTCAAGGATCCGCTCGGCGATCTCCTCGCCCGGTACGCGCGCACCCACGGGCCGTTCATCTCGGCCACGGCCGCCGCCCGCTTCGGTCTCGGTACGGCCGTCACCGACGGCGCGCTGCATCGTCTGGCGGCGAGCGGCCGGGTCGTCCAGGGGGAGTTCCATCCGGCGGGCATCGGCCAGGAGTGGTGCGACGCGACGGTGCTGCGCAGGCTGCGCCGCCGTTCGCTCGCGGCGCTGCGCCATGAGCTGGAGCCGGTCCCGCCCGCCGCGCTCGCCCAGTTCCTGCCGCAGTGGCAGCACGTGGGCAGCGGTCACGGGCTGCGCGGTATCGACGGACTGGTGCGCGCCGTCGAGCAGTTGCAGGGCGCGTCCGTGCCGGCGTCGGCGCTGGAGAAGCTCGTGCTGCCGTCCCGGGTCGCCGGTTACACACCCGCGCTGCTCGACGAGCTCACGGCCGCGGGGGAGGTGGTCTGGGCCGGGGCGGGTTCCCTGCCGGGCAAGGACGGCTGGGTGTCGCTGTATCTCGCGGACGCAGCCCCGCTGCTCCTTCCGGCCGCGCATCCCCTGGAGCCGACGGCTCTGCATCAGTCGGTCCTCGACGCTCTCTCGGGGGGCTACGGCCTGTTCTTCCGCCAGATCGCCGACCAGGTCCGCGCCACCACCCACCCCGACGCGACCGATCCGCAGCTCGCCGACGCGATCTGGGAGCTGGCGTGGTCCGGGCGGCTGACGAACGACACGCTCGCGCCGATGCGCTCCCTCCTGGGCTCGGGCCGCACCGCCGGGTCCACGGCCCACCGCGCCAAGCGCCCGGTCCCCCGCGGGCGTTACGGCTCCCTGACCGGAGGGGCACGCCCCCAGTCGCGCACCGGTCCCCCTACGATGGCGGGCCGCTGGTCACTGCTGCCCGAGCGGGAACCCGACGCCACCGTCCGCGCCCACGCCCTGACGCGTACCCTGCTCGACCGGCACGGGGTGGTGACCCGGGGAGCCGTCGCGGCGGAGGGCGTCGAGGGAGGCTTCTCGGCGGTGTACCGCATCCTGTCGGCCTTCGAGGACAGCGGCCAGGCGCGCCGGGGCTATGTGGTCGAGGGGCTCGGCGCGGCCCAGTTCGCCATGGACGGCGCCGTGGACCGGCTCCGGGCGGCGGCGAACGCGCGCGACCGGGGTGCCGCCGTGTTCGAACCGGCCGTCCCGGACAACTCTCCCGCCGCGAACGGCTTCCCGGACAGCGCCGCTTTCCCGCGTTCCGGCTCCGGCTCCGGCTCCGACGGCACGGGCCGTCACGGCGATCGCTTCCCGGACGGGGCCGGTCTCGCCGGCGGTCCGGATTCCTGGAACGACCTGGCTCCCGGCCTCGGCCCCGATGCCCCCCTCGGGCCCGGCTCCCCCCTCGACTTCGATTTCGGCGACGACCACACCTTCTCCGCGGACTCCGCCTTCCCGGCCGGTTCCGCCCACCCCGCCGCGCCCCACCCGGACGCGCCCCACCTCCGGAGCACCCCGTCCCCTCGCGGCGGCTCGCGGTACCCGGCGAACGGGTCCGGCCACCCCGGCGGCGCGGGTCTCCCGGGCGCCCGTTCCCGTACCGCCTCCCCGCCCGTCGTCCTGGCCGCCGCCGACCCCGCGAACGCCTACGGCGCGGCCCTCCCGTGGCCCGAGTCCCCGACCGGGGCGGGGCACAAGCCGGGCCGCAAGGCAGGTTCCCTGGTCGTCCTGGTCGACGGTGAACTGACGCTGTACATGGAGCGCGGCGGCAAGACGCTGCTGACATGGCCCGCCGATCCGGACGGCCCCCTCGCGCGGGACACCCGTCTGGGGCCCGCGGCGGAAGCCCTCGCCGCGGCCGCCCGCGCGGGCTCCCTCGGCACGGTCACCGTCGAGCGCGTCAACGGCGCCCCGGCCCTCACCTCGCCGCTGGGCACCCTCCTGGAGGGAGCGGGCTTCATCGCCACCCCGCGCGGACTCCGCCTTCGCGCCTGACCGGCCGCCCCCACCCGTGCCACCCTGGAGCCATGCCCGAAGGAGACACCGTCTGGCAGGCCGCGAGGCGCCTGCACGTCGCCCTCGCGGGCAAAGTCCTGATCCGCTCCGACCTGCGGGTGCCCCGGTACGCCACGGCCGACCTCACCGGTCGCGCCGTCCTGGACGTCACCCCGCGCGGCAAGCACCTCCTCACCCGGATCGAGGGCGGTCTGACCCTGCACTCGCATCTGCGGATGGACGGCTCCTGGAAGGTGTACGAGTCCGGCCGGCGCTGGAGCGGAGGTCCCGCACACCAGATCCGGGCCGTCCTCGGCACGGCCGACCGTACGGCGGTCGGCTACCGCCTGCCCGTGCTGGAACTGCTCCGCACCACCGACGAGGCCCGCGCGGTCGGCCATCTCGGCCCCGACCTCCTGGGTCCGGACTGGGACCCGGCCAGGGCCCTGGAGAACCTCCTCGGCGACCCCCACCGCGCCCTCGGCGAGGCACTCCTGGACCAGTGCAACCTCGCCGGCGTCGGGAACGTGTACAAGAGCGAGCTGTGCTTCCTGCTCGGCGTCACCCCCTGGATCCCCGTCGGCGCGCTGTCCGCCGACCGTGCCGCCCGGCTGCCGGTCCTCGCCAGGAAGCTGCTGGAGTTCAACCGCGACCGTCCGGTCCGCGTCACCACCGGGCGCCGTGAACAGAACCTGTTCGTGTACGGGCGCGCCTCGCGCCCGTGTCTGCGCTGCGGGACGCCGGTCCGCTCGGCGAACCAGGGCGACGGATCCCGTGAGCGCCCCACGTACTGGTGCCCCCGGTGCCAGACCGGCCCCACCCCACCGCCGGCCGCCCGTCCGCACATCACGTCACGCACGACCAATTGACGGACCGTCAGATCTCTTCGTACCGTCCCTTCATGGGCCTTCCCGCGTACGACCTCATCGGACGCACCGCTTTCGTCACCGGCGCGGGCAGCGGCATCGGCCGCGCGGCGGCGGTCCTGCTGGCGGAGGCGGGCGCGACCGTGCACTGCGCGGACGTCGACGAGCAGGGCCTGCACGCGACGGCGAAGCTGATCGAGGGCCAGGGCGGCACGGCGCTCGGCCACCCGCTCGACGTCACCGACCGCGCCCGGCTCCAGCAGGCCGTCGCCTCGTGCGGCCGGCTCGACGTCATGGCGGCGGTCGCCGGGATCATGCACAGCAGCCCGGTCCTGGAGACCCTGGACGAGGACCTGGACCGGGTGCTGAACGTCAACTTCAAGGGGGTCCTGTACGCCTGCCAGGAGGCCGCGCGTTCCATGATCGCGAACGGCGTGCGCGGCAGCATCGTCACCATGGCGTCGGGCGCCATCGACTCAGGCGGTCCGGGCCTGCTCTGCTACAGCGCGGCCAAGGCCGCCGTCGTCCAGCTGACGAAGACGCTGGCGACCGAGGCCGGTCCGCACGGCATTCGCGTCAACGCCGTGGCGCCGGGCTGGATCCGTACTCCCATGACCGACCGCCACGGCGAGCGGCAGGCGCACACCGAGGCGTTCATGGCACGCCTGTCACCGCTGGGCCGCGTCGGGGAGCCCGAGGACATCGCCCACGCCGTGCTGTACCTGGCGTCGGACGCCTCGGCGTTCACGACCGGTCAGATCCTCCGCCCCAACGGCGGCGTCGCCATGCCCTGGTAGCCCGTCCGCCGGTGCTCCCGTACCGGCGCCGGACCTCTGGCCGGCGATCCCGCCGACGGTGTCCCGGCCACCGGTCCGATCCCACGGCACCGGCCGCCCGGGACTTCGGCACGCAGTGGACCGGCAGCAGGCTGAGCCCCCACCCGCCCGCCGCGACCGCGCCTTCGAGCACCCCGGCACCGGGCACCAGCGCGAGCCGGAGCACGCTGAACCACCACAGCGCACCGAACACCAGACACGCCCCCCGGCGCGCTATTCGCCCCGCCATGGCACCCTCCTCGGGCGCGGCACCGGGCCGCCGATCTCACGCGTGAGCAGAGCACGCCCTCGGCACGCGGCACCGGCCGAGGTGGAGCGCCTCCCGGGCACCCACACGTTCTCCGCCTGGAACGACGTACATCCGCATCCTCCGGGTCACGACGGCCGGCACCGGCAACGCCTGGTCCCTCCACCATGGAGGCCGCGCCGGATACCGGCAAACGGGCCCACGAGGGACCCCGGGAAAGGCGAAAGCCCCGGCCCGGCTCCTCCGGGTCTCCCCGGAAAAGCCCCGGCCAGGGCTTTTGTGGTACGTCTTCCGGCTCGGGGAACCGAGCCGGAGAGCGTCAGGCGGCGACGACGTCGACCGCTTCGGCAGGCGCCTTGATCGTGACCCGTTCCGGTGGCACACCGGTCACCGATACGGAATTGAGCATCGGGCGACGCACCGGTGCGGACACCGATTCGGTGGCCGCAGCCGACTGGGCCAGCTCGGCGAGGGCGAGCTCGTCGCTCACTTCCCGCATGAGCTCGGACATCCGTACGTCCAGCGCGTCGCAGATCGCGGAGAGCAGTTCGGAGGACGCCTCCTTCTGCCCCCGCTCCACCTCGGAGAGATAGCCGAGTGAAACTCGGGCGGACGAGGAGACTTCGCGCAGAGTACGGCCCTGGCGCTGGCGCTGCCGACGCAGCACGTCACCCAGCAGGCGACGGAGCAGAATCATCGGTGGCTCCCTCCTCGGACCGCGTAGCCGCATCCTTCACGCCCCACCGTACCGCCTTGCGCCGCGGCCGTGCGGGGAGCGATGTCGTGTTCACTCAGGGCTGCAAACATCAAAACCCCCCGTTCTGTTCCGTATGCTGTGCCCGCTCATTCCCGGTCTGTTCGCCCGCGAGCTCCCGAAGAAGCAGCGCGAGTACGCTGCGTACACTCTCCATACGGATTTCCGCCCGGTCGCCGTTCAACCGCAGCGGCGCCACTTTCCCGCCACGGGGGGTGTCGGCAGGCGCCTCGAAGGGCCCGTCGACGGCCACGTAGACCGTACCGACCGGCTGTCCGTCCTGAGGGTCGGGACCGGCGACGCCGGTGGTCGCGATCCCCCAGTCGGCACCGAGCGCCGCGCGCACCCCTGCCGCCATCTGTATCGCGACCTGCGGATCCACCGCTCCACGTTCGGCCAGAAGAGTGACATCGACGCCGAGCAGTCCGTGCTTCAGTTCGGTGGCGTACGCGGTCACGGAGCCCCGGAACGCCTTCGAGGCGCCCGGCACCGCGGTGATCTCCGCCGCCACCAGACCGCCGGTGAGCGACTCGGCGACGGCGAGGGTCTCGCCCCTCACCGTGAGTAGTCGCACCACTTCGGCGGCCGTGGAACTCACCGCTCGGCCTCCGCGGCGGCGGCCCGCCGCTCGGCGATTCCGCGGCGGCGCAGCACAATGGCCTGTCTCACATAGTCGAGTCCGGTGACCACGGTCAGCACGATCGCGACACCCATCACCCAGAACCTCAGGCTGGCCAGCGCCCCGGTCAGCGGCAGGATGTACATGCCGACCGCCGTGCCCTGGGCCAGCGTCTTCAGCTTGCCGCCGCGGCTCGCCGGGATGACCCCGTAGCGGATCACGACGAAGCGCAGCAGGGTGACCCCGAGCTCACGCCCGAGGATCACGATGGTGACCCACCAGGGCAGATCCCCGAGGCCGGACAGACAGACGAGCGCCGCCCCCATGATCGCCTTGTCGGCGATGGGGTCGGCGATCTTCCCGAAGTCGGTGACGAGGTTGTACGTGCGCGCCAGGTGACCGTCGAAGATGTCGGTGATCATGGCGACGGCGAAGGCCGCCCAGGCCCAGGCGCGCATGGCGGGGTCGTATCCGCCGTCGGCCAGCATCAGCGCCACGAAGCCCGGCACGAGGACGAGCCGGATCATGGTCAGGATGTTGGCGATGTTCCAGAGGCTGGCCTGGTTGACGGCCGCGGCGCCCAGTTTCCCGCCACGAGGCGTCTTCGGGCCGCCCGGCGCGTCCGTCGCGCCCGGAGCACCGGATGCGCCCGGGGCATCGGATGCGCCGGGAGCGCCCGTCGCACCTTGGGCGCCCGGGGAGCCGCCTGCCGCGGATGCCGGGGCTCCGCTCATCTGGCCGCCTCCTCAGTACACGCGAGCGAGCCGAGGAGCGGCTCGGCCACCAGGTCGACACCTTCCGTGCCGACCACCTTGGCCTCGACGATACGGCCGACGGTCAGCCCCTCGCCGGTCGTGAACAGCACCTGGCCGTCCGTCTCCGGAGCCTGGTGCGCGGCACGGCCGTACGCCCCGTCCTCGTCGTCGATGCCCTCGACGAGCACGTGCACGGTCTCGCCCACGCGCTCCTCGGCACGCTGGGCGACCAGTTCCTCGGCGAGCCGGGACACCCGCGCGAGGCGCTCGGCGACGACGTCCTCGTCCAGCTTGTTCTCGTACGTCGCCGCTTCGGTGCCCTCCTCGTCGGAGTACCCGAAGACACCGATCGCGTCGAGGCGGGCTCCGGTGAGGAAGCGCTCCAGCTCAGCGAGGTCGTCCTCGCTCTCGCCGGGGAAGCCCACGATGAAGTTGGAGCGCACGCCGGCCTGCGGGGCCTTGGCGCGGATGGTGTCCAGCAGCTCCAGGAAGCGGTCGGTGTCACCGAAGCGGCGCATCGAGCGCAGCACGTCCGGCGCGGAGTGCTGGAAGGACAGGTCGAAGTACGGCGCGACGTTCGGGGTCGAGGTCAGGACGTCGATGAGCCCGGGGCGCATCTCGGCGGGCTGGAGGTAGCTGACCCGCACGCGCTCGATGCCGTCGATCTCGGCCAGCTCGGGGAGCATCGTCTCCAGGAGACGGATGTCACCCAGGTCCTTGCCGTACGAGGTGTTGTTCTCGGAGACGAGCATCACCTCCTTGACGCCCTGTTCGGCGAGCCAGCGGGCCTCGTTCAGGACGTCGCTGGGGCGGCGCGAGATGAACGAACCGCGGAAGGAGGGGATGGCGCAGAACGTGCAGCGGCGGTCGCAGCCGGAGGCCAGCTTGACCGAGGCCACCGGGGAGCCGTCCAGGCGGCGGCGCAGGGGCGCGCGGGGGCCGGAGACCGGGGCGACGCCCTCGGGGAGGTCGGTGGGGGCGCCGTGGCCGGGAAGGGCCACTTCCTCGCCGGCGCTCTGCCGCTCGGCCGGGCTGATCGGCAGCAGCTTGCGCCGGTCGCGCGGGGTGTGGGAGGCGTGGATGCCGCCGTTCAGGATGGTCTGGAGGCGGTCGGAGATGTCGGCGTAGTCGTCGAAGCCGAGCACGCCGTCGGCCTCGGGGAGCGCTTCGGCGAGTTCCTTGCCGTACCGCTCGGCCATGCAGCCCACCGCGACCACGGCCTGGGTTCTGCCGTGCCCCTTGAGGTCATTGGCTTCGAGGAGGGCGTCGACGGAGTCCTTCTTGGCGGCTTCGACGAACCCACAGGTGTTGACGACGGCGACATCCGCTTGCTCGGCGTCCTCGACGAGTTGCCAGCCGTCCGCCTCCAAGCGGCCTGCGAGCTCCTCCGAGTCCACCTCGTTACGGGCGCAGCCAAGGGTGACGAGTGCGACGGTACGGCGTTCAGGCATGGGCTCAAGACTACTTTGTCTGGCCGAGAGCCAATGTCGACGGGGTTGGCCGATCTTGGCCAACCCCGTCGACGGTGTGCTGTTCGGGACCCCTTATCCGACCTGGGGGTCACCCTTCGTGTACGTCAGGCGCTCCACCGCACCCGGCTGGAACTGATCCTCGATCTTCTTGCCGTTGACGAAGAGCTGGATGGCTCCGGCGTCACCGAGGATGAGGTTGATCTTGGAGCTGTCCTGGAAGGTCTTGGACTCGCCCTGCTTCAGCAGCCCGTCGAAGAGCATCCGCCCGTTGTGGTCCTTGGCGGAGATCCAGCTGCGTCCGTCCGCGGCACTGACCTGGACGGTCACCTTGTCCTGCGGAGCGGCCGCGATGGCGCTGTCGGAGGGCTCGGGCTTCGGGTCGGCGGGCTTGGTGGCGGTCGCCGAGGGGGCGGCGGACTTCTTGGTGGTCGGCGTGGACCCCTCGGCGACCTGGGTCTTCGAGTCGTCGCCGCTGCCGCCGCCCTTGACCATGGTGAACCCGACGAAGCCGATCACCGCGACGATCGCGGCGACCATGGCGGCCGTCCAGTTCGGTCCGCGGCGCTCGGGGCGGATGCGTTCCGCCTCGAAGAGCGGGGCGGCGGGCGTCGGCGCGGGACGTCCGCCGTGCTCGGCGTCGTACTGCGTGAGCAGCGGGGCCGGATCGAGCCGGACGGCGCGGGCCAGGGTGCGGATGTGCCCGCGCGCGTAGACGTCGCCACCACAGGGGGCGAAGTCGTTCTGTTCGATGGCGTGGATGATCGTGATACGGACGCGGGTGGCGTTGCTGACGTCGTCGACGGTGAGATGGGCCTCGATGCGTGCCTTCTGAAGGGCACGGCCGATCGAGAGCTGCTCAGCCGTAGGGTCGTCTTCGAACGGACGCTCGTCTTCGGGGGAGTTGCCGTCAGGTGAGTTGACGATGGACACGGGGGCGCCTTTCGAGCGTGTAGCCACCTGTGCTGGAAGTTCAGTCTAGGGGGGGTACGAAAGGGTGGGGCAACCGGGCGGTGGGACTTTGTACGCCATCAGAATGGCCGGTCATCCTGATATAGGGACATGGTGACGCCCCTTCGCTCAACTTGACGTGCGACAAGGCGAAACGGTTGCTCACCGACTCCTTACGGGTGAGTCACATTCACATATCAGCCGAGTGCGGAACATGACGTTCCGCCATTCGCCCGACAGCCCGTCGCTCCTTGGCCGACCGCCGTGCGCTCACCGTGCCGTCGCCGGTTGTCCCGTCCCCCCTTCACCGGAGGTTCTACGCCTCTGCTTCCCCGCGCATCACGGCCAACACCCCGTCCAGCTCGTCGGCCTTCACCAGGACGTCACGCGCCTTGGACCCCTCGCTGGGCCCGACGATCCCGCGCGACTCCATGAGGTCCATGAGCCGGCCGGCCTTGGCGAAACCGACGCGCAGCTTGCGCTGGAGCATGGAGGTGGAACCGAACTGCGTGGAGACGACCAGTTCGGCGGCCGCGCACAGCAGGTCGAGGTCGTCACCGATGTCCTCGTCGATCTCCTTCTTCTGCTTGGTCTCCACGGTGACGTCGTCCCGGAAGACGGGCGCCATCTGATCCTTGCAGTGCTGCACGATCGCCGCGACTTCGCCCTCGGTGACGAAGGCACCCTGCATACGCGTGGGTTTGTTGGCCCCCATCGGCAGGAACAGTCCGTCGCCCTTGCCGATGAGCTTCTCGGCACCGGGCTGGTCGAGGATGACGCGCGAGTCCGCGAGGGAGGAGGTGGCGAAGGCGAGCCGGGAGGGCACGTTCGCCTTGATCAGACCGGTGACGACATCGACGGAGGGCCGCTGCGTGGCGAGCACCAGATGGATGCCGGCCGCGCGCGCGAGCTGGGTGATGCGCACGATCGAGTCCTCGACGTCGCGCGGCGCGACCATCATCAGGTCGGCGAGCTCGTCGACGATCACCAGGAGGTACGGGTACGGGGTCAGCTCGCGCTCACTGCCCTCGGGCAGCTTGACCTTGCCGTTCCTGATGGCCTCGTTGAAGTCGTCGATGTGCCGGAACCCGAACGCCGCGAGGTCGTCGTAGCGCAGGTCCATCTCCCGCACGACCCACTGCAGCGCCTCGGCGGCCCGCTTCGGGTTGGTGATGATCGGCGTGATCAGGTGCGGGATGCCCTCGTAGGCGGTCAGCTCGACGCGCTTGGGGTCGACGAGGACCATCCGCACGTCCTCGGGGGTCGCCCGGACCATGATCGAGGTGATCAGGCAGTTGATGCAGGACGACTTGCCGGAACCGGTGGCTCCGGCGACGAGGACGTGCGGCATCTTCGCCAGGTTGGCCATCACATAGCCGCCCTCGACGTCCTTGCCGAGCGCGACCAGCATCGGATGGTCGTCCTCGGCCGCGTCCGCGAGCCGCAGCACGTCACCGAGGTTGACCATCTCGCGGTCGGTGTTGGGGATCTCGATGCCGACCGCGGACTTGCCGGGGATCGGGCTGATGATCCGCACGTCGGGGCTGGCGACCGCGTACGCGATGTTCTTGGTGAGGGCGGTGATCCGCTCGACCTTCACGGCGGGACCGAGCGTGACCTCGTAGCGCGTGACCGTCGGTCCGCGGGTGAAGCCCGTGACGTCGGCGTCCACCTTGAACTCGGCGAAGACCTGGCGCAGGGAGTCGACGACCGTGTCGTTGGCCGCGCTGCGGGTCTTGCCGGGGCCGCCGCGCTCCAGGAGGTCGAGGGAGGGCAGCGCGTAGGTGATGTCCCCGGACAGCTGGAGCTGTTCCGCGCGCGGGGGCAGTTCGCGCGGGGCGTCGGGCGCGGCCTTGGTGAGGTCGGGCACGACGGACTCGACCGGCAGTGCCTCCTGCCGGGGCCTCTTGGCACCCGGGACGACCTTGGCGCGGGCGGCCGGTACCGGCGTCGTCTCCTCGTACCCGTCCCGCTCCACACTGACGCCCTGCGTCAGATCGGCGACCAGCGGGGAGGGCGGCATCCCGTGCAGCACGGCGCCGTCCAGCGCCGCGGCGGCGGCCGCGGCGACATCCACGGCATCCATCGGCCGGTTCATGTCGGGCTGCTGCGCGCCGGGCCGCCGGGGGCGGCCCCTGCGCCGGGTGAGCGCCTCCTGCTCGGCGCTGTCGGGGTCGTAGGCCTCGGGGGCGCGCGAGCGCCCGCCGGGGCGCGCGGGAAGTCCCTCGCGCCACTGCTGGTCGTAGCGCTCGTCGTCCTCGCCGGGCAGGTC
This sequence comes from Streptomyces sp. NPDC021080, assembly GCF_044333225.1. Lineage (NCBI taxonomy): Bacteria > Bacillati > Actinomycetota > Actinomycetes > Kitasatosporales > Streptomycetaceae > Streptomyces > Streptomyces sp. NPDC021080. Next base: position 11,735 of record NZ_JBIRQM010000005.1, on the reverse strand, counting down.
CTCGTCGAAGTCGGCCTGGACGATGCCGAGCTTCTGGCCGAGCAGCCGCAGCCGCTGCGGAATCGCGTTGACCGGGGTCGCCGTGACGACCAGCAGCCCGAAGATCGTGAGCAGCACCAGGAGCGGTACGGCCAGGACGTCACCCATCGTGTACGTCAGCGGGGTGGACGCCCCCCAGCCGATGAGCCCGCCGGCGTCCCGTATGGCCTGCATCCCGTCGCTGCGCGCGGGCGATCCGCACGCGATGTGCACCTGCCCGAGCACGCCGATCACGAGCGCCGACAGACCGATCACGATCCGGCCGTTCGCGTCGGGCTGCTCGGGGTGCCGGATCAGCCGCGCCGCGATGACGGCGAGAAGTATCGGGACGAGGAGGTCGAGCCGGCCGAAGGCGCCGGTGACCAGCATCTCGACGAGGTCGCCGACGGGGCCGCGCAGATTGGACCAGGTCCCCGCCGCGACGATCAGCCCGAGACCGATCAGCAGGAGCGCGAGTCCGTCCTTGCGATGCGCCGGGTCGAGACCCTTCGCACCCCGTCCTATCCCGCGGAAGGTGGCTCCGACGGCATGGGCGACGCCCAGCCACAGGGCGCGTACGAGTCGGTACACGCCCGCGGTCGGGTTGGGCGCCGGCGCGGGGACGGGCTTCTTCGCGGGGGCCCTCTTGGCGGGCGCCTTGGCGGCGGCTGCCTTCTTCGCGGGGGCCTTTTTCGCTGGGGCCTTCTTCGCCGGAGCCTTCGTCGGAGCGGCCGCCTTCTTCGCGGGCGGCTTCTTGGCTGCGGACTGACGTGAGGCCATGTGTGTGAGGTTACCGGTGGAGACGACAGCGGACACGTGTGCCCAGTGCTTCACCCGATCGTGTCGCCCTTACAGGGAGCGGAACTGACGCTTCCTCAAGGTCCGGCACGGCTGCCCGGACGGTCCGTACGGGCTTCAGCTCTGCGACGGCACCGAGGGGGCTCCACTGCCCGTCCCCGGCTCCAGCGCGTCCAGCGCCCTGCGCAGTCCGGTGAGTTTGCGCTCCAGATGGGCCGCGGTCGCCACGGCCGCCGCGTCCGCGGAGTCGTCGTCGAGCTGCTTGGACAGCGCCTCGGCCTGCTCCTCGACGGCCGCGAGCCGCGCCGAGAGTTCGGCGAGGAGTCCGGCGGGCTCCTTGGCCTCGCCGAGCGCCGCCTTTCCGCCGCCCTCCAGCTGGAGCCGCAACAGCGCCGCCTGCTCACGGAGTTGGCAGTTCTTCATGTAGAGCTCGACGAACACCGAGACCTTCGCGCGCAGCACCCACGGGTCGAAGGGCTTGGAGATGTAGTCCACCGCGCCGGCCGCGTACCCCCGGAAGGTGTGGTGCGGGCCGTGGTTGATGGCGGTGAGGAAGATGATCGGGATGTCCCGGGTGCGCTCCCGCCGCTTGATGTGCGCGGCGGTCTCGAATCCGTCCATGCCCGGCATCTGGACGTCCAGCAGAATGACCGCGAAGTCGTCCGTGAGCAGCGCTTTGAGCGCTTCCTCCCCGGACGATGCCCGTACCAGTGTCTGATCGAGCGCGGAGAGGATCGCCTCCAGCGCCAACAGATTCTCCGGCCGGTCATCGACCAGGAGGATCTTGGCCTTCTGCACCATGGCCCGCCCTCCTCGCCCCGGCATGGGGCCTCCCCTGTCCGCAGGACTTGGGGAAGCGCCGGGCGCCGCCCCAGGGGACGACTCCCTTGCGCCGTCCGTCCTTGTGCCGGTCATGCTAGCCGCACCCCGCCTGTCGCCACACCCTGTCACCGTGATGTCACTGTGCACGTAGCAGAAACGCGGCAGGGGACCAGAAGGTTCCCCGTATCCCGTGCTTCTACACGGCTTCGGGCACAGTCAGTCATCCGACACGGGCCGACCGGAACGGCCGGGCCGCACGGTGTCCCGACATCCGGCACACCGCGACGGCCCACGTCACTCTCACGAGTGTGTCACCCCTGGCGCATCCACTGCGCCATCACCGACAGCAGATGATCGGGATCGACCGGCTTGGTCACATAGTCGGACGCACCGGACTCGATGGCCTTCTCCCGGTCGCCCTTCATGGCCTTCGCCGTGAGCGCGATGATCGGCAGTCCCGCGAACTGCGGCATCCGCCGGATCGCCGTGGTCGTGGCATAACCGTCCATCTCGGGCATCATGATGTCCATCAGAACGACCGTCACATCGTCGTGCTGCTCCAGGACTTCGATGCCCTCGCGGCCGTTCTCCGCGTACAGCACCGAAAGGCCGTGCTGCTCGAGGACGCTGGTCAGCGCGAAGACGTTGCGGATGTCGTCGTCGACGATCAGCACCTTCTCGCCCTCGAAGCGGATGCTCCGGCCATGCTGCGGTCCCGCGTCCTGCTGTCCCGCGGCCGCCCACGGCTCCTGAGCGGCGCCCGCACCGCCGTCCTGCTGCCCGGCCGCGTCCGCGCGCTGCTCGGCCGTGGGCAGCGCCCTGCGGCGCCTCCTGAACAGCGCGGCAGGCCCGTTCTGGGCGTCCTGATACGACTTCACCTCGGCCGGCATCCCGATGCTGCGCAGTTCGGCCTCGGAGGCCAGCAGCTCCCCCGCCTCCATCGTCGGCGCGAGCTGCCCGTAACCCTGCGGGGGCAGTTCGCTCGGGTGCAGCGGCAGGTACAGGGTGAAGGTGGAGCCGCGTCCCGGCTCGCTCTGGGCGTAGATCTCGCCGCCCAGCAGCCGCGCGATCTCACGCGAGATGGAGAGCCCCAGCCCCGTACCGCCGTACTTGCGGCTCGTCGTGCCGTCCGCCTGCTTGAACGCCTCGAAGATCACCCGCATCTTGCTCGCCGCGATCCCGATACCGGTGTCGGTCACGGAGAACGCGATCAGATCGGCGTCCGCGTCCCTCAGCGAACCCGACTCCAGAAGCTGCTCACGGATGGCCACCGGCACATCGGCCCCGGCGGGCCGGATCACCAGCTCGACCGCACCGGAATCGGTGAACTTCACCGCGTTGGAGAGCAGGTTGCGCAGCACCTGGAGCAGCCGCTGCTCGTCGGTGTGCAGCGTGGCGGGCAGCTCCGGCGAGACCCGCACCGAGAAGTCGAGCCCCTTCTCCGCGGTCAGCGGACGGAACGTCGCCTCCACGTAGTCGACGAGCTGGACGAGCGCGATACGGGTCGGCGACACGTCCATCTTGCCCGCCTCGACCTTCGACAGGTCGAGGATGTCGTTGATCAGCTGGAGCAGGTCGGAGCCCGCGCCGTGGATCGTCTCGGCGAACTCGACCTGCTTCGGGGTGAGGTTCGTGTCCGCATTGTCGGCCAGCAGCTTGGCCAGGATCAGCAGCGAGTTGAGCGGCGTGCGCAGCTCGTGCGACATGTTCGCCAGGAACTCGCTCTTGTAGCGCATGGAGACCGCGAGCTGCTCGGCCCGCTCCTCCAGGACCTGCCGGGCTTCCTCGATCTCGGTGTTCTTCACCTCGATGTCCCGGTTCTGCTGGGCCAGCAGCTCTGCCTTGTCCTCCAGTTCCGCGTTCGAGTCCTGGAGCGCCTTCTGCCGGTTCTCCAGCTCCGCGGAACGTTCCCGCAGTTGCTCGGTCAGCTCCTGCGACTGCCGCAGCAGCACCTCCGTCTTGGTGTTGACCGAGATGGTGTTGACGCTCGTCGCGATCATCTCCGCGATCTGGTTCAGGAAGTCCTTCTGGATCTGCGTGAAGGGCGTGAACGACGCCAGCTCGATCACCCCGAGCACGGTTCCCTCGAAGAGCACCGGAAGCACGATGACCTGGGCCGGAGGCGCCTCGCCGAGTCCGGAGGAGATCTTCAGATAGCCGCTCGGCGCGTTCTCCACCAGGATCGTGCGCTTCTCCTGCGCGGCCGTCCCGATCAGCGCCTCACCGGGCCGGAACGAGGTGGGCATGGATCCCATCGAGTAGCCGTACGACCCGAGCATCCGCAGCTCGTACGCCTCCTCGTCCTCGGTGCCCGCGTCCTGGCCGTCGACCAGCGGCATCGACAGGAAGAACGCGCCGTGCTGGGCCGAGACCACCGGTGTCAGCTCGCTCATGATCAGCGAGGCCACGTCGTCGAGATCGCGGCGGCCCTGCATCAGGGCGGAGATGCGGGCGAGGTTGCCCTTCAGCCAGTCCTGCTCCTTGTTGGCGATCGTGGTGTCGCGCAGGTTGGCGATCATCTTGTTGATGTAGTCCTGGAGTTCCTGGATCTCGCCGGAGGCGTCCACGTCGATCTTCAGGTTCAGGTCACCACGGGTCACCGCGGTCGCCACGCGCGCGATGGCACGCACCTGCCGGGTCAGGTTCCCGGCCATCTCGTTCACCGACTCGGTGAGGTCGCGCCAGGTCCCGTCCACGTCACGGACGCGCGCCTGACCGCCCAACTGCCCCTCCGTGCCCACCTCCCGGGCGACTCGGGTGACCTCCTCCGCAAACGACGACAGCTGGTCGACCATCGTGTTGATGGTGGTCTTGAGCTCCAGGATCTCGCCGCGCGCGTCGATGTCGATCTTCTTGGTCAGATCGCCCTTCGCGATGGCCGTGGTGACCATCGCGATGTTGCGGACCTGCCCGGTCAGGTTGGACGCCATCCCGTTCACCGACTCGGTGAGGTCCTTCCACGTCCCCGCGACTCCCGGAACGTGCGCCTGACCGCCGAGGATGCCGTCCGTACCCACCTCGCGGGCCACCTTGGTGACCTGCTCGGCGAACGAACTCAGCGTCTTGACCATGGTGTTGAAGGTGTCGGCGAGCTGAGCGACCTCGCCGCTCGCCTTGATCGTCACCGTCCGGGTCAGGTCGCCGTTGGCGACCGCCGCCGCCACCTGCGAGATGTTCCGCACCTGCATGGTCAGGTTGTAGGCCATCAGGTTGACGTTGTCGCTCAGGTCCTTCCAGATGCCCGTGACCCCGGGCACCCTCGCCTGACCGCCCAACTGGCCCTCGGTGCCCACCTCGCGGGCCACCCGGGTCACCTGCTCGGCGAACGACGACAGCTGGTCCACCATCGTGTTGACGGTGGTGACCAGTTCGAGGATCTCGCCCTTGGCGTCGACCGTGATCTTCTTGGACAGGTCGCCCATGGCGACCGCGGTCGTGACCTCGGCGATGTTGCGCACCTGGATGGTCAGGTTGTTGGCCATGAAGTTCACGGACTGGGTGAGGTCCTTCCAGGTGCCCGAGACACCCTGCACCTCGGCCTGCCCGCCGAGGATGCCCTCGGTGCCCACCTCGCGGGCCACCCGCGTCACCTGCTCGGCGAAGTTCGAGAGCTGGTCCACCATCGTGTTGAGGGTGTTCTTCAGCTCCAGGATCTCGCCGCGCGCGTCCACGTCGATCTTCTGCGACAGGTCACCCCGGGCCACCGCGGTCGCGACCTGCGCGATGTTGCGCACCTGGGCGGTGAGGTTGCCGGCCATGCCGTTCACCGAGTCGGTCAGGTCGCGCCACACACCGGCCACACCGGGCACCTGCGCCTGACCGCCGAGCCGGCCCTCCGTACCCACGTCACGGGCCACCCGCGTCACCTGGTCGGCGAACGCGGAGAGCTGGTCGACCATCGTGTTGATGGTGTTCTTCAGCTCCAGGATCTCGCCGCGCGCGTCCACGTCGATCTTCTGCGACAGGTCGCCCCGGGCCACCGCCGTGGTCACCTGGGCGATCTGCCGCACCTGCGACGTCAGGTTCCCCGCCATGAAGTTGACGGAGTCCGTGAGTTCCTTCCAGGTCCCGGACACACCGTCCACCCGGGCCTGGCCGCCGAGCCGGCCCTCCGTACCCACGTCACGGGCCATCCGCGTCACCTGGTCGGCGAAGCTCGACAGCTGGTCCACCATGGTGTTCACGGTGACCTTCAGTTCCAGCATCTCGCCGGCGACCTCGACGGTGACCTTCTGCGACAGATCGCCGTTCGCGACCGCCGTGGTCACCTGGGCGATGTTGCGGACCTGGCCGGTCAGGTTCTGGAACGCCGTGTTGACGGAGTCCGTGAGGTCCTTCCAGGTACCGGCCACGCCCGGAACCTGGGCCTGGCCGCCCAGCTCACCCTCGACACCGACCTCGCGCGCCACGCGCGTGACCTCGACACCGAACGACGACAGCTGGTCGACCATCGTGTTGACGGTGTTCTTCAGCTCCAGCATCTCGCCGGCGACCTGGACACTGACCTTCTGCGACAGGTCTCCGTTGGCCACCGCGGTCGTCACCGCGGCGATGTCACGCACCTGGGTCGTGAGGTTCCGGAAGACCGTGTTGACCGAGTCCGTGAGGTCCTTCCACGTTCCCGCCGCCCCCGGCACGTTGGCCTGACCGCCGAGCCGGCCCTCGCCGCCGACCTCGTTGGCGACACGGGTCACCTCGTCGGCGAACGTCCGCAGCGTCTCGGTCATCTGGTTGATCGTCTCGGCGAGCTGCGCGACCTCGCCGCGCGCGGAGACGGTCACCTTCTGCGACAGGTCACCGCTCGCGACCGCCGTGGTCACCTGCGCGATCCCGCGCACCTGGGCCGTCAGGTTGCCGGCCATGAGGTTCACCGAATCGGTGAGGTCCTTCCACACACCGGCCACACCGGGCACCTGCGCCTGACCGCCGAGCTCGCCCTCCGTACCCACCTCGCGGGCGACGCGTGTCACCTCGGACGAGAAGGAGGACAGCTGGTCGACCATCGTGTTGACGGTGTTCTTCAGCTCCAGCATCTCGCCGGCCACGTGAACGGTGACCTTCCGCGACAGGTCGCCCTTGGCGACCGCCGTCGTCACGAGAGCGATGTCACGCACCTGGGCGGTGAGCCGGTAGGCCATCGTGTTGACCGAGTCCGTGAGGTCCTTCCACGAACCGGACATACCGCGGACCCGGGCCTGCCCGCCCAACTTGCCCTCGGTACCCACCTCGCTGGCCACCCGGGTGACCTCGTCGGTGAACGTCGACAGCTGGTCCACCAGGTTGTTGACGGTCCGGCCGACCTTCAGGAACTCACCGCGCAGCGGATGCCCGTTGCCGTCCGCCGCCTGCGCGCGCAGGTCCATGCGCGGCGACAGATCGCCCTCCGCGACGGCGGACAGCACCCGGCCGACCTCGGAGACGGGCCGTACGAGATCGGCCACCAGCGCGTTCGACGCGTCGATGGCGGCCGCCCAGGCCCCTTCGCCGGCACCCGCCTCCAGCCGCTCCGTGAGCTTTCCCTCACGCCCCACCACGCGCCGTACCCGCGACAGCTCACCCGTCAGGTGCATGTTGCGGTCGGCGACCTCGTTGAAGACGGCGGAGATCTCGGACATCACGCCGTCACCGGAAACAGTGAGCCGCTTGCGGAAGTTGCCGTCCCTCATCGCCACCAGGGCCGCCAGCAACCGGTTCAGGGCCGCCGTGTCCACCTCGGTGGTGCCGGTGCGCGGTGCGCGCCCGCTGTTCAGGGACTGTCCGCCTTTCGCGCGCGTCCTACCGCCCCGCGTCGCTGCGCCAGACTCCACTGTGTCCCTCCCGCAAGGGTCGACCAATACTGCTCGGCGTACTCGGGTACTTCTGCTCGGGTACTTCTCTTCGTGGTGCGCGGGAGGCGTACGACCTGCCCGGACCCACTCCTGGAGCCTGCCCAGTGTTTCACCCCGGCCCAACCAGGCCATAACAGTTCGGCAGCTTCGCACATCGTCCGCACACCCGCGGGACGTCCTCCGGCCCTGGCCGGAGGCAATCACACGCACCTGCCCGAACGGAAACACCGCACTCTTCAAGACGGAAACACCCATGACCGGCATCCGCAGGGGCCGCGAAGGTAAGTAACCTTGCAAGCGGCTGTCCAGCCGTGCCGGTCCCGTCCGGCCTGGGCGGTGGCACGAGCACGAGCGGGCAGGCATCGGAGGGCACCGCACCATGACCACCGGACTGCATCCTGGGGGGACACCCCAGGATCCCCGGCCGACAGGGCACCACGCTCTGCCCACGCAGGAGCGAGCGGGCCACGGAGCCCCGCATGCCGACGACCGGACAAGGAGTTCTGTGATCACCGCGCGCGCGGCCGCCAGTTTCGATCCCGTCGGACGCTCCGTCGCGACCGCCCGCTCGTTCGTCCGCGACACCCTCCAGGGCTGGGGCTTCGCCGACATCGTCGACGACGCCGTCGTACTGACCAGCGAACTGGTCACCAATGCCGTCGTGCACGCGGGCACCTCCGCCGACGTTCTGTGTCTGCGCAGCGACGACGGCGTGCGCATCGAGGTGGCGGATCGCTACCCGGAACGCGAGATCCCACTCCAGGCCGCGGCCGTCACCATGGGCAGCCCCGACCGCGAGGGCGGCCGCGGCCTGCAGCTGTGCGCGGCCCTCGCCCGCCGCTGGGGTGTCGACTACACACCCACCCACAAGCAGGTGTGGTTCCAGCTCGACCTCCCCGAGCGCGCGGTCGGCACCCGCACCGCCGGCCCCTCGCTCCCCGCCGACCTCCTCCCCCTCGCCGACGGCCGCGTCCGCGTGGCGGTCGTCCAGATCGACCGCACCGGCGCCATCAACTCCTGGAACGAGGACGCCGAGGAGCTCTTCGGGTACGCGGCCGAGCAGGTCACCGGCAAGCCGCTCACCGACCTGGCGGCCTGGCCGCACACCCCCGGCACCGGCACCGGCATCGTGGAGGCCCTCCAACTCTCCCGCTGGGAGGGCAGTTACGGCGTCCGCTGCGCCGACGGCCGCGTCACCCCCGTGTACGCCTCGCACCTGCGGGTCCGTGACACGAGCGGCGAGCCCTCCACCGTCTGTCTCCTCGTCCGCGACCACGAACGCGCCGTGCTGCAGACCCCGTTGCGCGGAGCCGCCTCCGACTCGGGCGCCCACGCCGAGGGCCAGGCCACGGATCCGTTCGAGGTCTTCATCGGATCACCGGCCCCGGACGACCTCGACGGCCTTCTGCAGCGCACGGTGGAACGGGCCCGCGACATGCTCGACGGCGACTCCGCCTTCCTGCTCCTCGCGACCGACGACGAAACGGAGTTGGAGGTACGCGCCTCCACCGGCCTGCCCTCCGCGCGCCAGCGTTTCGCCCGCGTCCCCGTCGAGGCGGGCCCCGGCCGCTACGGCTCGGCCCGGATGCCCGCCGTCCACGAGGACCTCACCCTCGTCCCCGGCGCCGTACCGCTCCTCGGCGGCACCGGCATGCGCTCGGTCGTCACGGTCCCGCTGAAGGTCGAGGGCCGCCTCACCGGTTCCCTCGGCGTCGCGGCCGAATCGCCGAACCGCTACACCAACGAGGAGGCCCTGCGCCTGCAGTTCGCCGCCGACCGCATCGCCCTGGCCGTGGAGTCGGCCCGGCTCGGCGAGCTGGAACGTCTGCGCCGCGGTTCGCTGTCCTTCCTCGTGGAGGCCTCCGACCTGCTCGCCGGCACCCTGGACCGCGACCAGACGCTCGCCCTCATGGCCCAGATGACGGTCCCGACCCTGGCCACCTGGTGCGCCGTGTACACGATCGCCGACCAGGCCTCCGATCCCTACCTCTCGTACGTCCTGCACGAGGACGAGGAACTCATCGACGGCCTCAAGGCGTTGCTCTCGAAGGTCGCTCCGCCGGACCCGGTGCCCACTCCGGGCGCCCGGGTCTGGTCGGCACCGGCCGCGGCCGCCCACGACGCAGCCCTGCGGACCTCGATGCGCAGCCTGGGCCTCGGCGGGCAGACGTCGGTGAGCTCCGGCATCGGCCCGACCCTGGCGACGGCCGCGGCGGTCGGCGGCGAGACCGTCGTCCTGCCCCTGGTCGCCCGCAACCGCGTCATCGGCATGCTGACCCTCGGCAAGCCGTCGGACGAGCATTTCCGCCAGGAGATCCTGGAGTTGGCTGAGGACCTCTCCCGGCGAGCGGCCCTGGCACTGGACAACGCCCGCCTGTACTCGGAGCGCACGGCCATCAGCCAGTCCCTCCAGCGCAGCCTGCTGCCCCCGGAACTCCCCCAGATCGAGGGCGTCGAGGTCGAGGTCATCTACCGCGCGGCCGGCGAGGGCAACGAAGTCGGCGGCGACTTCTACGACGTCTTCCCGATCCGCGACGGCGCGTACGGCTTCGCCATCGGCGACGTCTGCGGTACGGGTCCGGAGGCGGCGGCGGTCACCGGCCTGGCCCGGCACGCACTGCGGCTGCTGGCCCGCGAGGGCTACGGCGGCCCCGCGGTCCTGGAACGGCTGAACTCCGCGATCCTCGACGAGGGCGCCCGCAGCCGCTTCCTGACCCTCCTCTACGGCGAGCTGTGGCCCCAGGAGGACGGCAGCGCCGTCCTGAAGGTCGTCTGCGCCGGCCATCCGCTCCCGTTGCGCCTGCGCCAGGACGGCACGGTCGAGCCGGCCGCCGAACCGCAGCCGCTCCTCGGCGTCATGGAGGATCTGGAGCTGTACGAGCAGAGGGTCACGCTCGATCCGGGCGATGTCCTGCTGTGTGTCACGGACGGCGTCACGGAACGCCGTGAGGGCACCCGCATGCTCGGCGACGACGGCCTCGCGGACGTCCTCACCACGTGCACGGGGCTGACGGCCGGCGCTGTCGCCGCGCGCATCATGCGCGCGGTCGAACGCTTCGCATCCGACGCCCCGTCGGACGACATGGCGATTCTGGCGATGCGCGTCCCCGGCCTCCACACGGACTGAGACCCGGCGGACCGGAGCTCCTGGGACATGCGTCCCGGGGGCCGAGGTCCGGTCGGTCGGAACACACGCAATGCGAAAGGCCCCCGCCCACAAGGGCGGAGGCCTTTTCTGCTTGAGCCCCCCAACGGAATCGAACCGTTGACCTTCTCCTTACCATGGAGACGCTCTGCCGACTGAGCTAGGGGGGCCTGTCTCTTTTGAGGTTTCCCTCGCGGCGACAAGAGAGATCATACCCTGAATTCGGCCGTGCTCCCAACCAGTCCGGCCCTGATCAGAAGGCCGGCTCCAGCAGTCCGCCGAGCGCGTTGCACGCGGAGACGATCCGCTGCATCTCCCGCTTCGTCAACGTCCCGTCCACGGGCAGCGAAAGGGTCTCGTCGGCGGCCCGCTCGGTCTCGGGAAGCTGTACGTCGCGGCGGAACCCGGGCAGGCGGTGCACCGGGGTCTTCACGGGCACCCGGCACTCGACTCCCCTGGCCCGTACGGCCCGTGCGAAGGCGTCCCGGTCCGGACGCCCGTTGCCGGGCACCCGCACGACGTACTGCTGGTAGGTGTGGCCATCGCCGCTGACCGGTGTGCGTACGCCGCTGAGGCGGCCGTCGAGATAGGCGGCCCGCTCCCTGCGCTGCGCGATCTCGTCGTACGGCGCCTCGGACTCGCCCTGTTCCAGCATCAGCAGTTCGTGCCGCTGCCCCAGCTCCCGCAACCGCACCATGTCGGCTGTCCGCCCGAAGCGGTGCACGACAACGAGCGCCGCCGTCCGGGGAGTTATGACCGCTTCAACCGCCCGGGGGTCGAGGCAGTACGTCGCCGGGTCTATGTCCGCGAAGACGACAGTGGCGCCGGCCCGGGTCACGGCGTCGGCGACCTCGACGTTCCCGAAGGCCGGCACGACGACCTCGTCACCGGCTCCGACACCCGCGGCTCCGAGCATGGCAGCAGTACTCATGATGCGGATCCTGGTCGCGCAACGTGAACTCAAAGTAAAGCAAAACAAAAAAGAGCTGGTCCCCGAACCGAAGTTCGGGGACCAGCTCTCTAAAATTTGTTCGGCGGCGTCCTACTCTCCCACAGGGTCCCCCCTGCAGTACCATCGGCGCTGTGAGGCTTAGCTTCCGGGTTCGGAATGTAACCGGGCGTTT